>NZ_CP023270.1:4800000-5108041 GCF_002966795.1 Achromobacter spanius
GGTGCCGCAGCAGCCGGCTGCGCTCGGACAGCATGAAGGGCAGCGCGCGCGTGAGATACGTGATGACCGCCATCGCGATGACGGCGCCCCAGAATTCCAATCCGCTCGCGTTCATGCCGGCCTCCTCATGCGATAGGCGGCGCAGCCGATGACCGCGCCCGCCAGGATGGCAAGGCTGGTGTAGCCCAGCGCAGCCACCAGTCCGGCGCCGACAACGGCGGCCAGGATGGGCAGTCCCATGCCGCGCCGGGCGCTCTGGCACACCAGCGCCATGAACAGCGCCGGCAGCGCAAAGCGCATGACCTGCGACAACATCGGATAGTGCCGTTCGAGGCCATCGCCCGCGTACACGCCCACGGCGGTGCCCGCGATCCACGTCAGCCACGCCCCCAGGCCCAGCGCGATCATCCAGCCTTGGCGCCGTGCGGGTTCCACGCCGTGCAGCCGGTTAAACGCCGTGGCGAAGACTTCGTCGGTCAACAGGAATGCGACCCTCAAGCGATCGCGCAGCGCCGCCGGCAGAAAGCGCGACAGCAACGGGCCATAGAGCAGATGCCGGGCGTTGAGCAGCGAGCACAGCGCCACCACCCAGAGCCACGGTGTGCCGGCCTTGATGGACGCCAAGAGCAGGAACTGGCTGGCGCCCGCGTAGACCAGCACGGAAATCAGGATGACCTGCAGCGGCGTCAGGCCGGCCGCGATGCCGGCAATGCCGAACGTCACGGCCACCGGAAAGTAGCCGATCATGACCGGCAGGCAGGATTTCAGACCATCGATGCGCGCGCCGCCGGACGGGGCGCGCGCGGCGGCGGGGGGAGTCTCCAAGGCGCTCATCGCTTTTACTTGTTGCGGCGGGCGCCCATTTTACTCAGCCGTGCGTCAAGGCTTCGCCCCCAGCGCCCGCAGCTGGGACTTCAGGCGGCGCACCTCCTGGCTCAGGTCCAGGATGAGCGCGACGGCGTCCAGACCGGCGCCGAAGTCGTGTTCCAGCCGGCGCGCGTGCAAGGCGCGTTGCAGGTCCACGCTGTAGAAACGCCATTCCGCCGGGCCGGTTCCGCTGGCGTTGACGATGCCGACCTCGACCAACCGGGCAACCCACTCCACTTCCGCGCCGCAGGCGCGCGCCAGGTCGTCGGTGCTGAGCGGTTGCGACTTGCCGACCACGGTGGCGCTGGTGATCACTATCTTGTTCATGCTCAGACCCCGAGGTTGCGGCGCGGGTTGAAGGGCAGATCCTGCTGCAGCTTGCGGTAGGCGGCCTTGGCCGCATCGCTATCGGCGGGCGGCAGCACAAGATCCAGGACCAGATACAAATCGCCCGGCGGATCGCCGGGAATGCCGCGTCCGCGCAACCGCAGCTTGCGGCCGTTGCCGGAACCGGGCGGCACGGACACCTCGACCGTGCCGCCGGGCGTGGGCGCCTGCACGCTGGCGCCCAGCGCGGCTTCCCATGGGGCAACCGGCAAGGTCATGTAGAGGTCGCGCCCTTCGGCGCGGTAGCGCGAATGCGGCTTGAAGCGCACTTCCAGATACAGGTCGCCGCTTTCGCCGCCGCCATAGCCCGGCATGCCCTGTCCGGCCAGCCGGATGTACTGGCCTTCACGCACGCCGGCCGGGATCTTGACGCTGAGCGTGCGGCTCTGCATGTGCGGCCGTCCCTGATCGTCCATCTGCATGGACCGCAGGCTGATGTCGCGCGTCGCGCCCTTGATCGCGTCTTCCAGGTCGACTTCGATCGCGGCGTGATGGTCTTCGCCGCGCGTGCGGAAGTCCTGCTGGCGCGCGCCGTGACGGCCGCCCCGGCCGCCAAAGAGTGACGAAAAGAACTCGCTGAATTGCGCCTCGTCGCCGGGCGCGGCGCCGCGGTGAAATTCGAAGCCTTCGTCCCAGCCGGGCGGGGGTTGGAAGCCGCCGTCGGGCGCGACGCCCGCAGCCAGGTTGTCATAGGCCTGGCGCTTTTCGGCGTCGCGCAACACGTCATACGCTTCGTTGACGTCGCGCATGCGGGTTTCGGCGTCGCTTTCCTTGCTGACGTCAGGGTGATATTTGCGGGCGAGCTTGCGATAGGCCTTGCGGATATCGTCGTCGGATGCGCCCTGCTCCACCCCGAGAATGCTGTAGTAGTCCTTGAACTCCATGTTCCAGCTCACGTAGAGGGTTGAGGCCGCGTCCGGCACAGCCGGATCCGGCCTTGAATAGCCAGAAGATAGGGGTTATGGACCGATTTTTCAATGTGCGGCCGCGCGGCAGGTGCCGGCAGCAGAAGCGGGCCGCCCGATTGGCGTAGTATGTGTTTTTTCGCCCGGATTTCGGGGGCGGACCCAACAGGCAGGATCCACGATGAATATGAGCAACATCCCCTTCGGCACCACCGACTGGTCCGAAGTGGAACGCACCGAACACGCCGGCGACACCGGCATGGCGTACTGGCGGACCCGTAATTTCGGCGACCTGCGCGTGCGCATGGTGGAATACACGGCCGGTTACCTGGCCGACCACTGGTGCACCAAGGGCCACATCCTGTTCTGTCTGGAAGGCGAACTGCACACCGAACTGGAAGACGGCCGACAATTCGTGCTGACCCCCGGCATGAGCTACCAGGTGGCCGATCAGGCCGAACCGCATCGCTCGTCCACGCAGACCGGCGCCAAGCTGTTCATCGTGGACTGACGCGCCCGCGCGACACGTCCGCATTGCACTTGCGTTACGCTTTGCAAACCAGGCGCCGCGCGCGGCCTGACCATACGTTACCCGCCTGACCGGAGACAAGCTTTGGGCGCCCCGATTACGCTATACGTCGATTCCCAGTTTCTCAGCCCCTACGCCATGTCGGTCTATGTGGCGCTGACCGAAAAGCAGCTGCCTTTCGAAGTGCGTCCCATCGACCTGGGCGCTGGCGAACAGCGCATGCAGCCGTTCCAGTGCCGCGCGCTCACCTCGCGGGTGCCGGCGCTGACGCACGCGGACTTCAACCTGACCGAATCCAGCGTCATCGCCGAATACCTGGACGAAGCCTTCCCCCCGCCCGCACACACCGCCCTGTTTCCGGCCGCCCTGCAGGAACGCGCTCGCGCCCGCCAATTGCAGGCCTGGCTGCGCAGCGACCTTGGCGCCTTGCGCCAGGAGCGTCCCACGGAAACCGTGTTCTACGGCGAAGCCGGCCAGCCGCTATCCGATGACGCCCATGCGGCCGCCGCCAAATTGATTCGCGTGGCCAGCTATCTGGTCGGCGTTGGCCAGTCGACGCTGTTCGACGACTGGTGCATCGCCGATCTCGATCTGGCGGTCATGCTCAAGCGCCTGTCGAACGACGACCTGCCCGACACGCTGCGCGCCTACGCAGACGTGCAATGGCAGCGGCCCGCCGTCCAGAAGTGGCTGGAGCACAACGCCGCCGCGCGCTGAGCTGAGCTGAGCTGAGCAGTGGTCTGCCATCGGTCCGATTAAGCCGGGCCGAGCGCCGATTTGACACCCCGCAAACGCGTCGATGTTGCACCGCACCATCTGATGCGGTGTAATGGGGAGGTCAATTTCGCCGGTTCCACTGGGGACCGGCTCGGCGGCGATCTGTCGCCGGCAGCTCATTACAGGAGATCGCCATGGCCGGATCCGGCTCCGATCACACGCTCGCCCCGTCCCTCAACCCCTGGACGGCCGCCTACGAATACACCGTGGACGCCTGGCAACGCGGCGTGCTTTACGCGGACGTGATGCGCCAGCGCGGCAACCAGTATCACGAACACATGGCCAAGCGCGCGCCCAACGTGCTCAGCATGGAATTCGAACTGGTGCTGGATGGCCGCGAGCTGCCCCGCCCCGTCAATTACGGTCTCTTGCGGATCAAGCCGCCGGCCGGCGTGGAAACGGATCCGATCAAGCGCCCCTTCCTGGTGGTGGATCCGCGCGCGGGCCACGGCCCGGGCATCGGCGGCTTCAAGCCCGAAAGCGAAATCGGCGTGGCCGTGCGCGCGGGGCATCCCTGCTACTTCGCGACGTTCCTGCCGCAGCCCATGCCCACCCAGACCGTCGAAGACGTGATGATGGCCGAGGCGCGCTTCCTGGAAGAAATCATTGCGCTGCACCCGGATGCCGAGGGCAAGCCCGTCGTCGTGGCCAATTGCCAGGCGGGCTGGCAGATCATGATGACCGCGGCGGTGCGCCCTGAACTGTTCGGACCGATCATCGTCGCGGGCGCGCCGCTGTCGTACTGGGCAGGCTGGCGCGGCATGAATCCCATGCGTTACGCGGGCGGCCTGCTGGGCGGAAGCTGGCTCACGGCCATGACCAGCGACCTGGGCAACGGCAAGTTCGACGGCGCCTGGCTGGTGCAGAACTTCGAGAACCTCAACCCGGCCAACACCCTGTGGTCCAAGCAGTACAACCTGTACGCCAAGGTCGACACCGAAGCCGACCGCTACCTGAGCTTTGAAAAATGGTGGGGCGGCCATGTATTCCTGAACGGGCCCGAGATCCAGTACATCGTCGACAACCTGTTCGTGGGCAACCGCCTGGCCACCGCAGGCCTGGTGACCTCCGACGGCATCCGCATCGACCTGCGCAACATCCGCTCGCCCATCGTGGTGTTCTGCTCCAAGGGCGACAACATCACCCCGCCGCCGCAGGCGCTGGGCTGGATTCCCGAGCTCTACCAGAACGAAGCCGAAGTCCTCGCACACGGCCAGACCATCGTCTACGCCATCCACGAAAGCATCGGCCACCTGGGCATCTTCGTGTCCGGCAGCGTGGCGCGCAAGGAACACCAGGAATTCACCTCGAACATCGACATGATCGATGTGCTGCCGCCGGGCATCTACCAGGCTGAAATCGCCGACAAGACGCCCGACACGCCCAACGCCGACCTCGCTTTTGGCAACTACGTGCTGTCCTTCGAACAGCGCAAGCTGGACGACGTGCGCGCCATCGTCGACCGCAAGGAAGAAGACGACCAGCGCTTTGCCGCGGTGGCCCGCATCTCCGACATCAACCTGGGCATGTACCGCAGCTTCGTGCAGCCCTGGCTGCGCGCCATGGTCACGCCGCAATCGGCCGAGTGGATGCAGCGCATGCACCCGCTGCGCCTGCCCTACGAACTGATTTCCGACCGCAACCCGCTCATCGCGCCCATCGCCAAGGTGGCCGAACAGGTCCGCGAGAACCGGCAGCAGGCCGCGCCCACCAATCCTTTCGTGGTGGCGCAGGAGATGTTCTCGAACTGGATCGAGACCAGCCTGAACATCTGGCAGGAACTGCGCGATTCCGCCGACGAGCGCACCTTCATGAGCGTCTACGGATCGCCCGTGGTGCAGGATCTGGCCGGCCTGGGCGCCAAGTCCGGCCCGCCCCGCAGGCACCCCGGCGTCTCGCCGGAGCATCGCCGCTTCATGGAAGACCGCGCCGCGGAACTGCGTTCGATGCTGCAGGAAGGCGGACTGCGCGTGGCCGCAATCCGCATGCTGCTGTACGTGTCCGGCGCCGAGGGCGGCCTGGACGAGCGCAGCTTCGCGCTGATCCGCAAGATGCGCGCGGAAGCCGACAACGCGCTGACGCTGGAAGCGTTCAAGGACGTCATCCGCGAACAGGCCCTGATGATGACGCTGGATTCGGACGCCGCCATCCAGGCCATGCCCCGCCTCCTGGAAGACTCGACGGCCGCCGAAATCCGCGCCAGTCTGATCGCCATGAAGGGCGTTCTGGAAGCGGCCGAGCCGCTGAGCGACGCGGCGCGCGAAAGCCTGAACGAAATGGAGCGCATCTTCGAAGCGGCCGAACGCCGCGCGCAGCGGCGCGAGCAAGGCCAGGCGCCTGCGGCATCACGTGGCGCCGCCGCGAAGGCTGCCTATCCGGTCCAAGATCTGGTCGACCTGGCCGCCCAGGTGCCCGCCAAGACCGCCCGGCCGCATTCCGACGCCGCGGGAAAGGCCGTGAATGAGGCGGAACCGCCCAGGAAGGCGCCGCGGTCCGCGTCGAAGGCCACATCGAGAACCGCGCCCAACGCCGCGTCGAAATCGGCATCGAAGTCCCCGGCAAAGCCCGCCGCCAAAGCGGCCAAGCCGGCGGCCAATGGCGCCGCCAAGGCAGCGTCGAAGTCCGCTTCGAAGCCCGCATCCAAGTCCGCACCCAAGTCCGCTGCGGACGCGACCCCGGCCAAAGCGCCCGCCAAGCGCGCCGCCGCCCGTCAACCCGCCAAGGCCTGAGACCCATGAGCCTCCCGACGTCCACGCACTACGACAAACTCATCGCGCGCGCGCAAACGCTGGAGGCGGCGCCGTGCGCGATCGCCCATCCTTGCGATGAACCGTCGCTGTCGGCCGCGCTGGAAGCGCGCGATCTGGGCCTGCTGCGGCCCATCCTGGTCGGACCCGAAGGCAAGATCCGCGACACGGCCGAGCAGTTCAAGCTGAACCTGGGCGACGCCCGCATCGTGGACGCGCCGCACAGCCACGCCGCCGCGGAAACCGCCGTGGCGCTGGTGCGCAGCGGCGAGGCCTCTCTGCTGATGAAAGGCAGCCTGCACACCGACGAGCTGATGCACGAGGTCGTGGCGCGCACGACGGGCCTGCGCAGCGGCCGGCGCATCAGCCATGTGTTCATCATGGAAGTGCCGACCTACGCCGAGCCGCTCTTCATCACCGACGCGGCCATCAACATCTTTCCGGACCTGGAAACCAAGGCCGACATCATCCGCAACGTGATCGACCTGCATCACGGATTGGGGCTGGGCGAACCGCGCGTGGCCATCCTGTCGGCGGTCGAACAGGTCACCCCCAGCATCCCCAGCACCATCGAGGCAGCCGCTCTGTGCAAGATGGCCGACCGCGGCCAGATCGCGGGCGGCGTGCTCGACGGCCCGCTGGCGCTCGACAACGCGATCAGCCCCGACGCCGCGCGCATCAAGGGCATCCGCTCGCCGGTGGCCGGCGTGGCCCAGGTGCTGGTGGTGCCCGATCTGGAAGCCGGCAACATGCTGGCAAAGAACCTGACCTTTCTCGCCAACGCCGAGGCGGCCGGGATCGTGCTGGGCGCACGCGTGCCGATCATCCTGACCAGCCGCGCCGACAGCCCGCGTTCGCGCCTGGCGTCGTGCGCGGTGGCAGCGATCTACGCCAACCACCTTGCCCAGCAGCAGGCCAGACCGCTGGCCTGAAAACTCCCAGCCCCGGCCAGCACCCGCGGGCCACCGCGCGACTTGTCTCAACGTGGAAGCACACCGCCATGAGCGACACCATCCTCGTCATCAACGCCGGCAGTTCCAGCATCAAGTTCTACCTGTACGACATCGACGACAAGCATGAACTGGCGCCCCGGCTGGGCGGCCAGCTTGAAGGCATCGGCACCACGCATCCGCGCCTGCGGGTGCGCGACGCGGCGGGCGAGACGCTGGTCGAACGCGACATCGCGCCCAGCCACGCCCCCGACGTGCCCAACGCGCAAGAGGTCGTGGGCACGTGGCTGAGCGGCCACCTGGGCGGCGCGCCGCTGGCGGTGGGGCATCGCGTGGTCCACGGCGGGCCGGACCTGTCCGAGCCGGTGCTGATCGACGACGACATCCTGGCCCGGCTTGAAACCTTCACGCCGCTCGCGCCGCTGCACCAGCCCAACAACCTGGCGCCGATTCGCGTGATTCGCGAACGCCGGCCGTGGATTCCGCAGGTCGCGTGCTTTGACACGGCGTTCCATCGCAGCCATTCCGACGTCGCCGACCGCTATGCGCTGCCCGAGCGCCTGTATCTGGTAGGCGTGCGCCGCTATGGCTTTCATGGGCTGTCCTACGAGTACATCGCACAGCGCCTGAAGCAGACGCTGCCCGACATCGCGATGGGCAAGATTGTCGTCGCCCATCTGGGCTCCGGCGTATCGGCCTGCGTCATGCACCAGGGCAAGAGCGTGGACAGCACCATGGGCTTCACCGCGCTGGAAGGCCTGCCGATGGGTACGCGCCCCGGCCGCCTGGACCCCGGCGTGGTGCTGTGGATGATGGAACAGGGCATGAGCCACGACGAGATCGAGCACATGCTGTATCACGACTGCGGCATGAAGGGCCTGTCGGGCATCAGCAACGACATGCGCGAACTGCTGGCCAGCAATGCGCCGTCGGCCAAGCTGGCGCTGAAGTACTTCGCGTGGCGCGTGGCCGAAGGCATGGTCGGCCTGGGCTGCGCGACGAACGGCATCGACGGCATCGTCTTCACGGCGGGCGTCGGCGAGAACTCCGCCGAGATCCGCCAGGCGATCAGCGAGCATTGGGGCTGGCTGGGCATCAAGCTGGACCCCGAGCGCAACGCCCGCCACGGGCCGCGCATCTCGACCGACGACAGCCGCATCGGCGTCTACGTGGTGCGCACGAACGAAGAACTGGTCATTGCCCAGCACACGCTCGCCCTCGTGAGGCAGCGATGAGCGCGCCTCTGCCGCTGGCCGGCAAGCGCGGGCTGGTGACCGGCATTGCAAACGCCGACTCCATCGCCTGGGGCTGCGCCAAGGCGTTTCGCGCCATGGGCGCGGAACTTGCGGTCACCTACCTGAACGACAAGGCCCTGCCGCACGTGGCGCCGTTGGCGCAGCAGGTTCAAGCGCCATTGCTGTTGCCCATGAACCTGCTGAACGACGGCGAACTGGAAGCCGTCTTCAGCCGCATCACGGACGAATGGGGCGAGCTGGATTTCGTGCTGCATTCAGTGGCATTCGCCCCGCGCGACGATCTGCACGGCCGCGTCACCGACTGCTCGCGCGCGGGCTTTCTGCAGGCGATGGACGTGTCGTGCTGGTCCTTCATCCGCATGGCCAAGCTGGCCGAGCCGCTGATGCGCAATGGCGGCGCCCTCTTCTGCATGAGCTACTACGGCTCGCAGATGGTGGTCGAGCACTACAACATGATGGGCCCGGTCAAAGCCGCCCTGGAATCCGCCACGCGCTATCTGGCGGCTGAACTGGGTCCGCAGGGCATTCGCGTGCATGCGATCTCGCCGGGACCGCTGAAGACGCGCGCGGCGTCCGGCATCGCGGAATTCGACACGATGCTGGACCGCGCACAGGCGAAGGCGCCGGCGCGCAGCCTGGTGTCGATTGACGACGTGGGCGAAGCGACTGCGTGGCTGGCTACCGATGCGGCGCGGCTGATGACGGGGCAGACGCTGTACATCGACGGCGGGTATCACATCATCGATTGAGGCGGGGTGTCAGACACCCCGGTCATTTGAAGGTCAGGCCAGCGTGGCCGGGCCGCCCTGGCGCCAGCGCTCGATGGCGTCGACCGCCTGTTCCGGGCTGCCGAAGATTCTGTCCGGTCCGATCTTCTTGACCAGGCCCGAACGCTGCAGCGCCTCGCGGAACTTGCCGTGGCCGCCGGCCACCAGCAGCGTGATGCCGCGCTCATCCAGATTGCGCTTCAGTTCATACAGCGCCTCGACCGCGTCGGCGTCGGCCTGCGTCATGGCCTCGGCGTCCAGCACGAACCATCGCACGTCGCCCGCCTGCTCGATGATCTCGCGGGCGCGGCGGCGGAAGGCGTCCGCGTTGAAAAACCAGACCGAGGATTCGAACAGCCAGATCACGGCGCCCGGCACCGGCTTGGCTTCGGGATTCAGGTGCAGCTTGCCCAGCACGGTTTCTCCGGGCAGCCGGCCCAGCAGCGCGTCGCGGGGATTGCCGGACACGTACATGGCATAGAGCAGCGTCGCGCCCACGGAGACGGCCACGCCTTGCAACACGCCAAATCCCACCACGCCCACGGCGGCCAGCACGCCAAACGCGAGCTCGATCCGCGAGATGCGCGCCAACCGCTTGAACGCTTGCCAATCGAACAAGCTGGCCGCCGCCAGCAACAAGATGGCCGACAGCGCAAACTGCGGCAGCCAGTAGAGCGGCGCGCTCAACAGACCCACGACCACGGCCAGCGCGGCGGCCGCGCTGATGCTGACCAGCGGCGACGAGCCCCCGGCCACCAGCCCGACCGCCGTGCGCGAGTCGGCGCCCGTCACGACATAGCCCTGGAACAGCCCGGCCGCTACGTTGGCCGCGCCGAAGCCCACAAGTTCGCGATTGGGATCCACGTGCTCGCCCGTGCGCGCCGCAAAGCTGCGGGCGGTCACGATGCCGCTGGAAAAACTGACAACCAGGACGCCCGCCGCGCCCAGCAAAATGCCGTCGACGCCTTCCAGGCTGACCGGCAGATTGAACGACGGCAGTCCGGCCGGCACGTCGCCCACCACCGCGATGCCCAGCGCCGGAAAATTGAACAGCCACGACAGCAGGCAGGTCGCGACGACCAGCAGGATGGGCCCGGGCCACGACGGCCGCCACCGCTTGACCCCCACCAGGAAAACGCACGAGGCCAATCCCAGGAACAGCGTCGGCAGCCGGATCTCGGACAGGCGATGAGAGAGCTCCATGAACGGATGAATGAGGCCGCTGTTGCGCAGTCCCACGCCCGTCAAGCCGCTTAACTGCGACATCGCCAGCGTGACTGCCACGCCGGCCATATAGCCGATCAGCACCGGCCGCGACAGCAGGTTGGCCAGCACGCCCAGACGCAGGACACGCGCGATCAGGCAGCCCACGCCCACGGTCAGCGCAATGCTGGTGGCGCCGAGCAGACGCGCTTCCGGCGTGGTCAGCGCCATGCCGGTCAGCGTGGCGGCAATCAGGGTGCAGGTGGCGGTGTCGGGACCCACGATGAGGGTGCGCGACGAACCGAAGAACGCATACGCCAGCATGCCGGCGATGGCGGCCCACAGGCCAGCGACGGGCGGCACGCCCATCATCGCGGAATAGGCCAGCCCCACCGGCAGCGCCACCGCGGCGACGCTCAGCCCTGCGGTCACGTCACGCCGCGCCGATTCGCGGGTAATGCCCTGGAAGTTGGCCAGGCCTGGAATAAAGCGGAGATTCATGGTGCAGCGAGACGGATCACAAGTGAATTCCCGCCAGCAGCGGGATGACCGCCCAAGCCTACACCAACCCCAAGCTGCGCGGCGCGCGGCGAATCAAGGCGGCGGCTTTGGGTGCCGCACGCTTGGTGCGGGCGGGCGTCTGACGCCCGCCGCACGCCGCCCCTTCGCAAGGGGCGTACACAGCCAGACTTAACCCGCCGCGCGGGCTTCCAGCACGGCCACGGCCGGCAGGGTCTTGCCTTCCAGGAACTCCAGGAATGCGCCGCCGCCCGTCGAGATGTAGCCGACCTGCTCGCCGATCTTGTACTTGGCGATGGCGGCCAGGGTGTCGCCGCCGCCGGCGATCGAGAAGCCGTCGGAGTCGGCAATCGCGCGCGCCACCACTTCGGTGCCATTGGCGAACTGATCGAATTCGAACACGCCCACCGGACCGTTCCAGACGATCGTGCCCGCCTGCTTCAGGATGCCGGCCAGTTGTTCGGCGGTCTTGGGGCCGATGTCCAGGATCATGTCGTCGTCGGCCACGTCGGTGGCCGCCTTGACGGTGGCCTCGGCGTCGGCGCCGAACGACTTGGCGCACACCACGTCAACGGGGATCGGCACGGCCGCGCCGCGCTTTTTCATGATGTCGATCACGGCGCGGGCCTGATCGACCTGGTCGGGCTCGGCCAGCGACTTGCCGATGGACAGGCCGGCGGCCAGCATGAACGTGTTGGCGATGCCGCCACCCACCACCAGTTGGTCGACCTTGTCGGCCAGCGATTGCAGGATGGACAGCTTGGTCGACACCTTGGAGCCGCCCACGATGGCGACCAGCGGGCGCTTGGGTTCGTGCAGCGCACGGCCCAGGGCGTCCAGTTCGGCTTCCAGCAGCGGACCGGCGCAGGCAACAGAAGCAAAGCGCGCGATGCCGTGCGTGGTGGCTTCGGCGCGGTGGGCCGTGCCGAAGGCGTCGTTGACGTAGACGTCGCACAGCGCGGCCATCTTCTTGGCCAGCGCCTCGTCGTCCTTCTTTTCGCCGACGTTCACGCGGCAGTTTTCCAGCAGCACGACCTGGCCGTGATCGACCTGCACGCCATCGACCCAGTCGCGCACCAGCTGCACGGGCATGCCCAGCAGCTCGGACAGGCGCTGGCCGACCTTGGCGAGCGAATCGGCGTCGGTCAGCACGCCTTCCTTCGGGCGGCCCAGGTGAGACGTGACCATCACGGCCGCGCCGGCGTCCAGCGCCAGGCGGATGCCGGGCACCGAGGCGCGGATGCGGGTGTCTTCGCTGATGCGGCCGGCGTCATCGAACGGAACGTTGAGGTCGGCGCGGATGAACACACGCTTGCCGGACAGCGCGCCGGCCTTGGCCAGCGCGGACAAAGTTTTGACCTTGGACATATTTGGATTCCTTCGGTAGGCGAACAAAGGGGACGAACCCATTTTCCGCATCGGCGGAAAACAAATCCGTCCCCTTATGGACTGGCGGTGTGCTTACTTGGCCGACATCAGCGCGACGGTGGTGTCGAGCATGCGGTTCGAGAAGCCCCACTCGTTGTCGTACCAGGACGAGACCTTGACCAGACGGCCCGAGACCTTGGTCAGCGACGCGTCAACGGTGCTGGAGGCCGGGTTGTGGTTGTAGTCGACCGAGACCAGGGGTTCGGTGTTGTAGTCCAGGATGCCCTTGAGCTCGCCTTCCGAGGCGGCCTTCAGGATGCTGTTCACTTCTTCGGCGGTCGTGTCGCGGCTGGCCACGAACGACAGGTCGACCAGCGACACGTTGATGGTCGGGACGCGGATGGCGTAGCCGTCCAGCTTGCCGTTCAGTTCCGGCAGGACCAGGCCCACGGCGGCGGCAGCGCCGGTCTTCGTGGGGATCATGCTCATCGTGGCCGAACGCGCGCGGCGCAGGTCTTCGTGGTAGACGTCGGTCAGGACCTGGTCGTTCGTGTAGGCGTGAACGGTGGTCATCAGGCCGTTTTCCAGGCCCAGCTTGTCGTTCAGCGGCTTGACCAGCGGGGCCAGGCAGTTGGTGGTGCACGATGCGTTGGAAATGACGGTGTCCGTCGACTTCAGCACGCCGTGGTTGACGCCGTAGACGATGGTGGCGTCGACATCCTTGCCGCCCGGGGCCGAGATGATGACCTTTTTGGCGCCGCCCTTGATGTGCGCGCCGGCCTTTTCCTTGGTGGTGAAAAAGCCCGTGCATTCCAGCACGACGTCGACCTTCAGGTCGCCCCACGGCAGTTCAGCCGGGTTGCGGTTGGCCAGCACGCGGATCTTGTCGCCGTTGACGACCATGAACTCGCCGTCGACTTCGACGGTGCCCGGGAACTTGCCGTGGGCGGTGTCGTAGCGCGTCAGGTGCGCGTTCGTCTTGGGATCGCCCAGGTCATTGATGGCGACGATTTCGATATCGTGCTTCTTGCCACCTTCGTAGTGGGCACGCAGGATGTTGCGGCCGATGCGACCGTAACCGTTGATGGCGACGCGAATGGTCATGACTAAGCTCCTTTTTACAAAACTTGGCGGACGGTCTCGGCCACCTTGTCGGCGGTCAGCCCGAAGAACTTGAACAGAGCGCCGGCCGGTGCGGACTCGCCGTAGCGGTCGATGCCGACCACGGCGCCCTCCAGGCCCACGTACTTGTGCCAGAAGGCGGTGACGCCAGCTTCAACCGCCACGCGCGGCAGGCCCTTGGGCAGCACGGATTGCTTCCAGGCGGCGTCCTGCTTGTCGAAGACGTCGGTGCTGGGCATGGACACCACGCGCACGGCGATGCCTTCCTTGGCCAGCTGCGCCTGGGCGTCCAGGGCGATGGCGACTTCGGAGCCGGTGGCGATGATGACCGCACGGGCGCCTTCGGCGTCGCGCAGCACGTAGCCGCCGCGGGCGATGGCGTCCACCGTGGCCGCGTCGCGCGGCACGAATGGCAGGTTCTGGCGGGACAGCAACAGGGCCGTCGGGCCGCCGTCATGCACGTCCATGCCGATGCTGGCCGGACGCGTCACGGCGGCGTTCCAGGCCACGGCGGTCTCGGCCGTATCGCAAGGACGCCACAGCGACAGGTTGGGGATGAGGCGCAGGCTGGCCGCGTGCTCGATCGACTGGTGGGTCGGGCCGTCTTCGCCCAGGCCGATGGAGTCGTGCGTGAACACGTGGACGACGCGCTGCTTCATCAGCGCGGCCATGCGGATGGCGTTGCGCGAGTAGTCGGAGAACGTCAGGAACGTGCCGCCGAACGGCAGGTAGCCGCCGTGCAGCGCGATGCCGTTCATGATGGCGGCCATGCCGAATTCGCGCACGCCGTAGTTGATGTGGCGGCCGAGCTGGATGCCCTTGTCGCCGGCGCGGACGGCGGCAACGCCCTTCCAGTCGGTGAAGTTGGAACCGGTCAGGTCGGCCGAGCCGCCCAGCATTTCCGGCAGCAGCGGCGCCATCGCGGCGATCGCGAATTGCGAGGCCTTGCGGGTGGCAACGGTTTCGCCCTTTTCGAGCGTGGCGGACAGGAACGCCTTGAACTGATCGGCGTAGCCGGCGGGCATTTCGCCCTTCATGCGGCGCGTGAATTCAGCGGCCTCGGCGGGGAATTCGGCGGCGTAGGCGTCGAAACGCTTTTGCCATTCCGCCTGGGCTTCGGCGCCCTGCTTGCGGCCGTCCCAGCCGTCGTAGACGTCTTGGGGAATCTGGAAGGGTTCCGACGACCAGCCCAGCGCGGTGCGCGTGGCGGCGATCTCGTCCTTGCCCAGCGGCGCGCCATGCACGTTGTGCGTGCCGGCCATGTTGGGCGAACCCTTGCCGATCACGGTGCGGCAGACGATCAGCGTGGGCTTGTCCGACTGCGAACGCGCGGCCTTGATGGCGGCGTCTACAGCGGCGACGTCATGGCCGTCCACGCCGCGGACGACGTTCCAGCCGTAGCCTTCGAAGCGCTTGGCGGTGTCGTCGGCAAACCAGTGTTCCACATGGCCGTCGATGGAGATGCCGTTGTCGTCGTACAGCACGACCAGCTTGCTGAGCTTGAGCGTGCCGGCCAGCGAGCACACTTCATGCGAGATGCCTTCCATCAGGCAGCCGTCGCCGGTGAACGCGTAGGTGTGGTGATCGACGAGCGTGTGGCCCGGCTTGTTGAATTCGGCGGCGAGCAGCGCTTCGGCCAGCGCCATGCCCACGGCATTGCCCAGGCCCTGGCCCAGCGGGCCGGTGGTCGTTTCCACGCCCGGGGTGATGCCCACTTCGGGGTGGCCCGGCGTCTTGGAATGCAGCTGGCGGAAATTCTTGATTTCTTCGATCGGCAGGTCGTAGCCCGTCAGGTGCAGCAGGGCGTAGATCAGCATCGAACCGTGGCCGTTGGACAGCACGAAGCGGTCGCGGTTGGCCCAGGCGGGATCTTTGGGATTGTGGCGCAGGTTGCCGGCCCACAAGGCTTGGGCGATTTCCGCCATGCCCATGGGAGCACCCGGATGCCCGGAGTTCGCTTGTTGCACGGCATCCATCGCGAGGGCGCGGATGGCATCCGCCAAGGCAAGTTTAGGGGCGGTCGGATTGCTCATTCGGAAGGCTCTTTGAAACCGGCGCGCCTACGGAGGAAATAGGGCCGGTTGAGTAGGTTGCGAAGCAGGTGATTTTAGCATCAGGGGATTTCCCGGAGGCCATCGGCCGGATGCCCTATGTAATCGCGGGTTTCCAGAGGAATCGGCAGGCAGTGGTAGGCTACGCGAACTCGTCAGTCCCCACCCATTTCGAAGCCCGATCACCATGCCCGCCCCCCGTTTCCATTGCGATGCCCCGCTGACCGCCGGCGCCCGCATCGCCCTGCCCGACGCCCTTGCCCATCACGCCCTGCGCGTGCTGCGCCTGCGGGCCGGCGAAGCCATCACGCTGTTCAATGGCCAGGGCGGCGAATACCCGGCGGTGCTGGAAGTCGAGGGCAAGGCCGGCTTTGCCCAGCTTGGCGACTTCAATCCCCGCGAAGCCGAACTGGGCGGGCGCATCATCCTGGCCCAGGGGCTGCCGTCGGGCGACAAGATGGATTGGGTCGTGGAAAAGGCCGTGGAACTGGGTGCGGCCCGGGTCAGTCCGATCGCCGCGCAGCGCAGCGTGCTGCAGTTGTCGGGCCCGCGCCTGGAGAAGCGCGTCGCGCACTGGCAGCGCATCGCGCAATCGGCAGCCGAACAATGCGGCCGCAACCGGCTGATGACCGTGGACGCGCCGCTGACGCTGGAAGCCTGGCTGGCGCAACCCGCCGAGGGGCTGCGCGTGCTGTGCCATCCCGAGGCCGAGCAAGATCTGGCCGCCACGCTACAAGGCGCGCCGGATCAGGCGGCCATCACGCTGCTGGTCGGCCCGGAAGGCGGCTGGTCGGACAAGGAATTGGAAGCGGCCCGCACGGCGGGCGTGCAGGCCGTGCGCTTTGGCCCCCGGGTGCTGCGCACCGAGACGGCCGGTCTGGCGCTGATATCGGCGATCAGCGCGCTGCGCGGGTGGTAGGTCAGTCGTTTTCGCCGTAGGGCGCGGCGGCCACGCCGGGCTCGGGTTCGGGGTGCGCGCCAGCGTGCTCGATGACATACGCGAACACACGGCCATTTTCGTGCGCGAAATCCGCCGCGTCGGAGCAGACGGTTTCGATGCGGCCGGCGTCTTCTTCAAGCGCCGGATCGCCGGAATGCAGACGGTACAGCCACAGCACCACACCGGATTTGTGGTCCAGCACCGTATCGCACAGGCAGTCGTACAGGGCGTCGAGGTTGCCGCCGAAGTATTCGGGGAAATCCACTGCCTTGACGATGGCACGCAACACCGCCGAGCGGCTGCGGCACGGGTCGCAATTGGCAACAAACAAGGACAGGCCAAGTTCGTGCGCGGCGTCCACCACGGCCTTCTTGTCGAGCCCGTCGTGAGCCAGCGCACCGCCGCGCATCAGCTGCCGCTGCAAAGTAGATTGGCCATTGCGCGTCATGCCTGTGCCTCCCTGAAAAAGGCGATCACTTCGTCGTTACGTCGCATCGTATCGGCATAACCCAGTTCTATCAATCGCTTGGTGTAGCCGGCTTCGAACAGGAGGTAGGACATCAGCGCCCCGCCCCCCGGACGGTTTGGATCGGACGATACACCGAGTACGCGGAAAAGCGCACGCGCCTGTGCGGGCATATCGTGCAAATGTTCGAGCGCCATCAAATCCAGCGACTGGCTGGGCGTGATCGTCAACACCTCGATACGGCGCACGGTGGGCGGCGCGCCGTTCGGGTCCGCGTGGTCCATCAGGTAGTTGATGCGCTCCAGCCGCTCGACATCCGCCGACAGGCCGTCCAGAAAGATGCTCGACAGCGCATGCCCGCCTACCTGCGCCAGCGACGGATACGGCGGCGAGGCTTCGCGGTTTTCGGGATGGGTGTCGTCGCGGTAGCCCGTGCCGATCACCATGACGCGGTGCGCGCCCAGGTGGATGGCCGGGCTGATGGGCGCAAGCTGGCGCATCGAGCCGTCGCCGCACCATTCGCCCTTGCCGTGCACCTGCACCTGGCGCGCCGGAAAGACAAAGGGAATGGCCGACGACGCCATCAGGTGTTCGATGCCGATGGGTGTGGGGATCGCCAGCCGCAGATAGCGGTGCCACGGTTCGATGGGGGTGTGCGCCTGGTAGAACGTCAAGTGTTCGCCGCTGGTGTAGCCCGACGCGGTGATGGCCAGCGCGGATAGCGATCCGCTCTCCAGGTTGGAACGCAGATTGCCGAAGTCCAGCACGCGTTCCAGCAGTCCTTGCATCGGGGTATTGTCCAGCAGCGAATGCGGACGTTTGCGCGTCAGGCCGGAATACATCCAGCCCAGCGACAAGAGGCCCAGCCACCGCACGCCGGTGCGGATCAGGCCGGGCGCGTCGGCCCGGTAGATCATGTCGGTGTTCAGCGACGACCAGAGGCGGCGGATGCGCCGCACGCCCAGATGGGGCCGGTCGGCGCGGCAGGCCAGCGCGGCGGCGTTGATGGCGCCGGCGGACGTGCCGCAGATGATGTCGAAGGGGTTCTGGAACCGGGAATGCCAGTCCGGATCCAGCAGCTCCATGATGGCGCTGAGCACCCCGACCTGGTAGGCGGCGCGCGCGCCGCCGCCCGTCAGGACCAGGCCGGTGGGCGTGCGCGGGCACGCCCTGCCGGCCGGCTTGACTTCAACGTGGCGTATTGACATCGACCACCGTCATCGCGGTCATGTTGACGATGCGGCGCACGGTGGAGCTGGAGGTCAGGATGTGCACGGGAGCATTGGCGCCCAGCAGGAACGGACCCACCGCGACGTTGCCGCCCGCCGCCGTCTTGAGCAGGTTGTAGGCGATGTTGCCGGAATCGACGTTCGGGCACACCAGCAGGTTGGCTTCGCCCTTGAGCGTGGACGACGGCAGGATGCGCATGCGCAGGGCCTCATCCAACGCGCAATCGCCGTGCATTTCGCCGTCGATCTCCAGCTCGGGATCCATCTGGCGCACCAGTTCCAGCGCGCGCCGCATCTTGGCGCCCGACGCCGAGCTGCCCGAGCCGAAATTGCTGCGCGACAGCAGCGCGGCCTTGGGCGCCAGGTACATACGGCGCATCTCGCGCGCCGCGGCCACGGTAAATTCCGCGATCTGTTCAGCGGTGGGCTCGTCGTTCACGTGCGTGTCCACCAGCACCACCGTGCGCTCGTTGAGCAGCAGGATGTTCATGGCGGCGTACACGTTGTGGCCCGGGCGGCGGCCGATCACCTCGTCCACGAAACGCAGGTGGTCGTGGTACGCACCGACAGAGCCGCAGACCATGCCATCGGCATCGCCCAGGTGCACCATCATTGCGCCGATCAGTGTCATGCGGCGGCGCATTTCCACGCGCGCCATTTCCTTGGTGATGCCGCGGCGGCACATGCGTTCCCAGTAGGTCGTCCAGTACTGATGGAAGCGCTCGTCATATTCGGGGTTGGTGACTTCGACGTCCTCGCCCAGACGCAGACGCAGGCCCAGTTTTTCGATACGGGTCAGCAGCACCGACGGACGGCCCACCAGGATCGGGCGAGCCAGGCCTTCGTCCACCACCACCTGCACGGCGCGCAGCACGCGCTCGTCTTCGCCTTCCGCGAACACGATGCGGGCCGGACCGCCTTCGCGCACGATGCGCTTGGCCGCCGAGAACAACGGCTTCATGAACGCGCCCGAGTGGTACACGAACTGCTGCAGTTGCTCTTCGTAGGCTTCCAGGTCCGCCAGCGGGCGCGTCGCCACGCCGCCTTCCATCGCGGCCTTGGCCACGGCCGGCGCGATGCGCACGATAAGGCGCGGATCGAACGGCTTCGGGATAAGGTATTCGGGACCGAACGAAATATCGAACGTGCCATAGGCGGCCGCCACTACTTCGTTCTGCTCTTCTTCGGCCAGATCGGCAATGGCGTACACCGCCGCCTTTTCCATTTCACGCGTGATGGTCGTGGCGCCCACGTCCAGCGCGCCGCGGAAGATGTACGGGAAGCACAGCACGTTGTTGACCTGGTTCGGATAGTCCGAACGGCCCGTTGCCATCACCACATCGTCGCGCACACCGTGCGCGACTTCCGGCAGGATCTCCGGCGTGGGGTTGGCCAGCGCCAGGATCAGCGGACGCGAACCCATCGCGGCGACCATCTCGGGCTTGAGCACGCCGCCGGCCGACAGGCCCAGGAACACGTCGGCGTCCTGGATAACCTCGGCCAGTTTGCGGGCGTCGGTCTTTTGCGCAAAGCGCGCCTTGTCCGGGTCCATCAGCGTGGTGCGGCCCTCAAAAACCACGCCCTCGATGTCGGTGACCCAGATGTTTTCGAGCGGCAGGCCCAGATCGACCATCAGGTCCAGGCACGCCAGCGCCGCGGCACCTGCACCCGACGTGACCACTTTGACCTTCTTGATGTCCTTGCCCACGACCTTCAGGCCGTTGATGAAGGCCGCCGACACACAGATCGCCGTGCCGTGCTGGTCGTCGTGAAAGACCGGGATCTTCATGCGTTCGCGCAGCTTGCGCTCGACGGTGAAGCACTCCGGGGCCTTGATGTCTTCAAGGTTGATGCCGCCGAAGGTGGCTTCCAGGCCGGCGATGATTTCGACCAGCTTGTCCGGGTCTGTCTCGTTGATTTCGATGTCAAAGACATCCAGCCCGGCGAACTTCTTGAACAGCACCGCCTTGCCTTCCATGACCGGCTTGGAGGCCAGCGCGCCGATGTTGCCCAGGCCCAGCACCGCGGTGCCGTTGGTGATGACGCCCACCAGGTTGCCCCGGGCCGTGTAGCGGAACACGTTGGCCGGATCCGCCACGATTTCCTCACAGGCCGCCGCCACGCCGGGCGAGTACGCCAGCGCCAGATCGCGCTGGTTCGTCAGTTGCTTGGTCGGCGTGACCGAGATTTTGCCGGGGCGCCCGTGCTCGTGATATTCAAGGGCGGCTTTGCGAAGGTTGGCATCCATAGGTCGGCTACTGGCTAGAGTGTGTGACACGAAAGAGGGAGGAATTCTATTCCCATGACGGGCCGCGCGAAACGCGGACCTGCTTCTTTCTTGAGGTCGAGCGCCGGAATCTTACAGCAAGCTGAACGAATGTCAGACTTCGGGCCACCGGATTTCGGGGAAGCAGCCGTCGGGATCGAACTGGGTCTTGACACGTCCGTCCAGCCGCACGGTCGCCAGTCCCGGGGCGGCCGGCGCGGGCCCGGGCTCGCCTTCGGCCTGGCGGTCGCCGCCGGGCGGCACGTCGATCAGCACCGCGCCCTGCAGCCAAGCCAGCGTCCCGCCATGGCCCAGCAGCAATTGCGCGAGATTGACGGTGGCCGGCGCCACGGGTTTGAGCGCGTCCAGCCGGTAGCGGCCCAGCCAGTGATAGCCGTCGTTGGTGGCGAACGCATCGCCGCCGGACGCCAACTGGAACAGCGCGGGCACCAGGCGCTGCACGGTGGCCGACCGCAGCGGCTGCACGTCGGTTTCGCCGAACGCGCCCAGCGTCTCCTCCACGCCATCGGCCAACAGGACGTCGGCCGCCACCAGGCCCGAGGCCGCGCAGTGGCCCGCCGGCCAGGGCGCCGGGGCCGCCACCCATTGGGCCAGCGTCATGTCGCCCGGCAGCCCGGCGAACTGCCGCAACCCCGCCCGGGCCAGCTCGGCCAGGGTCACGCCCGGCTGCGCGCGCCACTGCGGCACGTCGCCGTCCAGCCGCGTCAATTCGGTCAACAACACGGGATCCACCCGCAGGCGCGGTCGGGCGGAGGGCGCAAAGGGCCCCGCCGCCCCTTCCAGTTCCAGCGTCACGCGGTATTCCGCGCACAGCTTGCGCGCCTGGACGACGTCGGCCTCGGACGCGGGCGTGAGAATGGCGCACGTGCCGTCCGCCCCGCCCTCGCCCAGGTCGCGGACCTTGCCGTGGCATACCAGCGCCAGGCGCTGCACGAAGGCTGCCCACGGCGTCTGGACGGGCCGCCGGCCCATGAGAAAGGCGCGCCGGGATGGCTGCATGACTACAATTCCTTTTTTGCTAGATGACGCTTTCGAGATTTCGATGCCCCGCCTCGCTACCCGCACTCACGATTTCCTGACGTTCCAGGTGATGGAACTGTTCAAGCAGGCGCAGGCGCTGCAGGCGGCCGGACGAGACATTATCAGCCTGGGCATCGGCGAACCGGACTTTACCGCGCCCCCTCAGGTGGTGGAAGCGCTGGACCGCGCCGCGCGCGCCGGCCTCAGCGGCTACAGCCCCGGCGCCGGCATCGCCCCGCTGCGCGAGGCCATCGCGCAGTTCTACCGGGACCAGTTCGGCGCCGTCATCGACCCGCGCCGCGTCATTGTGACCGCGGGCGCCTCGGGCGCCCTGACGCTGGCCTGCGCGGCGCTGGTGAACACCGGCGGCGAAGTGCTGATGCCCGATCCATCCTATCCGGCCAACAGCAATTTCGTGCTGGCCGCCGGCGGCGTGCCGCGCCTGATCCCCAGCACGGCGGCAAAGCGCTTCCAGTTGTCCGCCGACGACGTCGCGCGCCACTGGACGCCCGCCACGCAGGGCGTGATGGTGGCTTCGCCCAGCAATCCCACCGGCACGTCGATTGCCCACGGCGAGCTGACCGAGCTGCTGGCGCAGGTCCGTGCCCGCGAAGGCTTTGCGATCGTCGACGAAATCTACCTGGGGCTGTCCTATGACGGCCAGCCGCGCTCGGCGCTGACGCTGGACGACGACGTCATCGTCATCAACAGCTTTTCCAAGTACTTCCACATGACGGGCTGGCGCCTGGGCTGGATGATCGTGCCCGACGACATGGTCGCGCCGGTGGAAAAGATCGCCTCCAGCCTGGCGATCTGCGCGCCCACGCTGGCCCAGCACGCCGCGCTGGCCTGCTTCACCCCCGCCGCGCTGAAGATCTTCGAACACCGCCGCGAGGCCTTCAAGCAGCGCCGCGACTATCTGCTGCCGGAATTCGAGCGCCTGGGCATCGACGTGCCGGTCAAGCCGGACGGCGCCTTCTATATCTATGCCGATATCAGCAACCTGGGCATGGACAGCGCCGCGTTCTCGCAGCGCCTTTTGCTGGAAGCCGGCGTGGCCGCCGTGCCGGGCCTGGACTTCGGACCCGCGCATGCGGCCCACACGATGCGGTTTTCGTATGCCACGGGTCTGGACCGTCTGGAAGAAGCGGTGGCCCGGATGGGCGTGCTGCTGCAGCGCTGATCCAATGAATAAGGCGCGCCCTTGCGGAGCGCGCCTGTTGGCAAAGGGGGACAGGATCAATCGCGCGCCAGCGCGATGCCCGATGCCAGCGCCAGGCGCCGGCGTTCCGCCTGCACCTTCGCGCCATAGCCGTTGTCGTCTGGGCCGGTGGACCCGACGTAACACGCCAGGCCGCCGTCCACGGAACCGCGGCGGTTGATGCAGTCGCGCAGGATCGTGGCGCCCACGCCGATGTTGGCGGCGGGGTCCAGCGGGTTCTTGCCAACCGCGTCAAACTTTTCCTGGTGCACGCTGGTCATGACCTGCATCAGGCCCTGCGCGCCCACATGGCTTTCGGCCAGCGGGTTGTAACGCGATTCGATGGCGATCACGGCCAGGACCAGCAAGGGATCAAGCTGCTTTTCGCGGCTGACCTTGTACACGGTGTTCAGCAGCGGACCGGTCGCGTCATAGGCGACTTTGTACTTGCGCGAGATATAGTTGCGCAGTGCTTCGGCCTGTGGTCCGGTGGCCGCCGAAGCGGTCTTCTTGGGCGCGGGCGGCGCCACACGGGCCGGCCCCAGCATGCCGGTGGCGTTGCTGGCGGGTGTGGTGGGTACGGCCATGGCAATTGCCGACGACGTGTCGGCCCCCAGTTCGGAGCCGGCTTCGGATTCGGAGCTGGCCTGCATGGATGAAGGCGCAAGGGCGGTCAACAAGGCTTTGTGCACTTGCAATGCCTGGTCGCGCAAACCAGGCAGGGCGAATCCCATGCTTACCGTCACAATGACCGCGATGCCCAGATAGACAGAGCAAATGCGCAGGGATTCGGCAAGATATTGGTGCACTCCTTGGGCCATGTTCCTGAACAGGCTGGCCACTGACGCATCGGGCATAAAACCTCCTGCGTAAAAAAGAGGGAGTCAATGTTAACCTCTCTTTGAATCCGAAATGTAACCAAATCGCTGGGATCTGTAGTGAAATACCGCGACCTTAGAGACTTCATCGCCCAACTTGAACGAATGGGCGAACTCAAACGCATTGCCGCGCCGGTGTCGACGCAGCTTGAAATGACGGAGATTTCCGACCGCGTGCTGCGGGCCGAAGGCCCCGCCCTGCTGTTCGAAAACGCCCGCCACAATGGCCAGCCCGCGCAGATGCCGGTGCTGGCCAATCTGTTCGGCACGCCTGCCCGCGTGGCGCGCGGCATGGGCGCCGACAACGTCAGCGCGCTGCGCGACATCGGCGAACTGCTGGCCTCGCTGCGCGAGCCCGAAGCGCCCAAGGGCCTGCGCGATGCGCTGGCCAAGGTGTCGATGCTGAAGTCGGCGCTGTGGGACATGAGCCCCAAGAACGTCAAAAGCCCTGCCTGCCAGGAAATCGTCTGGGAAGGCAACGACGTGGACCTGAACCGGCTGCCCATCCAGACCTGCTGGCCTGGCGACGTGGCGCCGCTCTTGACGTGGGGCCTGGTCATCACGCGCGGTCCCAACGCCAAGCGCCAGAACCTGGGCATCTACCGCCAGCAATTGCTGGGACCGAACAAGCTGATCATGCGGTGGCTGTCGCACCGCGGCGGCGCACTGGATTTCCGCGACCACGCGATCGCCAATCCGGGCACGCCCTTCCCCATCGCGGTGGCGCTGGGCGCCGATCCGGCCACCACGCTGGGCGCCGTCACCCCGGTGCCGGACAGCCTGTCCGAGTACCAGTTTGCCGGCCTGCTGCGCGGCTCGCGCACCGAGGTCGCGCAGGCGCTGGGCAGCAACCTGTCCGTGCCGGCCTGGGCCGAGATCGTGCTGGAAGGCCACCTGCTGCCGTCGTCAGACCCGCGCGCCATCAAGCCCGTGGTCCCGGAGGGCGTCAATCCGCCGCCCGACACCGGCTACGAAATGGCGCTGGAAGGCCCGTACGGCGACCACACCGGCTACTACAACGAGCAGGACTGGTTCCCGGTCTTCACGGTCGAGCGCATCACGATGCGCCGCAATCCCATCTATCACTCGACCTACACCGGCAAGCCGCCCGACGAGCCCGCCGTGCTGGGCGTGGCGCTTAACGAGGTGTTCGTGCCGCTGCTGCGCCGCCAGCTGCCGGAAATCGTGGATTTCTATCTGCCGCCCGAAGGCTGCAGCTACCGCCTGGCCGTGGTGTCGATCCGCAAGCAATACGCGGGCCATGCCAAGCGTGTCATGTTCGGCCTGTGGAGCATTCTGCGCCAGTTCATGTACACCAAGTTCATCGTGGTCGTGGACGAGGACATCAATCCGCGCGACTGGAAGGAAGTCGTCTGGGCGATGACCACCCGCATGGACCCGGTGCGCGACACGCTGCTGGTCGAAAACACCCCGATCGACTACCTGGATTTCGCCTCGCCGGTGTCCGGCCTGGGCGGCAAGATGGGCCTGGACGCCACCAACAAGTGGCCGGGCGAGACGAATCGTGAATGGGGCACGCCCATCACGATGGACGCCGACGTGAAGAAGCGCGTGGACGATATGTGGGGGCAGTTGGGCCTCTAGCCATTGGCCCCTTTGCGCAAACAACAAAGCCCCGGAAACGGGGCTTTGTTTTTACGGTTGGCGTCAGTCGCGTTCCCGGTCGTCGTCCTGGCGCATGCCGCGCCAGACCTTCAAGAGCTGCCAGCCCACGAAGGCGCCGCCGGCAAGCTTCAGGAGCTTGCCGCGCTTGCCGCCGCGCATGAACATGGCGGACAGCGACGAACTGATGATGGGATAGCGCCGCGCCAGCGTGATGGCCTGCAAGGCCCAGCGGGACGCGCCGCCCGACGCAAGACCTGGCAGCATGCCGCGGATGAGCGCGCTGGGTTCAAGCCTGCGCCCGGCCGACACGATGTTCTGCGCCAGCGACTCGCGCTCGATCGCGGCGCGGGCGCGCAGCAGTTCGATGCGCACGGCGCGGTCGACGGTGGGAGATCGTTTGTGCATGGCTCAGAACCCCTCGCGCCGGCGGACCGCGGTGTCTTCATCGGCTTGCGCATCGCGCACGCGATCCAGCAACTCCGCATCGCGGCCCAGCTCTTCGAGCGTGGCCGAGAACGGCGCCGGTCCGTACACCAGCCCGTGGCGCACCACGAGCAGCAGCACCACGCCAGCAACACCATAGAAAGCCGCCAGCAGCCCCAGGGCCAAGTAGCGGTCTTCCGTGGGCCAGAACGCCACGGCGATGGTGATGGTGGCCACCAGAACCGCCAGCGTCAAAAATAGCAGGGCCGCAAACGCCAGGCCCAGCAGCTTGAGCAGGCGCGCCTTTTCGTCCGCGGCTTCAAGAGCCAGCAGCTCCAGCCGCGTGCGCATCAGCCCGACCAGGCTGGAGGCAACACCGAAAACAGTTTTTCGTAGACCCATGGCTGAAAGAACGCCGGGCGGCAGGCAGCGGCATCAAGCCGCGCCTGCCGCCCGGACGCCCTGCCCTGTCAGCGGCGGCTGATCAGCAAGCCGAGCAGCAGGCCGGTCACGCCTGCCACCCCGATGGCTTGCCAGGGATTGTCGTGCACGTAGTCATCCGTCGCACGGGCGGCCTTGCGGCCACGTTCGAGGACGGCATCCTGCGCTTCGTACAGGGCCTCGCGCGTGCGCCGCAGCGACGTCATGGCGCGGTCGCGCAGTTCGTTAGCCTTGTCGCCGGTGCTGCTGGCGGCTTCGCGCAGCAGGCTTTCGGCGTCGTTCAGGCTGGTCTTGACACTGTCCATGAGTTTTTCTTTTGCGACGTCTTCGGATTTTCTCGTTGCCATTTTCTGAGCTCCTGTTGTGTGTCCATGACGGAAACGATGATACCAGCCGCCATGCGGGCGCAATCGCCCGCTTGCTACCGGGTGCTACTTGATCTGCGTAATCTCAACGGCGGATTTCACGCCGCCCTGATCGATGTCCTGCTTCATCACCAGATTCACGGCCGGGCAATACCAATCGGTGACCGTCGTGTTCATGCCGGGGATGGGAATGGTCAGGCCCTGGAACGTGGCCATCGTCGGGTCCGAATTGCGCGTGTAGGTGATCGGGTGGCAGGTCTGCTTGCCCAGCGCGGTGTCCAGCGCGGTTTTCTGGCCGACCGTCTTCTCGCCAATTCGCACCGTGGTGCTGGGTTGTCCGCCCACCGGCGCTTCCTTGCCGATCTTCAGGCGGAACGACGAGCCGGGCAGCTTCTGGCCCGCGGCCAGCTTGCCGTCGTAGGCAAAGAGGCCCAGCATGCGCAGGTCGAACTGGCCTTCGGACGGCTTGGGCGCTTCGCCGGCGCTGGCGTAGCGCAGGAAAGTGGCTTGACCGCCTTTGACGGTCATCAGGTAATCGAGCTTGGACTTGCCGGGCGGCAGGCCCGCGTAGCTGAACTTGGCAACGCCCTGCACGCGCGCGCGGCAGTTGTCGCCATTGCTTTTTGTAACTTCGGCGAAGGTCAGATCCGCGCCCAGCGCCAGATTGCCCGTGCCGGTCAGTTGGACGGCGCCGCCGTCGTGCATGAACTGCGCGTCACACACGCCGGCCTGCGCCGTGGCGGCCGCGCCCAACGCGCCGGCCGCAAAAACCAGGGATGCCATTTTTCGCATCGTCGTCACAAGCCACTCCAGAAATCCGAAAGCGCCGTCCCGCCTTGGGGACAGCTGGCTTGATACTACACCGGTTGCCGTGCCCGGCGTATGTCCGAACGTGTCGTCACGCCAGCACCGGCGCCGCTGGGGCGCGCGCCATCAGCGTCTGGATTTCCGGCACGCACGAGCCGCAGCCGGTGCCGCAGCCCAGCGTGTCCTTTAACGCCGCCAGATCGCAGCCGCCTTCGATGCCCTTCAGGATGGCCGCTTCGCTGACGCCATTGCAGACGCACACCGTACGCGAACGCACGGCGCCCGCGACGCGTCCCATCAGCAGCGCCGCGATGCTGGCGGGCGCCTCGCCCCCCGCGGCCCACGCAAGCAGCGGCTCCTGCGCGCGGAGATCGCCTGTCAGCAAGAAGGCGCGCAACTCGCCTTGTCCGGCGCTGACCCGGCGCACATGGCCGCGCGCCGGATCGTCGTACGCCACATCGGGACGGCGCAGGTCCAGCGCGTCGGCCAGTTCGTGCAGCACGGCGGCAGCTGGCGCGTCGCGGCTGGCGAGCCGCAACCGGACGCCGCGCGCGCCAACCGGCAGCACAACGGCATAGTCGAAACGCCGCAGCCAGGGCGCAAGCCGGGTCCGCAGCGCCGACGCATCGCCCTGCCGCCACGCCGCGGCCTGCCACGCAAGGCCCGCCGGCTCGGCGCGCACGGCGCTGAACTTGAGCTCGGGCTGGCGCGATATCGGATCGGCCGCGGGATTGGTCAGCGCGTTCACGCCCAGCCCGGCCATGAAGGCGCTGCCCCAGTGCATCGGCACGAAGGCCTGGCCGGGGCGCAGCGTCTCATCGGCCTGCACCGGCAGCACCAGCGCGCCCCGCCGCGACTGTAGCCGGGCCAGCGCGCCGGCTTCCAAGTCCAGGCGGCGCATATCGTCCGGATGCAGCGATACCCACGGTTCCTCGACATGCTGCGTCAACGCGCGAGCGAGCGACGTGCGCGCCATCGTGTGCCAGTGATCGCGCAACCGGCCGGTGGTCAGTTGCAGCGGAAAGCCGTCGGAGACGGTTTCGGCGGTCGGCCGCCATGCGACGTCGCAGAACCGGGCGCGGCCGCTAACGGTGGGAAACACGCCGTCGGCATACAGGCGCGCGGTGCCCTGCCCCGCCCGGTACGGCCACTGCTGCGGTCCGTGCTGCGCCAGCACGGCGTAATCCAGCGCGCTGTAGTCCAGGTCGCGGCCGGCGGTCATGCGGGCGTGCTCGGCAAAAACCTCGCTTTCGTCGACACAGGCAAACAGCGCCGCCTTGGTCGGCGCGATGCGCGCCGCGAGCCGCTGGGCGACCGCCTGCGCCAGCCGCCAGTCGGGCTGCGCATCACCGGGCGGCGCGATGGCGGCGTGGACCCGGCTGATGCGACGCTCGGAGTTGGTCACCGTGCCCGCTTTCTCGGGCCAGGTCGCCGCCGGCAGCACCAGGTCGGCATGGGCCAGCGTCTCGGTGCCGGCAAAGGCTTCCTGCACGATGACGAACTCGGCGCGGGCCAGCGCGGCCCGCACGCGCGCCTGGTCCGGCAGCGACTGCGCCGGATTGGTCGCCGCAATCCACAGCACCTTGATGCGCCCTTCCAGCACCGCGTCGAACATGTCGAGCGCCGTCGTGCCCGGCGCATCGGGCAGGCTGTCCACGCCCCACAGCCGCGCGACCTCGGCGCGGTCCGCGGCCGACGCGGGATCGCGATGGCCCGGCAGCAGGGTTGCCATGCCACCTGCCTCGCGCCCGCCCATGGCGTTGGGCTGGCCGGTCAGTGAAAACGGTCCGGCACCGGGACGCCCAATCTGGCCGGTGGCCAGATGCAGATGAATCAGCGCCGCATTCTTGTCGGTGCCCGCGACCGACTGGTTCAAGCCCATCGTGTACAGCGACAACGCGGCCGGCGCCTGGCCGAACCAGCGCGCCGCCTGAACGATGTCCCGCGCGGGCACGCCGCAGAGGCGCTGCGCCGCCTCGGGCGTACACGTCTGCACGCGCGCGCGCAGTGTCTCGAAGCCCTCGGTATGGCGCGCGATGTAGGCCTCGTCGACCAGGCCCTCGCGCAGCATCACGTGCAGCATGGCGTTGAACAGCGCCACGTCGGACCCCGGCGCGATCGGCAGATGCAGGTCGGCAAACGCGGCGGTGTCGGTGCGCCGCGGGTCGGCCACGATCACCTTCATGTGCGGCCGGCTGGCCCGCGCGGCTTCCAGCCGGCGGAACAGCACGGGGTGCGCGTAGGCCATGTTGGAGCCGGCGATCAGCACGGTGTCGGCCAATTCCAGATCGTCGTAGCAGGCGGGCGGCGCGTCGGCGCCCAGCGTGCGCTTGTAGCCCGAGACCGCGCTCGACATGCACAGACGGGAATTGGTGTCGATGTTGTTGGTGCCCGCCAGCGCGCGCGCCAGTTTGTTGAAGACGGCGTAGTCTTCGGTCAGCAACTGGCCCGACAGATAGAAGCCCACTGCATCCGGGCCGTGCCGGGTGATCGCGTCGGCCAGCCGGTCCGCAGCGATATCCAGCGCCTGCGTCAGCGCGATATCCCGCAGAGGCTGGTCGCGTCCCGAGCGCCATTGCGCCGACAGCACACGGGCATCATCGCGCCGCACGGTGTCGGCCAGCGCCAGCCCCTTGCTGCACAAACGCCCCCGGTTAGCCGGATGCGCATCATCGCCCCGCACGCCGACGACCGTGCCGCCGCGCACCTGCACGCGCACGCCGCAGCCCGTGCCGCAATAACAGCAGACCGACGCGACCTCGCGCGCCGCTTCGGTAACGATCTCAATCCGTCGTGCCATCGGCATGTCCACTCCTACTCCGCGGCGGTTTCGCCCAGCATGAGCCGGTCGCGCAGCGCGCCGATGCCCGCGCCTTCGCGGATCAGCCGCATGTACCACGCGCTATCTGCCGTGTCGCCAAACAGGCACGCGCCCACCAGGCGGTCTTCGCGAATCACCAGCTTTTTGTAGACGCCGCCCGGCATGTCGGCCAGCGTGATGGTTTCGGTCTGCGCACCGCCCGCGAAGTCGCCGGCGGAAAAGAGGTCGATGCCGGTGACCTTGAGCTTGGTCGACGTGACACTGCCCTCGTAGCGGCCGATCCCGTGCAGAGCAAGATGATTGGCCGCAACCTTGGCCTGCTCGAACAGCGGCGCCACCAGGCCATAGGCCGTGCCGCGATGGCTGACGCATTCGCCCACCGCATAGATGCGCGGGTCGAACGTCTGCAAGGTGTCGCTCACCACCACACCGCGGTCCACGTGCAATCCGCTGCGTTGCGCCAGCTCGGTGTTCGGCCGCACGCCGGCGGCCATCACCACGAGGTCGGCGGGAACCTCCGTGCCGTCGGCAAAGCGCACCGCACGCACGCGCCCGTCCGCGCCGCCCAGGATCGACTCGGTCTGGTGCTGGAGCAAGAACGTCAGCCCCCGCGCCTCCAGGCTTGCGCGCAGCAGCGCGGCGGCCTCGCCGTCCAGTTGGCGGTCGAGCAGCGCCGCGCCCAGGTGAACCACCGACACGATCATGCCGCGCGCCGCCAGCCCGTTGGCGGCCTCCAGGCCCAGCAGTCCGCCCCCGATCACCACCGCGTGCCGGTAGCGCGAGGCCGCATCGATCATCCGGTTGACGTCGCCGATGTCACGAAACGCCACCACACCGTCCAGATCGTGACCCGGCACCGGCAGGATGAACGGGTTCGACCCGGTCGCCAGCAGCAGCCTGTCGTACGGCGTGCGCGTGCCGTCGGCGGCCACCACCGTGCGCCGCGCCCGGTCGATGTCCGTCACCTTCTGGCCGCGCAGCAGCCGAATACCATGGCGCGCATACCAGTCCTCGTCGTTCAGCACGATGTCCTGCAGCGTGCGCTCGCCGGTCAGCACCGGCGACAGCAGGATGCGGTTGTAGTTGGTGTGAGGCTCGGCGCCGAACACCGTGATGTCGTAGAGATCCGGCGCGAGCTTGAGCAGCTCCTCCACGGTGCGAATGCCGGCCATCCCGTTGCCGACCACGACGAGCTTCTGCCTGGCTTGCATGACGACACTCCTACGCGGCGGCGCGGGCCGCCGCACCTGCCTGCTCCAGCGGCGCAGGCACGACCGACAGCGTCGCGTTCGCCTGCGCCGCGGCCTGAGAACGCTCGGGATTGCCATGCCGGCGATGCAGAAAGTCCACCACGCCCGCGCGGCACGCCAGATACGTCGGATCGTTGGCCAGCCGCACGCGGTCGCGCGGGCGCGGCAGCGGCACCGGCAGGATCTCGCCGATGGTCGCGGCCGGTCCGTTGGTCAGCATCACGATGCGGTCCGACAGCAGCACGGCCTCGTCCACATCGTGCGTGACCATGATGGTCGTCGTGCGCGTCTTGGCCACGATCTTGAGCAGCTCGTCCTGCAGATGCGCGCGGGTCAGCGCGTCCAGCGCGCCGAACGGTTCGTCCATCAGCAGCACGCCCGGCTCGATCGCCAGCGCGCGCGCAATGCCCACGCGCTGCTTCATGCCTCCGGAGATCTCGCGCGGCAGTTTGTTCTGCGCGGGCAGCAAGCCAACCAGATCCAGCGCGGCGCGCGTGCGCTCGACCAGCTGGGCACGCTTTTCCGTGGCGCCGAACACCCGCTCGACCGCCAGGTGCACGTTCTGGAAACACGTCAGCCACGGCAGCAGCGAATGGTTCTGGAACACCACCGCGCGGTCGGGACCCGGACCCGTGATCTCGCGTTCGGCGCACAGCAGCACGCCGCTCGTCGGCCGGGTCAGCCCGGCGATCAGGTTGAGCAAGGTGGACTTGCCGCAGCCGGAATGGCCGATAAGCGTGATGAACTCGCCCTGCTCGACCGTCAGGTCGATGTCGCGCAGCGCCACGAAGGCGCCCTTGCGGGTGTCAAAGGTCTGTCCCACGCGTTCGATGCGTACGAATTTCTTCATGGCGCTATTCCTCGGTATAGGTGAAACGGCGGGCCAGCGCGACCAGCAGGGTTTCCAGCAGCAACCCCACGATGCCGATCACGAAAATGGCGATGACGATGTGCTCGACCTTCAGGTTGTTCCATTCGTCCCACAGCCAGAAGCCGATGCCCGTGCCGCCCGTCAGCATCTCGGCGGCCACGATCACCAGCCACGCGGTGCCGATCGACAAGCGCACGCCGGTCAGCATGTAGGGCAGCACCGCGGGCAGCAGCACCTTGGTCGTGACCTTCCATTCGGACAGGTTCAACACGCGCGCCACGTTCAGGTAGTCCTGCGGCACGCGCGATACGCCCACGGCGGTGTTGATGATCATCGGCCAGATCGAACAGATGAAAATGGCCCAGATCGCGGCCGGATTGGCCGCCTTGAACAGCAGCAGCCCAAGCGGCAGCCACGCCAGCGGCGACACCGGCCGCAACAGGCTCACGATCGGCGAGAACATGGCGCGCACGGCGGCGTAGCGGCCAATCGCAAAGCCCACGGGGATGCCGACCAGCGCCGCCAGCCCGAAGCCGACCGCCACGCGTTCCAGCGAGGCCAGCAGATTCCAGCCGATGCCCTTGTCGTTGGGGCCGTTGTCGTAGAACGGGTCCGAGAACAGTTCGACGGCCGCATGCCAGGTGACGCCCGGCGTCGGGATCTCCGGTATGCGCATCGCCACCACCTGCCAGACCAGCACGAAGAGCGCAAAGCCGGCGACCGGCCCCACGACTGCCTTCAGCGCGGCTTCCAGGCGTTCCCGCCACCAGGCGGCGAATGCGTCGCCGCGGTTTGTCATCGTTACGGTAGACATTGCGAGTCCCCTTTGGTGGCGGCCGTCAGGCCTTGACCTTGAAACCGTCGGCATACGCCGCGGGATTGCTGCCGTCCCAGACCACGCCGTCGATCAGCTTGGACGTGCGCGTTTCGCTGGCGGGCAGCGCGACGCCCGCGGCCTGCGCGGCCTGCTTGTAGACGTCGACGCGATTGATCTGGGTGGCGATCGCCTGGTAATCGGGATGCTCTTTCAGCAAACCCCAGCGCTTGTGCTGCGTCAGGAACCACATGCCGTCGCTCAGGTACGGAAAATTGGCGGCGCCGTCCGCGTAAAAGCGCATGGCGTGCGCGTCCGACCACTTCTTGCCCAGGCCATCGTCATACTGCCCCAGCATGCGGTCCACGATGACGCCCGCATCCGTATTGACGTAGGACTTGGCAGCGATGGTCTCAGCCGTCTTGCGGCGGTTCTCTGGCGACGCGTCGATCCACTTGCCGGCTTCCAGGATCGCGGCGGTGACCGCGCGCGCGGTATTGGGATTGCGGTTCACGAAGTCGGCGCTGGCGCCCAGGACCTTTTCGGGGTGATCGGTCCAGATTCCTTGCGACGTCACCGTGGTGAAGCCGATCTTGTCCATGATGGCGCGCGCGCCCCAGGGCTCGCCCACGCAGTAACCGTCCATGTTGCCCACGCGCATGTTCGCCACCATCTGGGGCGGCGGCACGGTGATCACCTTGGCGTCCTTCATGGGATTGATGCCGTGCGCGGCCAGCCAGTAGTACAGCCACATCGCGTGCGTGCCGGTCGGGAAGGTCTGCGCGAAGGTGTACTCGCGCTTGTCGGCGGCCATCAGCTTGGCCAGCGACTCGCCGTCGCGCGCGCCCGCTTCCAGCAGCTTGTTCGAAAGCGTGATCGCCTGGCCGTTCTGGTTCAGGCTCATCAGCACGGCCATGTCCTTCTTCGGACCGCCGATGCCCATGTGCACGCCGTAGACCAGGCCGTACAGCACATGCGCCATGTCCAGCTCGCCGTTCATGAGCTTGTCGCGCACGGCGGCCCACGACGCTTCCTTCGACGGCGTGATCTTGACCCCGTACTTCTTGTCGATGCCCAGCACCGACGCCATCACCACCGACGCGCAGTCGGTCAGCGGAATAAAGCCGATCCTGACTTCGGTCTTTTCCGGCGCGTCGGTCCCGGCCGCCCAGGCGCCGGCGCGCACCAGCGGGTCGACCAGCGAAAGCAGGCCGGCGCCGGCTACCGCGCGCGCCGTTCCGCCAAGCCATTTGCGGCGGCTGGCGTTGGCGGTCACGTCGGCGGGCGCGGCGACGGTCGAGGGACTGCGGGTCATGGGCGTCATCGTGGGTTCCTTGCGAGGTGACGGAAAAAATGGCGGCAAAAAAAAACGTCCCGCGCGCCACGGATCTCCATCCGATGGCGCAGCGGAACGTCGTTGTCCCTGGCCGCGTGTCGCGGCGCGTTGCGTCGGGCGACCGCCGTTGGCCGCCCCGTTTTCACTTAAGCAATAGGTGTGCCAGATTTGCCCAGCACGATGCAAACCGCCCGGCGGACCGCGCTGGCACTGGCGCTGCGCGATTTCCGCCCGGCCCGCGCCGCGCCGCCGCGAATCAGGGGCGGAGCCATGTTGGTGCGCAGGCCGAAGCCGCAACGCACCATCGCTGTGCGGCGCGCGCCCCGCCGCCGTGCCTGCGCGCCGGTCCGCGCGCCCGCCTCCGCGCGCGGCGACGATGGCATGGAACTTGCATCATCCAGAAGACAGGGGGTGTTTCATGCTGAAGGTCATGCTGCTCAACGATGGCGAAGGACGCGCGGCGTCGCTGCGGCAAACGCTTGCCGCGGCGGGCATGCACGTCGTGGCCGAAGTGGCTCCGGGCACGGACCTGGCCGCCAGCATCGCCCAGTCCGCCGCCGACGTCGTGCTGATCGACAGCGACGCCCCTGGCCGCGACACGCTGGAAAACATCTGTGTCGCCAGTTCGCACAGCGACCGTCCGGTCGTGATGTTTACCGACAACGGCAACCGCGAGACCATCCGCACGGCGCTGCGCGCCGGCGTGGCTGCCTATGTGGTCGGCGATGTGCCTGCCGCCCGCATCGAACCGCTGCTGACCGTGGCGATCGAGCGTTTCGCCGTGGAAAAGACCCGCCGCGAGGAACTGCGCGAGGCCCAGCTCCGCCTGGCGGACCGGCAGTGGGTGGAGAAGGCCAAGGGTATCCTGATGAAGACGCGCGCCGTTTCCGAGGACGAGGCCCATCGGCTGCTGCGCGACCGCGCCATGCAAAGCCAGAAGCGGCTGGGCGACGTCGCCCGCGAGGTCGTCGAAATGAGCCAATGGCTGGGCAGCGCCTGACGCCCTGCCAAATAAGTTATGGCTATATGAATTAAAGAAATCAAAAGTTGTGGGGATGAAAACCCGTCCCTATCATCGACCCACATTGAGCCGGGTACGCCCGAGGCTGGCATTCATGAAGCTTTTCCCGATTTTTGCCGATCTGACAGACCGGCTGGTACTCGTTGTTGGCGGCGGCGCCGTCGCCGAACGCAAGACCCTCGCCCTGCTGGAGGCCTGTGCCCGCGTGGTCGTCGGCGCACCTGAACTGACGCCTGCGCTGGCAGCGCTTGCGGCCGAGGGTCGTATCCGCCATCTGCCGGGGCCATTCGACCCTGCCTGGCTGCAGGACGTGTGGCTGGTCGTGGCCGCCACCGACGATCGCGCGGTCAACGCCGCGGTCTCCCAGGCCGCCGAGGCGCGCCGCATTTTCACCAACGTGGTGGACGACCCCGAGCTGTCGTCCTTCCAGGTGCCGTCCATTGTCGACCGGTCGCCGGTCATCGTCGCCATTTCGTCATCCGGCGTGGCCCCCGTGCTGGCCCGCCGCATCCGCGAACGCATCGAATCGCTGTTCGATCACACGCTGGGCCAGCTTGCCGGCCTGGCCGCCACCTACCGCAAGCGCATCCGCGCCAGTCACCCCGATCTGGGTGCTCGCCGCCGCTTCTACGACTGGTTGCTGGACGGCCCGGTGGCGGGATTCCTGCGCCAGCAGCAGCCGGCGCAGGCCGAGGCCGCGCTGGCCGACGCGCTGGCCTCGCCCATCGCGCCCGCCGAGGGCAGCGTGGTGCTGGTGGGCGCTGGCCCCGGCGACCCCGGCCTCCTGACCCTCAAGGCCCTGCGCGCCCTGAACGAGGCCGACGTCATCCTTTACGACCGCCTGGTCAGCGACGAGGTCATGTCGCTCGCCCGGCGCGATGCCGAACGCGTGCCGGTGGGCAAGCTGCCTGGCGAAAACCATCACGCCACGCAGGCGCGCATCCACGCGCTGCTGGTCGAATACGCGCACGCCGGCCGCCGCGTGGTGCGGCTCAAGGGTGGCGACGCATTCATTTTTGGCCGGGGCGGCGAGGAACTGGAATTTCTGCGCGCGCACGGCGTGCGCTACGAAGTGGTGCCGGGCATCACGGCGGCGCTGGCCTGTGCCGCCTATGCCGGCATTCCGCTGACGCACCGCGAGCACGCCCAATCCGTGCGCCTCATCACCGCGCATTGCCGCGAAGACGAAGACAATCTGGATTGGCCCGCGCTGGCGCGCGAAAAGCAGACCTTGGCGTTCTACATGGGCGTGGGCCAGCTTGAGTTGCTGACGCAGCGCCTGCTGCGCCATGGCCGCTCGCCCGAGACCCCGTTTGCACTCATCGAGAATGGCAGCCGGCCCGAACAGCGCGTGGTGTCGGGTCCGCTGGCGCAACTGCCGGAACTGGCGCGGGAACATGCCGTCCGGTCCCCCGCCCTGCTGATCGTGGGCGAGGTCGCCGGCCTGGCGCCGCAGTTGCATTGGTTCGGCCAGCATCTGGGCCGGCCGGCGGTTACGGCCTGAAAACCGGCCGTAACGCGTTCCTTAACCCTTTTGTTGCGTGCCGAAGATGCGGTCGCCGGCGTCACCCAGGCCCGGCATGATGTAGCCGTGCTCGTTCAGGCCGTTGTCGATCGACGCGGTGTAGATGTGCACGTCCGGGTGCTTGGCCAGCACGGCGTCGATGCCCACTGGGGCGGCCACCAGCACCAGCGCGCGGATTTCCTTGCAGCCGGCGCGCTTGAGCAGGTCGATGGCGGCGACCATCGAGCCGCCCGTGGCAAGCATCGGGTCAACGATCAGCGCGAGGCGCTGGTCCAGTTCGCCCACCAGACGTTCCAGATACGTGTGGGCTTCCAGCGTCTCTTCGTTGCGGGCCACGCCCACGACGCTGACCTTGGCGCCCGGAATCAGGCTCAGCACGCCGTCCAGCATGCCGATGCCGGCGCGCAGAATGGGCACCACGGTGACTTTCTTGCCGGCGATCTTCTCGACCTCGACCTGGCCACACCAGCCCTCGACGGTGGCGGGCGCCAGCGGCAGGTCCTTGGACGCTTCATACGTCAGCAGCGCGCCCACTTCCTGCGACAGTTCACGGAAGCTCTTGGTACTGAGGTCGGCGCGCCGCATGATCCCGAGCTTGTGGCGGATCAGCGGATGGCGGATTTCGTGCACGGGCATGTGCGTAACTCTCCAGAGTATTTGTTGGTCAGAATTCTTTTGGCCTCGGGCGGACCGAGCAAGGCGCGACGCGCCTGCGTTTCACGGTCGCGGGCCATACGGAGGGATCGTAATCGTTTTAAGCCCGCCCCGCCGCCGGGCCGCCCCAAGGCGGGGCAGCCCCCTCGGGGGGCAGCTAGCGCACATCGTGCGCGCGGCGTGGGGGCCTACATTCATTGTTCGGCGAGCCAGGAGATCAAGGCGTCGTCGAAAGCTCGGACCGCGCCCGCCTGTTCGTGGTTGACGATGCTGACGACCACATAGCGCTTGCCGCTGGCCCCCAGCACGTAACCGGCGATAGAGCGCACGTCGCGCAGCGAGCCCGTCTTCAGATGCGCCATGCCGAGCGTGCCGTTGCCCTTCAGGCGGCGGCGCACCGTCCCGTCCACGCCGGCGATGGCGAAGGACGAAATGTATTCCGGCATCACCGGCGAATTCCAGGCCACCGTCAGCATCGACGCCAGGCTGTCCGCCGACACGCGGGCCTCGCGCGACAGGCCGGCGCCGTTGTCGATGACCAGCTCGGGCATGTTCAGTCCCTGCTTGGCCAAGAGTTGCTTGGCAACTTCTTCGCTGCTGCCCACGGTGGCCGGGCGGCGGCCGCGTTCGGCGCCCAGCGTCAGCAGCAGGGTGCGCGCCATGACGTTATTGCTGCGCTTGTTGATCTGGCGGATGGCCTCGGCCAGCGTGGGCGAGTCGTGCGAGGCCAGCACCACCGCGTCCGCCGGCACCATGCCCGACCGGACCTGGCCCTTGAACGTGCCGCCCAGCTCCTTCCAGAGCATGCGGAAGACTTCGGTGGCGTACTCGGGCTGCGACAGCGCCAGTCGGTACAGGCTGAACTCGCCGCAGGAACCCGCCACCTTGCCGTTGACGCGGATGGTGACGCCCTGCTGCGTGATGACCGGATCGGTCGTGACCACGGGCGGACCCGGGCAGCGGATGTCGCTCCATTCCACCTGGCCTTCGATTTTCAGGCCCGGCAGCGGCGGGTCGATCAGCGGTACCCACTTGTTGGCGACCGGGTCCGGGGTGAACAGCAGGCGCAGCGCGCCAAAGCCCACCATCAGCGCGTCCGGGCTGGCGTTGTAGGCCCGGTCGGGCGCACCATCGAATGCACCGGGGTCGATCGACACCTGGCCGAAGATGCTGCGGTCGATCACCAGGTCATTGATCTGCTTGACCCCGCGCAGCCGCAGCTCGCGGAGCAGCGTCCACAGATCCTGCATCAGAAATTGCGGGTCGCCCCCGGCGCGCAGGTACAGCGGACCGGTCAGCACGCCCTTGGCGTCGGGGCGCGAGCCGGGCGCCGTCATGAACTCGGTGCGCCAGACGTAATTGGGACCCAGCTCGGACAGCGCGGCCCAGGTCGTGACCAGTTTCATCACGGACGCGGGATTGCGGCCCTCTTTGGCGTTCAGCGCCACCAGCCGCGGGCCGCCCACCTCCTGCACCACCAGCGACAGCGAGCTATCGGGCAGCTTGCTGGCTTTCCAGGCCTTCACCACGTCGGGCGGCAACCCCGGAACCTGCGCAAAGGCAGCGCACGCGGCCAGGGCCAGGACACCGCCGGCCAGCCACTGCTTCATTCCGCCCACCCGCCTGATCACTTGTCCCGTCATGCCATGCCCACCTGGTTGCTCGTCCAGCAAAACCGAGAGCATACAAAACCTGGAACCGTTACGGGCGGCGCGGGACGGCCGCGGGCGCCTTTGGCGGCGTATTTATTTGCGCAAGGCCCCGATCCGCCCCTATTAACTGTCCCCTTTACAATATGCGGTTGCCCCCAGCCTGCCCAACCGGCATGGCTCGTCATTTGCAGGGCCGATCCCATTGCTCCAGATACCCGCGTGACCCAGTCCTTCACCGTTTCCGACTTCGACTACGAACTGCCGCCCGAGCTCATCGCGCAGACGCCCGCCGCCGAGCGCACAGGCAGCCGCCTGCTGCACCTGGACGCCGCCAGCCAGCTGCATGACCGCCAGTTCGCCGACCTGACCTCCCTCTTGCGGCCCAACGACCTGCTGGTGTTCAACGACACCCGCGTCATCAAGGCGCGCCTGCCGGGCCACAAGATCACCGGCGGCAAGATCGAGGTGCTGGTCGAACGCATCACCGAACCCGACCGCGTCCTGGCGCACGTGCGCGCCAGCAAGTCGCCGGGCGCCGGCATGGTGCTGCGCCTGGCCGACGCCTTCGAGGCCACGGTGCTGGGCCGCGAAGGCGAGCTCTTCGACATCCGCTTTCCCGGTCCCGTGCTCGACCTGCTGGACGCCCACGGCGCCACGCCGCTGCCGCCGTACATCACGCATGCCGCCGACGCCGGCGACGACGACCGCTACCAGACCGTGTACGCCCGCGAACCCGGCGCGGTCGCCGCCCCCACCGCCGGCCTGCATTTCGACCAGCCCACGCTCGAGCGTCTGGCCGGGCTGGGCGTGGCGCGCGCCTTCGTCACGCTGCACGTGGGCGCCGGCACCTTCCAGCCGGTGCGCGTGGACAACCTGGCCGACCACGTCATGCACGCCGAATGGTTCACCGTGCCCCAGGCCACCGTGGACGCGATCGCCGCGGCCCGCGCCCAGGGCGGACGCGTGATCGCCGTCGGCACCACCAGCGTGCGCGCCCTGGAATCGGCCGCCGCGCAGACCGAGGGCCGCACCGCTCCCGGCGTCCCGCTGGCCCCCGCCCAAGGCGACACGCGCCTGTTCATCACCCCCGGTTACCAGTACCGTGTGGTGGACGCGCTGGTCACCAACTTCCATCTGCCCCAGTCGACCCTGCTGATGCTGGTGTCTGCGCTGGCCGGCGTCGAGCCCATCCGCCGCGCCTACGCCCACGCCGTCGCCGCACGCTACCGCTTCTTCAGCTACGGCGACGCCATGTTCATCGAAACCCCTGCCTCATGACCGGACTCAACTTCGAACTGCTCGCCACCGACGGCGGCGCCCGCCGCGGCCGCATCACGCTGAACCACGGCGTGGTCGAGACCCCCATCTTCATGCCGGTGGGCACCTACGGCAGCGTCAAGGCGATGATGCCGCACGAGCTCAAGGAAATCGGCTCGCAGATCGTGCTGGGCAACACCTTCCACCTGTGGCTGCGCCCCGGCACCGAAATCATGGAAAAGCATGGCGGCCTGCACGGCTTCATGCAGTGGGACAAGCCCATCCTGACCGACTCGGGCGGCTTCCAGGTGTTCAGCCTGCAGGGCATGCGCAAGATCACCGAGGAAGGCGTGAAGTTCGCCTCGCCCATCGACGGCGCGCGCCTGTTCCTCACGCCCGAAGAGTCGATGCGCATCCAGCGCTCGCTCAATTCCGACATCGTCATGGTGTTCGACGAGTGCACGCCCTACGAAATCGACGGCCGCCCCGCCACCGTCGAGGAAGCCGCACGCTCCATGCGCATGTCCCTGCGCTGGGCGCGCCGCTCGCGCGACGAATTCGATCGCCTGGGCAATCCGAACGCGCTGTTTGGCATCGTGCAGGGCGGCATGTACGAGTCGCTGCGCGACGAATCCCTGGCCGGACTGCAGGACATCGGCTTTCACGGCTACGCGATCGGCGGGCTGTCGGTGGGCGAGCCCAAGGAAGACATGATGCGCATCCTGGCGCACGTCACGCCCAAGCTGCCCGTCCAGGCCCCGCGCTATCTGATGGGCGTGGGCACCCCCGAAGACCTGGTCGAGGGCGTGAGCCGCGGCGTCGACATGTTCGACTGCGTCATGCCCACCCGCAACGCGCGCAACGGCTGGCTGTTCACGCGCTTTGGCGACGTGAAGATCCGCAACGCCAAGTACCGCGACGACACCCGCCCGCTGGACCCGAGCTGCGGCTGCCACACCTGCGGCAATTTCTCGCGCGCCTACCTGCACCACCTGCAGCGCGCCAACGAAATCACCGGCGCGCGCCTGAACACGCTGCACAACCTGCACTTCTATCTGACTATCATGAAGGAAATGCGCGAGGCCATTGCGGAAGGCCGTTTTGACGCCTGGCGCGCCCAGTTCGCCGCGGACCGCGCCCGCGGCATCGAGTAGCCGGATAAAAAAGCCCCGCCAGGGGCTTTTGCCGGCGGGTTTCGCCCCCATTTGACCGGGCAGGCCGCCGCTGCAAGCGGAAGCCGCCTTGACGCCTGGGATGACACCCTAGTTAAAGGCGGGCGATAACCTCTATACAATAGTCGGCTTGCCCTATCCATGGCTCGCGCGGGGATGGGCGCATTAAAAACATAGCGATAAACCCAAACAGACTCAAACGCAGGAGAATTCAATGTCCGTTATCGATACCGCCAGCCTCGTCGTGGCTCAGGCCGCCGCCCCCGAAGGCAATGCGTTGATGGGCATGCTGCCCATCATCCTGATGTTCGTGATCCTCTATTTCCTGATGATCCGTCCGCAGATGAAGCGCCAGAAGGAACACCGCAACCTGATCGCGGCCCTGGCCAAGGGCGACGAAGTCGTCACCGCCGGCGGCATGCTCGGCAAGGTCACCAAGGTCAACGACAGCTACGTCACCGTCGAAGTCTCCGAACTGGCCGACAAGCCCGTCGAAGTCATCATGCAGAAGTCGTCGGTCTCGACCGTTCTGCCCAAGGGAACCATCAAGGCCCTGTAAGCGTCCCAGAAGAGCCCCGACGGGGCTCTTGTCCTTGAAGACGCCTACCGCCGCCCGCCGCGCTCACCCGCTCGGGCGGCCCTTTCATCTCTTTAAATGAAGTAGCCGGCAATGAACCGCTATCCCCTCTGGAAGTACATTACGGTCCTGGTCGCGGTCCTCATTGGCCTGCTGTACACGCTTCCCAATTTCTACGGCGAATCCCCCGCCGTTCAGGTGTCCAGCGCCAAGGCCACGGTCAAGGTCGACACCTCCGTGCTGGCCCGCGTGGAACAGATCCTGACCGATGCCAAGATCCCCAACGAAGGCGCCTATTTCGAATTGAACGGCACGCTCGGCACCGTGCGCGCCCGCTTCCCGTCCACCGACGTGCAGCTGCAGGCCCGCGACCTGATCGAAAAATCGCTCAATACCGTTCCCGGCGACCCGCACTACACCGTGGCGCTGAACCTGCTGCCCGCCTCGCCGCCCTGGATGCGCGCGCTGGGCTGGTTCGCGCCCAAGCCCATGTACCTGGGCCTGGACCTTCGCGGCGGCGTGCACTTCCTGCTGCAGGTCGACATGCAAGGCGCCCTGACCGCCCGCTACGACTCGCTGTCCGCCGACGTGCGCTCGGTGCTGCGCGACCAGAAGATCCCCGTCGCCGGCGTTGAACGCTCCGGCATGAGCATCGCCGCCACCTTCGCCAACACCGACGACCGCGACCGCGCCATCTCGACGCTGCGCTCGCGCCTGCCGGACCTGGAATTCACCGAACGCGAAGAAGGCGGCAAGCAATTGCTGCTGGCCGCCCTGAACCCGGCGGCCGTCACCCGCGTGCAGGATTCCGCGCTCAAGCAGAACATCAACACGCTGCACAACCGCATCAACGAACTGGGCGTGGCCGAACCGATCATCCAGCAACAGGGTTCGGACCGCATCGTGGTGCAACTGCCCGGCGTGCAGGACGTGGCCAAGGCCAAGGAACTGCTGGGCCGCACCGCCACGCTGGAAATCCGCATGGTCGACGACTCCCCCGCCGCGCAGGCCGCGCTGCTGGGCGGCAGCGTCCCGTTCGGTCTCGAACGTTACAACGACCGCGACGGCCGTCCCATTCTGGTCCGCCGCCAGGTCGTCCTGACCGGCGAAAACCTGCAGGACGCCCAACCCGGCCGCGATTCGCAGACCCAGCAGGCCGCCGTTCACCTGACGCTGGATTCCAAGGGCGCCCGCATCTTCCGCGACGTCACCCGCGACAACATCAACAAGCGCATGGCCATCCTGCTGTTCGAAAACGGCAAGGGCGAAGTGGTCACCGCGCCGGTCATCCGCGGCGAAATCGCGGGCGGACAGGTGCAGATCTCGGGCAGCATGTCTTCCGAGGAAGCCGCAGACACCGCGCTGCTGCTGCGCGCCGGCGCGCTGGCCGCACCGATGTCCATCATCGAGGAACGCACCATCGGCCCGAGCCTGGGCGCCGACAACATCTCGAAGGGCTTCTACTCGACCCTGTACGGCTTCCTGGCCATCGCCGCGTTCATCATCATCTACTACCACCTGTTCGGCGTGTTCTCCACGATCGGCCTGACGCTCAACGTGCTGCTGCTGCTGGCGCTCTTGTCCATGCTGCAGGCCACGCTGACGCTGCCGGGTATCGCGGCTATCGCGCTGACGCTGGGCATGGCCATCGACTCGAACGTGCTGATCAACGAGCGCATCCGAGAAGAACTACGCGCGGGGGCCACACCCCAGCAGGCCATCCATCACGGCTTCGAACGTGCGTGGGGCACCATTCTCGACTCGAACCTCACCACGCTGATCGTGGGCCTGGCGCTGCTGGCCTTCGGTTCGGGCCCGATCCGCGGCTTCGCGGTGGTTCACTGCCTGGGCATCCTGACCTCGATGTTCTCGTCTGTCGTGGGCGTGCGCGCGCTGGCCAACCTGTACTACGGCCGCAAGAAGAAGCTCACCTCGATCTCCATCGGCGAAGTCTGGAAGCCGAAGGCAAACTGAAAATAGGGCGGACGGCCCGGGCCGTCCGCCACAGAAAAGAACCGAAGGCGAAAAATGGAATTTTTCCGGATTCACCGCACCATCCCGTTCATGCGCCATGCCCTGGTGCTGAACATCATCAGTCTCGTCACCTTCCTGCTGGCGGTCTTCTTCATCGTCACGCGCGGCTTTCACCTGTCGATCGAGTTCACCGGCGGCACGGTCATGGAAGTCAACTACGCCCAGACGGCGCAGCTCGAAAACGTGCGCGGCGTGGTCTCCAAGCTGGGCTACACCGACTTCCAGGTCCAGAACTTCGGCACCTCGCACGACGTCATGATCCGCCTGCCCCTGCAGGAAGGCCAGACGTCCGCCACGCAAAGCGAAACCGTCATGGCCGCGCTCAAGACCGCCGACTCCGGCGTCGAGCTGCGCCGCGTCGAGTTCGTCGGTCCGCAGGTCGGGCAGGAACTCCTGCACAACGGCCTCATGGCGCTGCTGGTGGTCGTGATCGGCATCATGGTCTACCTGGGCTTTCGCTTCGAATGGAAGTTCGCGGTCGCCGGCGTCATCGCCAACCTGCATGACGTGGTCATCATCCTGGGCTTCTTCGCGTTCTTCCAGTGGGAGTTTTCGCTGGCGGTGCTGGCCGGTGTGCTGGCCGTGCTGGGCTACTCCGTGAACGAATCCGTGGTCATCATGGACCGGATCCGCGAAAACTTCCGCAAATACCGCAAGGCGGATGTGCACGAAGTCATCAACAGCGCCATCACGCAGACCATCTCGCGGACCATCATCACTCACGGTTCGACCCAGATGATGGTGCTGGCCATGCTGTTCTTCGGCGGCCCCACCCTGCACTACTTCGCCATGGCCCTGACCATCGGCATCTGGTTCGGCATCTACTCGTCGGTGTTCGTCGCCGCCGCGCTGGCCATGTGGATGGGCGTCAAGCGCGAAGACCTGATCAAGCCGGTCAAGAAGGAAGGCGAAGAAGGCGAAGTCGCCTGATTGCCCTCGTGCTGACATGCAAAACCCGTCGCTTGCGACGGGTTTTTCTTTTGGGGCTCGGTGGCTGCGATCAGTACGAGTACTCTCGCGCATCGTTACCGGTTAGCTTGTCTGATTTCCGAGTGGGCAGTTGATTTGAATATCTGAACAGGTATCTTGGTTCAGACCGCCGAAACGTGATCCCCACTTGGCCGAATCGGGCAATGGCCCCTCATCACCCTGCCCGGGACGCACCATGACATGCACCTCGACCGTTGGCACGCAGAACGTGCTTTACGACCTCGGCTTTGAAGACGCCGCCGAGCTGACTGCCAAGGTCCAATTGGCGATCCGATTCAACGACTTGATCGACGAACGCGGCCTGAACCAGCGGGAGGTCGCCGCCCTGACAGGGATGACGCAGCCCAAGGTATCTCAAATCCGAAGGTACAAGCTCCAGAACATTTCTCTCGAACGGGTAATGCATGCGCTGGTTGCGCTGGGCCAACGCGTACACACGCGCACGCATTCGTTACCATGCCCCTCATGAAACTCACCATCGACCACCTCGTCATCGCCGCCGCGGACCTTGCCAGCGGCACCGAATATGTCGCCGGCCTGCTTGGCATCGCGCCGCAGGGCGGCGGGGCGCATCCGCGCATGGGCACCCATAACCGTGTGCTGGGCATGGCGGACGGGGTGTACCTGGAAGTCATTGCCATCGATCCCGACGCGCCGGCGCCTGAGCGCCCCCGCTGGTTCGGGCTGGACCAGGGCGACGTGCGGGCGCGCATCGAACAAGGGCCCTTTCTGGCCCACTGGGCCGCGCGCGTGGAGGCGCCGCTGGATCTGACGCACATGCAGGCCGAACACCCCGACCGCCTGCCCCCAGCCATCGCCATGACGCGCGGCGACCTGCGCTGGCGCTTGACCGTGCCGGACGACGGCAGTCTGCCCACGTGGCGCGAGGCGGGCCATGAGGCCGGAGAAGGCCTGCTGCCCACGCTGATCCAATGGGATGTGGAGAACCCGCCGGGCGCGACCTTGCCGCGCCAGCCGCTGCGCCTGCTGCGTCTGACCGGCTGCCATCCTCGCGCCGCACTGCTGCGCCAGGGCCTGGCCTGGATGGGCGCCGACAGCCTGATCGACGTCGAGCAGGCCGACGGCCCGCCCCGCCTGCGCGCGCAGATCGAAACGCCGTCCGGGGTCAAAGTGCTGGCCTGACGCCCACAGTCCGTCCCCCGCCCAATCGGCGTTCCGTCCCCGGGCCGGGCCCAGTCACCGGACGACAAAAAGGCCGCGGATTTCGCGGCCTTGTCTGTTTACCGAGCGCAGGCTCAAGCCTTCTTCCACCAGCGCCAGGGCGCGCGCAGCGGCCATTGGTACTTGCTGCACAGCACGCGCGGGGCCAGATAGTGCCCGACCAGCACGGCGATGCCCGCAGCCGTCATGACGTCCGACAGGTAGTGATCCAGGTTCACCAGACGGCTGATCGCCACCAGCGCCGCCAGCAGCAGGAACACCCAGCGCCAGCGCGGCGCCAGAATGCCCAGCACCACCGCCACCGAGAAGGCGGCGTAGGTATGGCTGGAAGGAAAGGAATTGAACTGCTGCGCGCGCGAAAACGATTCACCCAGCCCGTAGATGCCCTGTTCGAAGTACAGCTCGGGCCGCGCCCGGGCCACGCTGCGCTTAAGGAGCAGCACCACCAGCCCGCCCACCGCCATGGTCGACAGCATCAGCAGGCTGCCGCGCGCCATGGCGGCATAGCTGACACGCAGCGGATTGCGCCACCCGCGCGCCAGGCCCACAAGACCGATTACGTAGAACGCCAGCGCCATGACGATGTAATGGCCGCTTTCGCCCAGCTCGCCCACCCATTCAAAGGACTGGTCGACGCCTTCCGACACCGATTTCTGGATCCAGATGGCCAGCGGCAAGTCGACCCACAGCGCGCACGCTGCGGCGGCCAGCGCCAGCGCGCAAGCCAGCAGCGCCCACACGGAATTGGGGTAGGGATTACGGTACTCGTCCTGGACAGCGGCACCGGTCCCGCCAGCAAGGGAGGGAGCGGCTGCCGGAGGCGTAAGGCGATTGGAATTCATCGGTGCCGCTCGGGAGAAAAAAGGGATTTTACCGGCGCCTGCCGGCGCGCGGACCGCTATCGTAACGGCCAACGCGCGCGCATCCAAGAAACAATTCCTGGGCAAGGGTTAAAATCCGCCCTTTCCCCCTTTCCAGCCCCCGGGATCTACACCCGTCACGGCGACCATCATGCAAGAAACCTCTCTCAAGCGCGCGGGCAATGTCCCGGGCGACACCCCTGCCCCCCTGCCTTCGGCCACTGCCGGCGCCGGCTCCCCCCGCAAGCTGTACATCCGCACCTTTGGCTGCCAGATGAACGAGTACGACTCGGACAAGATGGCCGACGTGCTGCGCGAGGACCAGGGCGAGCTCGAACTGACCGACAACCCCGAAGAGGCGGACGTCATCCTGTTCAACACCTGTTCGGTGCGCGAAAAGGCGCAGGAAAAGGTGTTTTCGGATCTGGGCCGCGTGCAGCACCTGAAGAAGACCAACCCGAACCTCGTCATCGGCGTGGGCGGCTGTGTCGCCAGCCAGGAAGGCGAGGCCATCGTCAAGCGCGCGCCCTACGTCGACGTGGTGTTCGGCCCGCAGACCCTGCACCGCCTGCCCGACCTCATCAAGCGCCGCCGCAACGAAGGCCGTTCGCAGGTCGACATCAGCTTTCCCGAGATCGAAAAATTCGACAACATGCCGCCGCCGCGCGTCGAAGGCGCCACGGCATTCGTCTCGATCATGGAAGGCTGTAGCAAATACTGCAGCTTCTGCGTCGTGCCCTACACGCGCGGCGAAGAGGTCTCGCGTCCGTTCGACGACGTGCTGATCGAAGTGGCCGACCTGGCGGACCAGGGCGTCAAGGAAGTGACGCTGCTGGGCCAGAACGTCAACGCCTACCGCGGCCGCATGACCGATTCCGACGAGATCGCCGACTTCGCGATGCTGCTGGAATACGTGCATGAGATCCCCGGCATCGAGCGCATCCGCTACACGACCTCGCACCCCAAGGAAATGACCCAGCGCATGGTGGACGCCTACGCCCGCCTGCCCAAGCTGGTGTCGTTCCTGCACCTGCCCGTGCAAGCCGGCAGCGACCGCGTGCTGGCCGGCATGAAGCGCGGCTACACCACGCTGGAATTCAAGTCGGTCGTGCGCCGTCTGCGCGCCGCCCGCCCGAATCTGACGCTGTCCTCGGACTTCATCGTGGGCTTTCCCGGCGAGACCGAGGAAGACTTCGAAAAGACGCTCAAGCTGATCGAGGACGTCGGCTTCGACACCTCGTTCTCGTTCGTGTACTCGCGCCGCCCGGGCACGCCCGCCGCCGACCTGACCGACGACACCCCGCAGGACGTGAAGCTGCGCCGCCTGCAGCGCCTGCAGGCGCTCATCAACGACCAGGCGGCAACGATCGCCCGCAACATGGTGGGCACGCGCCAACGCCTGCTGGTCGAAGGCCCCTCGCGCCGCGACCCGAACGAGCTCATGGGCCGCACCGAGAACAACCGCATCGTCAATTTCCCCGCGCCCGCGCGGCTCATCGGACAAATGGTCGACGTCGTCATCACCGAGGCGCACACGAATTCGCTGCGTGCCCGCGTGGCCGACGTGGACCGCACTTCGCAAGAGGCTGAATGACCACACCCCGCCCCCGCGCGCGCCGCAGCATGCCCGTCATCGTCAATCTGGACGGCGACAACACCCACCTGGCCAATCTCTGCGGCCCCCTGGACGAAAACCTGCGGCAACTGGCCGACGGCATGACCGTCAAGCTGTCGCGCCGCGGCAGCCGCGTCACGATCGAAGGCGAGCGCGCCGAACTGGCGGGCCGCATCCTGCGCCGGTTCCACGAACAGGCCGTGCACCGCGCCCTGTCCATCGACGACATCCAGCTTGGATTGGTCGAAATCGGCGTGGGCCGCCAGGAAGACAAGCTCAAGGAAGAGCAGGCGCAGGAACTGGATGCCCTGCCCGCCCTGGACGACGAAAGCGACGGCATCGCCCTGCGCACCAAGCGCAGCGACCTGCGTCCGCGCACGCCGCGCCAGCGCGACTACCTGAACAACATCCTCAAGCACGACATCACGTTCGGCGTCGGCCCCGCCGGCACGGGCAAGACCTGGCTGGCCGTGGCCTGCGCCATCGACGCCATGGAACGCGACACGGTGCAGCGCCTGGTGCTGACCCGCCCTGCCGTCGAAGCCGGCGAACGCCTGGGCTTTCTGCCCGGCGACCTGGCGCAAAAGGTCGATCCGTATCTGCGGCCGCTGTATGACGCGCTGTACGACCTGATGGGCTTCGAAAAAGTGCAGCGCCTGTTCGAGAAGCAGACCATCGAGATCGCCCCGCTGGCCTACATGCGCGGCCGCACGCTGAACCACGCCTTCGTCATCCTGGACGAGGCGCAGAACACGACGCCCGAGCAGATGAAGATGTTCCTCACGCGGATCGGCTTCGGCAGCAAGGCGGTCATCACCGGCGACCCGTCGCAGGTCGACCTGCCGCGCGGCCAGGACAGCGGGCTGGCGCATGCGGTCAAGGTGCTACATGACGTCCAGGGCATCGCCACCACCAAGTTCACCAGCCGCGATGTCGTGCGCCACCCCCTGGTCGCGCGCATTGTCGACGCCTACGACCGCGCCGCCGAAGATGAAGCCTGAGCTGTCCCTGTCCGTGCAGTACGGCGTCGAGGAAGCCCGCCTGCCCCGCTGGCGCCTGCGCCGCTGGGCCGAACGCGCGCTGGGCGCCGCCTTTGAAGACGGCCTGGTCGACTTCTCGGCGGCCGAACTCAGCCTGCGGCTGGTCGGCGCGGCCGAAGGGCGCCGCCTGAACCGCGACTTTCGCGGCCGCGACTACGCCACCAACGTGCTGACCTTCGAGTACGGCGTCGACCCGCTGGGCGTGGCTCGCGGCGACATCGTCATGTGCGTGCCCGTGCTGGTGCGCGAGGCCCGCGAGCAGCGCAAGACACTGCTGGACCACGCCGCCCACCTCACCATCCACGGCGTGCTGCATTCGCTGGGCTATGACCACATCAAGGCACGCGAGGCCAAGCGCATGGAAGCCCTGGAAACCGCGACACTCGCGCAGATGGGCATTGCCGATCCCTACGTCGCGGCCTGACCCTTTCCCTCCGACCGCCGAAGCTTCGGGTCAACCCTGAGAAATTGCCGGAAAATGGCGTCCAGCAAGGCGCAGATCGCGTCCATTGCACCCATTTTCCCGGCCGGCGTTGCAAACGATGGGCCAGTATCGGTTATGCTGGCTCCTCCCTAACTTGTCCTCCCGGACGATGTCTGACCCTTACCCTGCTCCCGAAGCGACGCCTGCTCGCTCTACCAAACCCGCCACCAAATCCCTCCTAGACCGCCTGCTTTCCCTTGTGCGCAAAGAGCCCGAGGACCGCGAAGGCATCAAGGCCGTCCTCGAAGCCGCGCACGAACGCCAGTTGCTCGACGCGGAGTCGTACAAGATGATCAAGGGCGCGCTCGCCGTGTCCGAGGGCACTGTCGGCGACATCATGGTCCCGCGCTCGCGCATGGATCTGCTCGATGTCACGCAGCCCATCCCGTACCTGGTGGCTTCGGTGATCGAAACCGCGCATTCGCGGTTCCCCGTCTACGAGGGCGATCGCGACAACATCATCGGCATCCTGCTCGCCAAGGATCTGCTGCGCTGCATGCTCGAGCCCAACATCGAACTGCGCACACTGGTCCGCCCCGCCGTCTTCATTCCCGAATCCAAGCGCTTGAATGTGCTGCTGCACGAGTTCCGCGCCAGCCGTAACCACCAGGCCATCGTCATCGACGAGCATGGCGGCATTTCGGGCCTGGTGACGATGGAAGACGTGCTGGAACAGATCGTCGGCGATATCGAAGACGAGTTCGACGAGACCGAAGAGGATTCCATCTTCCCCGAAGGCGAAAACCAGTGGCGCGTGCTCGCGGCCACCGATATCTCGCACTTCAACGAAGTGTTCGGCTGCCAGTTGCCCGACGACGAATACGACAGCGTGGGCGGCTGGATGGGCGGTCAGCTGGGCCGCATTCCGCGCCGTGGCGACCACGCCGACTTCGATGGCCTGCGCCTTGAAGTCGCGCGCGGCGACGCTCGCCGTGCCATCTGGCTGCGCGTCAAGCGCCTGGCCACGCCCCAGACCACAGTACCCGCCACCGACGCATGATCAGCACCCCGCGCGGCCGACTCCTGCGCGGCGCCGCCGGCCTCGTGCTGGCGGGCGCCATCCACGCCCTGACCTTCGCCCCCGGCCCGCTGCCCGGGTGGGCGCTGGCGTTCACCCAGATCGCCGCGCTGGCCGTGCTGGCGCGCGTCACGCTGTATGCGCCGTCGGCGCGTCAGGCATGGCTGCGCGGCTGGCTGTTCAGCTTTGCCAGCTACGCGCTTGGGCTGTACTGGATCTTCATCAGCCTGCACCGCTACGGCGACCTGGCCGCGCCGCTGGCGGTCGCCGCCGTGCTGGCGCTGTCGGCCTTCCTGGCGCTTTTCCCGGCTACCGCCACGGCGCTCGCGCGCCGCTACGCGCCGCTGGCCACCGATTCGGCCCCGTCCCGCATTCTGGCCGCCACGCTGGCCTGGGCGGCGATGTGGGGCGCGTTCGAATGGCTGCGCGCGGTGCTGCTGACGGGTTTTCCGTGGCTGAACATCGGCTATGCACAGGTCGACAGCCCCATCGCGGGCTGGGCGCCCCTGCTCGGCGTGCACGGCATGGCCTTCCTGGCCGCGTTCGTCGCGGCGGCTGCCGCAAGCCTGTGGCAGCCCTCCCGCAAGCCCGGCATGGGACCGCGCCATGCGCTGGCCGCCGGCGTCGCGGTGGCGCTCGCCGCGGCGGGCTGGCCGCTGTCCCGCATCGACTGGTCGTCCCCGGTTGGCGACCCGCTCAATGTGCGGCTCATTCAGGGCAACATCGGGCAATCGCAGAAATTCGATCCCGCGCTGCTAGAGCAGAGCCTGCGGCGTCATCTGGAACTGACCGCCCTGCCCGCGGCGCCCGGCGTGCCCGCGCCGCAGCTGATGGTCCTGCCGGAAACCGTGGTGCCCATCTTCCAGGACCAGCTTGATCCGCGCGTCTGGGAAGTCTGGCGCAACCTGGCCGGGCAACGGAACACCGTCATCGCGATGGGCGTGCCGCTGCACGACCGCGTCAATGGACGCGAACGCTACACCAACAGCGTCATCGGCTTTGACGGCGCCACGCCGGTCGAACAACTGGTCGGCGGCAACACCGCCATGCGCTACGACAAGCGCCACCTGGTGCCGTGGGGCGAATACGTGCCGCCCGGCTTCCACTGGTTTGTCGAAATGCTGAACATCCCGCTGGGCGACTTCGATCGTGGCGGCGAACGCCAGACGCCCTTTGCCGTCGGCGGCCAGCACATCGCGTTCAACATCTGCTACGAAGACCTCTTCGGACCCGACCTGCTGCCCGCCCTGCAACCCGGCCCCAACGGCGAACCGGGCGCGACCATCCTGGTCAACGTCAGCAACCTGGGCTGGTTCGGCGATAGCTGGGCGCTGCGCCAGCATCTGCAGATCGGCCGTTTGCGCACCATCGAGACCGCGCGTCCGATGCTGACCGCCACCAACACCGGCATCACCGCCGCCATCGACGCAAAGGGCCATGTCGCGGCCCAGCTTGCGCCGCTGCAGGCGGGCGTGCTGCCCGTCTCGGTGCAGGGCATGACGGGACTTACGCCCTATGCGCGCTTTGGAGACAAGACCGCGCTCGCGCTGATCGGTCTGGCGCTCATCGCCGCCGTGGGCAGCGCCCGCCGCCCACGCCGCAGCTGATTTCTCTGCGGCTGATTCCACTGCGGCGGCTTTCACGCCGCAGTTGATTCCCGGCGCGGCCATCTCCCTTCAGGCAAACAGGTTCGCGGGCAGCGAGCCTGTTTCGTCGGGAGGTTGCAGCGGTCCGTTGCCCGCCCCCGTGAATTCAATCGCATCCGCAATGGCCTGCATGTCGTCGGCATCCAGTTCCAGTTCGGCCGCGCCGATCAGCCCGTCCACCTGCGACGCGCTGCGCGCCCCCAGGATGGCGCTAGTCACCCCTGGCCAAGCCAGCGTCCACGCGGCTGCCGCGGCGGCCACGGTGGCGCCGTGCCGCTCCGCAATGGGTTTGAAGGCATCGGCCAGCGCCAGGTTGCGATCCAGGTCCGGCGACCGGAAATCCGCGTGCCGCGCCCGCCAATCCTCCGGCGGCAAGGCCCGCGCACGCTCGGCGCTGAACTTGCCGGTCAGCAAACCCGAATTCATCGGGCTGTAGACGATCACGCCCGTGCCATGCGCCGCGCACCACGGGATCAGGTCGCTGGCCGCAGCGCGCTGGATCGCCGAAAACGGCGGCTGCAACGTGTCCACGTGCCCCAGTTGTTCCGCGGCCTGCAACTGCGCAAGATTGTGGTTCGACAGCCCGACCGCGCGGATCTTGCCGGCCTGCTTCAGATCCAGCAATTCCTGCCAGTACGCCTCCAGCGGCGTGCCATCGCCCGCCGGCCAGTGCATCTGATACAGATCGATGCGCTCGACGCCCAGCCGCCGCAACGACCCTTCAAGCTCGCGGCGGATGCTGGACGGCGCTCCCGTACGCCGTGGCATGGCCTGCGGCTGCTCCGGCGACCACGTCAAACCGCATTTGGTGAACACGTACGGACGCTCGCTCGCGGGCATCTGAGCCAGCGCCTGGCGCACGATGGCTTCGGAATGCCCCAGCCCGTATACGGCGGCGGTGTCGATCCAGTTGATGCCGCGGTCGATCGCATGCCGGATCGCCTTGATGGATTCGGCATCGTCCTGCGGCCCCCAGCCCACCGCCCATCCATTGCCGCCCATTGCCCATGCGCCCAGGCCGATGCGCGTGATGTCCATATCCGTGCGGCCCAGGGCGACGGTGGGAAACGCGGTGCTGCTCATGAAGAATGGCTCATGTGTCGATGTCCTTGCCGATCCGCGGCAACTTTCCGTGCTGTGTAGGCGAAAAAAATACGCGCGCCGAAAAAAAATTTAGCTGTTCACGATAGCACTTGCACAAGCCTTTGATTTTGTTGATTTCTGCACCAATCGCAGGCGCATGCCGCGCCGATTTTGCCGCCAAATACGCCCGGAATATGGGCCGTCCATGGCCATCGAACCCTCTTTTTTCGCAACTTTTTTGCTTTTTGCCATGAAGCGACTTGCACGCCCAATTTAGTTCGTGCATAATCTCGTTTCTTCGCCAACGGCACTAAACAAAACCGGCAACGAAACAGCAAAAAACGCGCTCTAAACGGCGCGTTTAAAGCGAAAACGTTGAAGGAATTGATTAGAGAAACGGGGGTATAGCTCAGCTGGGAGAGCGCTTGCATGGCATGCAAGAGGTCAGCGGTTCGATCCCGCTTACCTCCACCAGTCCAAAGCGAAGATTAGTACAGCAAGTCCAAGTCCCCTTCGTCTAGAGGCCTAGGACATCACCCTTTCACGGTGAGTACAGGGGTTCGAATCCCCTAGGGGACGCCAGTTTACTGGCATGCAGTAGTAGTGATGCAGTTGAAGTGACCATGTAGTTGAGTTAAGCCGCTGCGGAGCGGTAGTTCAGTTGGTTAGAATACCGGCCTGTCACGCCGGGGGTCGCGGGTTCGAGCCCCGTCCGCTCCGCCAAAAGCTCTCTCGCTCAGAGTCTTTCAAGAGCTCCGTTTTCGGGGCTTTTTTGTTTTATAAGTGTGAGACCTTGTTGTCTGAAATTTGGGACAGCAGGACGCCCTGGGGGTATAGCTCAGCTGGGAGAGCGCTTGCATGGCATGCAAGAGGTCAGCGGTTCGATCCCGCTTACCTCCACCAGTAGGCAGTACAGTAGTAAAGTAGTTCGTTCCAGGTCCCCTTCGTCTAGAGGCCTAGGACATCACCCTTTCACGGTGAGTACAGGGGTTCGAATCCCCTAGGGGACGCCAGCTTCCACTGGCAAGCAGTACAGGCTGTCTTGACACCACAGCATGGCAATGAAGTTTGAAGTTATCAGTAAGCCGCTGCGGAGCGGTAGTTCAGTTGGTTAGAATACCGGCCTGTCACGCCGGGGGTCGCGGGTTCGAGCCCCGTCCGCTCCGCCAAGCACTTTGCGCTTACCGAACGCTGCTTGCAGCACGCACCAAAAGCTCCGGATTCCGGAGCTTTTTGCTTTTGCGCGTTGGCATTTTGCTTTTGCGTTTACTTTCCGCCACTGCCATTCGCGCGGTGCAATCCCCTCTCGCTGTACCCCTTCCGCGAGACTCCTCCGTTTTGACCTCTGGACAGCACCGGCGCGCGGCTTCATGCTTGCGCGTAGACGCCATGCGAAGAAAAAAGAGGCCTACGTGACCCCCAACGACGCCGCACCCCAAGCACATCGCCAACACCTGCAGAGCATTATCGCGGGCCTCAACGAGGGCATCATCCTGCTTGAGGCCGATGGCTCGATCGCCTGGGCCAACGCCAGCGCACTTGCGCTGCATGGCGCCGAATCGATGGAAGACCTGGGCGGCACGCCCGCGGGATTTCGCAAGCGATATACGCTCACCTATCGCAACCATCACCGCGTGCCGGCACGCCAGTATCCGTTGGACCGCCTGGCGGCGGGCGAAGAGTTCGAAGACCTGCTGCTGGATCTGACCCGCAAGGACGACGACGAATTCGCGCGCAACCTGCTTGCGCGCGGCGTGAATCTGGATGACGGCGGCCCCATTCCCTATCGCGTCCTGATCCTGCATGACCAGACCGCACAGATCAACGCCGAAGAACGCTTCGAACGCGCCTTCTCGGCCAACCCGGCCCCCGCGCTGATCTGCCGGCTGTCCGACCTACGCTACGTCAAGGTGAACCAGGGGTTCCTGGAAATGACCGGCTACTCGCGCGACGCCGTGCTCGGCAAGTCGGCGTACGAACTGGATGTGCTGGACGGCAGCGACGAGAAAGAATCGGCCGTCGCGCGGCTCAACGAAGGCAAGACCATTCCCCAGCGAGAGGGTGTACTGAAGCTGCCCGACGGCACCACCAAGTTCGTGGTGGTGGCGGGTCAGCCCATCGACATGAACGACGAACCCTGCATGCTGTTCACGTTCATCGACCTGGAAGGCCGCAAGCGTACCGAAGAGGCCCTGCGCGAAAGCGAAGAGCGCTTCTCCAAGGCCTTCCAGCTGGCGCCCGTGCCGATGGCCGTCTGCGACGGCGTCACCTTGAACGTGCTGAACATCAATGACGCCTTTGCCGCGGCCACCGGCCTGACGCTGGACGACAAGGCCGAGCAGGACCTTGTCGAACTGGGGCTGCGGCCGTACGAAGGCATGCTGGCCGGCCTGAAGCGCGGCGAGAGCGTGCGCAACCGCGAAGCGGTGATGGTCGCTCGCGACGGCGGCGAACTGGACTGCCTGGTGTCGGCCGAGCCGGTCATGATCGGGGGGCTGCGCCGCGTGCTGATCGTGATGCAGGACATCACCGAGCGCAAGCGGTCCGAGACCGAACTGCTGACGGCGATAGAGGCGGTGATGCAGGACACCTCGTGGTTCAGCCGCGGCATCATCGAGAAGCTGGCCCAGCTACGCCAACCCGCCCCCGCGACCCGCGACGTGGCCGAACTGGCACAACTTACGTCGCGCGAGCGCGAAGTCCTGGGCCTGCTTTGCCAAGGCCACGACGACGATGGCATCGCCAAGGCGCTCAAGCTGTCGCGCAACACCGTGCGCAATCACGTGGCCACGATCTACAGCAAGATCGGCGTGCATCGGCGCAGCGCCGCTATCGTCTGGGCGCGGGACCGGGGCATCACCGGTCACGAAAGCGCGCGCAACAAGGACAAACCGGCCAAAACTTGAATAGCGCGGGTCCTATTTACAATTTGAATCAAAATATCCGGCTCTTTCGCATCGCCGAAGATGCCGCCGCGTTAGATCGACTGGCCGCTCAAAAGCGGCCATTTTCTTTGAAACGGCGGTCAACCCCGCATTAAATCGCGCCTAATCGACCGCATTGCACAAAGCGGCCGCCCCTTCTTACGATCCGCCGATCCCGCCCAGGCCATCAGGCCAGCGGCCCCGATCCCCGGTTCGAACGAAGGAGCCTCCGACCATGCAGACTGCGTACATTCCCGTCCCGACAGCGCCCAAGCGCCTGCCCGTCCCGGCATGGACTGCCGATGCCATCCTGGCGCTCTACGAGCTGCCGTTCATGGACTTGTTGCACCGCGCACAGCAGACGCACCGCGCCCATTTCGATCCCAACGTCATCCAGCTCTCGAGCCTGCTGTCGATCAAGACGGGCGGCTGTCCCGAAGACTGCGCATACTGCCCGCAGTCCTCGCACTACGACACCGGCGTGGACGCCGACAAGCTGATGCCGCTGGAAGACGTGGTGGCCGCGGCGCGCGCCGCGCAGGCTGGCGGCGCGCAACGCTTCTGCATGGGCGCCGCGTGGCGCAGCCCCAAGCCGCATCACCTGGACGCCGTGGCCGAGATGGTCAGCGCGGTCAAGGCGCTGGGACTGGAGACCTGCGTGACGCTGGGCATGCTGAGGGACGGCCAGGCCGAACAGCTGAAGAACGCCGGCCTGGACTACTACAACCACAACCTGGACACCTCGCCGGAGTACTACGGCAAGATCATCTCGACGCGCACCTACCAGGACCGCCTGGACACGCTGGACCGCGTGCGCGACGCGGGCATCAGCGTTTGCTGCGGCGGCATCGTGGGCATGGGTGAATCGCGCCGCGAACGCGCCGGCCTGATCGCCCAGCTTGCCAGCATGGAGCCGTATCCCGAATCCGTGCCCATCAACAACCTCGTGCAGGTGGAAGGCACGCCGCTGTCCGACGTGCAAGCCCTTGATCCGTTCGAGTTCGTGCGCACCATCGCGGTAGCGCGCATCGCGATGCCGCGCGCCGCCGTGCGGCTGTCGGCCGGACGCGAGGCGATGGACGATGCGCTGCAGGCGTTGTGCTTCCTGGCAGGCGCCAACTCCATGTTCTACGGCGACGCGCTGCTGACCACCGCCAATCCGCAGATGGCCGCTGACCAGCGCCTGCTGGACCTCCTGGGCATGCGGGTCGACGCCGCCGCGCACACCCACCAGGAGAAGGCAGCATGCCGTTGACGCCCGGTCTTCTGTATCTGGCGGCCAGCGTCGCCTGCAGCGTCACGGTGGCCGTGATGCTCAAGCTGGCGCGGCGTTGGCAGATAGACGTGCGCCAGGCGATCGCCATGAACTACGCCGTGGCCGCCCTGCTCTGCTGGGTGGTGCTGCGTCCCGACCCGGCGCGCCTCCTGGCGCCGCAAACGCCTTGGCTGGTGCTGGCCGCATTGGGCGTTTTGCTGCCCAGCGTCTTCCTGGCCATGGCGGCCGCGCTACGGCATGCCGGCATCGTGCGCAGCGACGCCGCGCAGCGCCTGTCGCTCTTCATTCCGCTACTGGCCGCGTTCGCGTTGTTCGGCGAGCCGGTCACGGGGCGCAAGCTGGCAGCCATCGCGCTGGCCTTTACCGCCCTCTTCTGCCTGCTGCGCCAGCCGCCGCGCATTCGGTTATCGGATGCCACCGCAGCCGAGGACCGGCGCGCGATGTGGTTGTGGCCGCTGGTGGTTTGGGCGGGCTATGGCGTGATCGACATCCTGTTCAAGCAGGTCGCACGCACGGGGACCGCGTTTGCGGGCGGTCTGCTGCTGGCGTTCCTGACGGCGGGCACGCTAATGCTGGCGTATCTGCTGTGGCGACGCGTGCGTTGGCAGGCGCGGCATCTGGCCGCCGGCGTGGCATTGGGGCTGGCCAACTTCGGCAACATCCTGACTTACGTGCGCGCGCACCAGTCGCTGCCCGAGCACCCCGCGCTGGTGTTTGCGTCGATGAACATGGGGGTGATCACGCTGGGCACCCTCGTGGGCGCCCTGGCGTTTCGTGAACCGCTCACGCGTGTGAACGTGCTGGGCATTGCGCTGGCGCTGTCCGCCATTCTGCTGATGACGCCCTGGTAGGGGCGTTTCAGGTGCCGGTGCGCCGCTGACGTTCGGGTTTGGGTTCGGATTCGGGCTCGGCGTCGCTGGATTCGTCCAACGGCGCTTCGGCAGCGATTGGCTCTGCCGGCGCCGTTTCCACGACGACCTCGGGCGGGGCCGGCGCAGCCGACGGATCCGGCTGCACCATTTCCATGGCGATGTCGTTCTCGGGATCCACGCGCGGATCCAGCACTGCCGCCGCGGGCGAGCTTTGCAATGTGTCGGGCATGGGCACGAAGTGCGTCGGCGCCTCGTCCACCTGGTGCGCGCCGGTAACGCGCGTCGGCCGAACCTGCCAGACCAGAATCACGGCACACGCCGAGATGAACACGTAGTACATGGCGGGTCCGCCCAGCGACATCATCAGGCCCGCGATCATGGGACCGACACAGGCGCCCAGGCCATACGTCATCAGCAACACCGCCGACAGGCTGACGCGCCGTTCGGATTCGACGTGGTCGTTGGCAAATGCCGCGCCCAATGGATAGAGCGTGAACTGCAGGATGCCGAAGATGCAGGACATGGCCACCAGCGCCCAGAACGGCAACGCAATCCAGCCCCACATGACGGCGGGCAGCAAAACCAGCAGCAAGGCGTTGAAGCGGATGAGACCCGCGCGGTTGATGCGGTCGGACAGCCAGCCCATCGGCCACTGCGACAACAAGCCCGCGGTCACGGCGGCGGCGACGAAGATGGCGGCCTGCGACGTGGAGAGGCCATTCTTGGCGCCATAGACGGCGGCCAGGCCGTAAAACGCGCCGGACAGGTTGCCCGCCACGAAGAGTACGGTCATGGACAGCGGCACGCGCCGCATGAAGAACTTCACGTCCAGCGGCGCGGGCAGCGGCGTGGGCGGGTGAGACCGGGCGGTGACGGCAAGCGGCACGAGGCACAGCACGAGGCACATGGCGACCAGCGTGAGCGGGCGCAGGTCGAGCGTGGCGTAGGCAGTGAGGGCCAACTGGCCAAGCACGGTGCCCAGGCCGGAGACGACCATGTAGACAGAGAACACGCGGCCGCGCTGGTGGTTTTCGGTCTGTTCGTTGAGCCAGCTCTCGATGACCATGAATTCGGTCACCATGACGATGCCGGAGACGATGCGGAACACCAGCCACATGGGCATGGAGTCGACCAGCGTCTGCGCCAGGATCATGCTGGTGGCGATGGCCGCGCACGCGACGAACGCGCGGATGTGGCCGACGCGGATGATGAGCTTGTGTCCAAGCCGCGCGCCGCACACGAGCCCGAGGTAGTAGCCGGCGATCAGGGTGCCGATCCACACTTCGCTGACGGACTGCGCAGTCAGCCGCAGGCCCATGTAGGTATTGAAGAGACCCGTGCCGATAAGCATCAGCAAGGTCGCAAAATAAAGCGACGAAAACGAAGAGATCGTGGAGAGCATGGCGTCGACAACCGCTGCTGGCTTTCAGCGCCGCGGGCCGCCGGGGCGGCCCGCAACACTGGCGGTAAAACAGGAACCTGCGGGGATCAGGCTTGCGAGAGCATGGTGGCCGCGTCGCTGACTTCGAACTTGCCAGGCGCTTCCACGTTCAGTTGCTTCACAACGCCGTCGACGATCAGGGCGGAAAAGCGCTGCGCGCGCACGCCCATGCCGCGCTGGACGAGGTCCAGTTCCAGGCCGAGTTCCTTGGTCCACAGCGCGGAGCCGTCGGCCAGCATGCGAACCTTGCCGTCGGTCTTCTGTTCACGTCCCCAGGCGCCCATGACGAAGGCGTCGTTGACGGACACGCACCAGATTTCGTCGATGCCCTTGGCCTTGAGGGCGGCGGCCTGTTCGACATAGCCAGGCAGGTGCTTGGCCGAGCAGGTGGGCGTGAAGGCGCCCGGCACGGCAAACAGCGCGATGGTCTTGCCGCGGGTCAGGTCGGCAACCTGAAAAGCGTTGGGGCCGAGCGAGCAACCGGCGGTTTCGGTTTCGATGAATTCGGTCAACGTGCCATCGGGCACGCGGTCGCCGACTTTGATCGTCATGTAGATCTCCAGAATGAAAGGGGGCAATGCATTGAGGCAGGAACGCCTCACAGCCCCCATCATAGTTCGAGCGCGCCCGGCTTGCTGCCTTTGGCGGAAGGCGAAAAGAAGATGAACAGTTCGAAACGACTCCACACGGCGAGTACACGGGGAGGAAACGCGCGGTTGCCATAATGCCGTGGTAGACATCGCCCAATGCGGCCATGAGAGGCTGAGTGCCGCGGCGGGCCTCACCGGGAGACTTTCGATGCGCAAATTCCTGACCGGGCTGGCATTGACGCTGGCCGCTGCTGCCCCGGCGTGGGCGGCTCCCGATGCCGCGGAGCAGGCTCAATACGACTCCTTCGTTATCGCCGCTGGCGCTTCCAATGGCGCGGCGCGTGCTTGCGGAGCTTCAGAGCCTGATCTGGCGCAGCATCAGGAGACCGCTCGCAAGAATCTGACGCGGTATGCCGAGGAATATGGGTTTCCCACTGGCGGCTTCGATGCGGCGTTTGCGAAGGGGCAGGCCGACGGGAAGACGATGATGGAGGAGATGAAGCGGTCTGGGGTGGATGGGTGCCGGGGTGTGCTGGGCGGGTTTCAGAGCGAGCGGGTGATGAAGTACGAGGATATGAAGCGGGCGCTGGCGGAGGTTAGCGATGGGCTGCCGGGGGAGAAGGCTCGGTAATTCCTTGAAAGCCTGGGATCCTGGTTTGGATGATTTGAGTTCTTTAGACGCCCGGCACATCGGCCTTTCGGCGCGCGTGGGTCCACGATTGCGGCCCGGAGCCTTCGCTCCGGGCTTCCCCTTCGTCATCTTCGTTGTCGCCTTCGGCGACTGCCTTCAGATTCCCTCGGGCTTATCGACGCCCCACGCGCGCCGAAAGGCCGATGCACCGGGCTCTTGTTTCGAATGCTGGACATCGCTGGGGCGGCCGTGTTCTTGAGGTTCTAGCCGCGTTCCGTGAGCAATGGAAGATCTCGCGGTGCCCGCCCCCGGTCGGCCGCGCGGGCGGCCTTCGGGGGCTTACGCAGTGTCTTGCGTCGGCGTGTTGCCGCTGCGCATGTAGGGGTCTTCGCCCGCGGACTTGGATGTTTTACAACCCGTTCTGCTTGAACCAATCCAGCATTCGCGTCCACGCCTGTTCCGCTTCAGCCTTGCGGTACGACGGCCGATAGTCGGCGTGGAACGCGTGGCCCGCTTCGGGGTAGATGTCGATGCGGGAGGCCTTGGCGGCGGCGGAGCCCTTGGCGAGTTCGACGCGCATGCGGTCGACGTCGGCTTGGGAGATGCCGGCGTCCTTGCCGCCGTAGGCGCCGAGGACCGGGGCCTTCAGGTCGTTGACGATGACCAGCGCCGACTTGGGTTTGAGTTCGGTGGGGTCGCCCGCCAGCTGGCCGTACCAGGCGGCGCCGGCCTTGAGTTTGGGGTTGTGGGCGGCGTAGAGCCAGACCTGGCGGCCGCCCCAGCAGAAGCCCAGGATGCCCAGACGGTCGGGGTTGCCGCCGTTGGCGGCGGCCCAGGCGGCGGTGGCGTCCAGGTCGGCGATGACCTGTTTGTCCGGGACCTTGCTGACGATTTCGGCCTGCAGTTTGGGGATTTCGGTGTATTTGGACGGATCGCCCTGGCGTGCATAAAGTTCCGGCGCGATGGCGAGGTAACCCTGATGGGCCAGGCGCCGGCAGACGTCCTGGATGTATTCGTGCACGCCAAAGATTTCCTGGACGACGATGATCGTGGGCAGGTTCTTCTTGCCATCCGGCGCGGCGCGGAAGGCCGGGATCTTGCCGTCCGAGGTGGGGATTTCGATCTTGCCGGCCACGAGGCCCTTGGCGTCCGTGGTGATGGCGGTTTGCGCTGCCACCGGGCCTGCCGCCAGCGAGAAACCCGCCGCCGCGGTGGTGGCGAGAAAGCCTCGGCGGTCCAGCCGCAAGGGCGGGAGCAGGCTGTCGAAGTGCGCGTCGTCCTGGTCTTTCATCGAAAATCTCCTGGTAAAAGACGGGCACGGCGGGACGCGTCTCGCGTTCCTGCCTGGGCCTGCCGAGTTCACTTCAGGGAGAAGTCCACGCGTGAGGGTTGCCCCTCGTCCTTGATGCCATCGGCGTCCAGCTGCGGCGCAACGATGAACACGCGATCCGCGAGTCCTTCCTGGGCTTGCAACTTCTCATAAACCGCCTGCGCGCGGGCATCGGCCAATTGGCGCAGTTGCTCCTCGCCGACCGGAGCCGCCGCGCGCAGCATCGCTTCCATTTCAGCGGCGGGGATGGATTTGGCCATGCCGATGAAGTTGCGCGGTTTGTCCTTGAGGTCTGCGTCATCGTAGACGTCTTCCAGGTACTTGGCACGTTCCGCGCCGGAGACCGTGACGCCCTTCGGGTCGGGCTTCTTGCCGCGCGGCGCGACGTCGGCTGCCTTGGCGGCGCGGATCTTGGCGTCGACCCAGGCCTGGCGCAGGCCTTCGGTGTCGGTCTTGGGGTCTGCACGGCCGCTGATGTCCATCTTGAGGGCCGGGCGGTCGGTGAGCGCCTTGGTGAGGGTGTCGATGCGCTGAAGGGTGTCGTCGGTGAGGACGGCGCTGCCGGGCGCGAATTCGACATAGGACAGCTCCTCGCCGCCGCCGAACGCGGATGCGAGCAGGCTGAAGGGCGAGGTCACGGCCTTGACCACCAGATTCATCAGCACGCGCACGACGATGCCGCCGACCGAGAACTCGGGGTCGTCGAGCGAGCCGGCGATGGGCAGCCTGATGTCGATGTTGCCGCGCGAGTCCTTGAGCAGCGCGACGGCGAGCAGCACGGGCAGCTTGGTGGCGTCGGGGCTGTTGGTCTTGTCGCCGAAGGTGAGCTGGTTGAGCACGACGTGGTTGGAGGCCTGCAACGCACGGTTCTTGATCTTGTATTCCAGGTCGACCGAGAGCTTGCCGCGCTTGATGGGATAGCCGACGTACTTGGCCGAATAGGTGTTGAAGCGCGGCAGGTCGACGCCCTTGGCGGAGGCCTTCAGGTCCAGGGAGAGGTATTGGGCGAAGGGCTGCACGACGCCGCTGATGGAGAGCGGCGCGGTGGTGTACACCCGTCCCGTGACCTTGACCTTGGCGGGCTGGGGATTGGTGGAGGAGACGGCCGTGATGTCGCCTTCGATGCTGGACAGTTCGGCGACGTAGTTGGGTTTGACGAAGCGGTCGGTGAAGGTCATGCGGCCGCGGGTCAGCGTGACGCTGTTGACCGAGATGTCGGGCATCGCGCTGGCTCCGCGGCCCTTGCCGGAGGCAGCGGACGCCGCGGCGGCAGGCGGTGCAGCAGGCGTATCGGCGCTGCGGCCGGGGGTCTGCGTGTCCTGCGTGATGGAACCGCCGGCCTGTCCGGGCGCGGCCACCAGGTCCATGACGTTGAGCCGTCCTTGCGCATTGAGCAGGATGCGGCCGTAGAAGTCTTCGAGGACGATGTCGCCCAGTTTGGCGCCGATCTTGTCGCCCGCCACGGAGATGTCCATGCCGGTGAAACCCAGGCGCTTCCAGTTCAGGAAGTCGTCCTTGTTGACGCGGTCCTGCAGATCCAGGTCGGTGACGTCGACGGCGCCCTTCCAGACGGCCTTCATCGGCGCGTTGCCGGCGGCGGCGGTGAATTCGGCGTTGCCCTTGGCGCCCAGCGTGACCGCGCGGACCGTGGCGTTCAGGCTGGAGGCGAAGTACGGCGCGAAGCTGGCGACGTTCAGGCCGGACAGGTCGACGGCGGTCTTGAGCGTGAGCGGCTGTGGCGTGAAGACGCCTTTGAGATCCAGCTTGCCGTCGCCCTGGACGCCAGCGGCGGCCACCGTGAAATTGCTGGGACCGGGCCCGAGAGCGAGGCGGTCGGCGGTGATTCGCAACGACTGCATCGCGACGTCCAGCGCGGGCTTGAGCGATTCGTCGCGCGCCTTGAACTGGGTCAGGTCGGCCTGGACGGCCGTGGCGGACGCGTCGATCGCGCCGCCCTTTTCACGCACATGGAGCTGCGCGGTGGCGCCCAGCCGGCCATCGAGCAGGGTGATGGGCGCGGCGCTGCGAACGGCCGGCGCCAGCGGCGCCAGCGCGACGTTGCCCAGGCGCACGTTCATGTCGAGCGACAGCGGCTTGATGACCAGCGGCCCTTTGGCGCGCAGCCAGCCGCCGTCGGTGCTGTTGTCCATGGTCAGCCACAGGTTGATGGGCCGGTCCGGCTGCTGCGGCAGTTCCACGCCTTCGACGGTGGCGGCCAGGCCGGTCATCACGTAGTCGAGCTTGCTGACCGCGTCGGTGACGTAGACCTCCCCTTCGTGCAGGTTGAAGGCATCGAGGGTGACCTTCCATTCAGCAGGCGCGGGGGTTGGCGTGGGGGTTGGCGCGGCGGCCGAAGCCGCGGCGGTCTGGTCAGCGGGTAGTTGCGCGCCAGGTGATTGTCCAGTGGGTGATTGTCCGGCGGGGGCTGGCGTCGAAGCCGATTGCGTAGCCGGAGCCTGCGCCTCGGGCGCGCCCGGCGTCCCGCTAGCAGCCAATGGCTTCAAGCCGCTGGCCTTGCGCATTTCATCGCGCACGGGCGTCGCCGTCTGCTCCACCCCGCCCAGCGCCTTCAGCCCGGCGACAACATCCTGCCAGTTCAGATGTTCATTGGCATGACGCCGCACGTGAATCTGCGGCGCCCACAGCCCGACCTCGCCAATGTAGACCTGTCGCGCGATGGGCTCCAGTTCCAGCCGGCTGACGGTCAACGCGCTCCACGCGGCCAGATTGCCGCCGGACGGATCCCGCACGTCCAGGCGGCGCAAGCCCAGGTCGCCGACGACGCGGATCTTGGGCGGCGCGTCCTTGGGCTGCTCGAAAACGACCTGCAGGTTCGAATCAAGCAGCGCGCTATCGACCTTGAACGGCAGCGGCATGGGCCAGACGTCGGCCCACTTTTCGAGCTGCAGGCCATCGAAAGCGACGCGTAGCGTAGACGAGGGCACTACGTCGAACGGGCGCGCCACACCGGTCAGGTCGAACGGACTGCCGTTGATGCGCAGGTGCAGGCGCGGCTGCACGTCGATGTCGGTGGCATAGCCGAAGGTCGAGATAAACGGGATGCCGATGGCGAACTCGTCCACGACCTGCTTGCGGCCGGTGACCTTGTCGTCCAGCGTGATCGTGCCGTTCTCGATCACCATGTTGTTGAGCGAGAAACGCGGCAGCCCTTCGTCCGGCTTGGGCGGCTCGTCGGGCTTGGCGGCGGCCAATTCGGCGACGCGTTGTTCTATGTCAGAGAAATTGAAGCGCAGGACGTCTTCGCGGACGATGGCAATGTTAGGCTGCCGCAGCGTCAGACGATCGACCACCGGCGCGAACCAGAACAGCGATGTCCACGATGCGCTGGCATCCAGTTCGGCCAAGGTCAGCAGCGGCGTCTGCGCGCCGGGCTGCGCCACGGCCAGGTCTTGCGCGCGGACGGTCAGCGTGAAGGGATTGAACGTGATCTTGCCGACGGAAACGTCGCGCCCGATCATCTTCGAGACATCGTCGGTCAGGACGCCGTGCAGCACCTTCGGCACTTGCCAGGCGGCAACGCCAAACAGAATCAGCACGAACGCCACAATACCCAGGAGAATCTTGCCGGCGCGTCGGGTGAACCGTAGCTTGGGCATCCGCACGGGCATTGAAAGTCTCCTGATACATATTGAAGGCGATCCAACCTTCCTCTGACTGCAGGCGCGATTATCGCGCCCCCTTTAACGCTCGTCTATCATAGGCGGAACAGCGGACCCAGCCGGCCTGCCCGGCCCCGCTCTTTTCATTCATTAACAATTCTTGATCCCGATTTCCATGTCCGAGACCACCCCCACCTTGAGTCACCTGGACGAAGCCGGCCAGGTCCGCATGGTCGACGTCATCGCCAAGACGGATACCGAGCGCGTGGCGGTCGCCGCCGCCAGCATCCGCATGAACGCCGTGGCCTACGGCCTCCTGACCCAGCCGGGCCAGGGCAAGGGAGAGGTGCTGAACACGGCGCGCGTGGCCGCGATTCTGGCCGCCAAGCGCTGCGCCGACATGATCCCCCTGTGCCACAGCCTGCCGCTGTCCTTCGTCGGCGTGGAGTTCTCGCTGGACGACGCCGAGCATCGCATCGACATCCTGTCCACCTGCCGCACCAGCTACAAGACGGGCGTCGAAATGGAAGCCATGATGGCGTGCAGCGTGGCCGCGCTGACCATCTACGACATGTGCAAGGCGGCCGACAAAGGCATCGTGATCGAACAAGTTCGCCTTAAGTACAAGGCGGGAGGTAAAAGCGGTGAATGGCGCAACGATTAATCTGCTGTATTTCGCGCGCGTGGCCGAACTGGTCGGCAAGCGCACCGAAACCTGGCCCGTGCAGGGCGAATCCACCGGCGTGCAGCTGCTGGCCGCGCTGGGCGAACGCTATCCCCAGCTGGAACCGGCCACGCGCCTGAAGCTGGCCATCAACCAGACGCACGCCAAGCCCACAGCCCCGATCCGCGCCGGCGACGAAGTCGCGGTATTCGAACCGGTCACGGGGGGCTGACGCCATGATCCGCGTCCAGGAAGCCGACTTCGACGGCGCGGCGCTCACCGCCGCGCTGCGGGAATCCGCCGGCCCCGGGGTGGGCGGCATCGTGACCTTCGTGGGCTATGTGCGCGACTACGCGCCGGACACGCCCACCGACACGCTCTATCTTGAACACTACCCAGGCATGTGCGAGCGCGAGCTCGAAGACATCGCCGCCACGGCGCGCGCGCGCTGGAATCTGGCCGGCACGGTCATCGTGCACCGCGTGGGCGCGCTGCACCGCAATGCGCAGATCGTGTTCGTGGCGGCGGCCAGCGCCCATCGCGGCGACGCCTTCCGCGGCTGCGAATACATCATCGACGCGCTCAAGACGCGCGCGCCCTTCTGGAAGCGCGAAACCCTGGCGGGCGGCGACAGCTTCTGGGTGGAACAGCGCCAATCCGACCAGGACCGCACGGATGCCTGGGACGAAGACACTGCCGACAAAAAGGAAAATCCATGAGCGAAGCCATCCCGGTCCCGTTGGGCTGCGGCGTACTGACGATCAGCGACACCCGCAGCGCGGGCGATGACACGTCCGGCAACCTGCTTGCGCACAGCCTGGCGCAAGCTGGCCACCAGTGCGTGCGGCGCGACATCGTGCGCGACGACATCTACCAGATCCGCCGCATCATCAGCGACTGGATCGCCGACCCCGAGGTGCAGGTCATCCTGACCACCGGCGGCACGGGTTTCTCGCATCGGGATCACACGCCGCAGGCCATCCTGCCGCTGCTGGATCGCGAGATTCCTGGCTTCGGCGAACTGTTCCGCCAGATTTCCTACACCGAGATTGGCAGCTCCACGATCCAGTCGCGCGCGTTCGCGGGGTCGGCCAACCAGACGCTGATCTTCTGCCTGCCGGGCTCGAACAACGCGTGCGACACCGCCTGGACCAAGATCCTGCGCGAGCAGCTCGACAGCGGCCACGGCCCCTGCAATTTCGCCTCACAGTTCAAGAACCGCGAAGAAGAAGCCTGACCCATGCTGGATTTCGATCAAGCCCAGACCCTGCTGGCCAACGCCGGCGCCCCCCTCCAACGTATCGAGCACGTCGACCTGGCGAATGCCAGCGGCCGCGTGCTTGCCACGCATCTTGACGCCACGGTGGACATTCCGCCGGCCGACAACAGCGCCATGGACGGCTACGCGCTGCGCCTTTCCGACTGGAGTCCCGAGGCCCGCCTGCCCATCCAGCAGCGCTGCTATGCGGGCGACGTGCCCGAGCCCCTGAAGCCCGGCAACGCCATCCGCCTCTTCACGGGCAGCGTGATTCCGGCGGGCGCCGACGTGGTCGTCATGCAGGAAGACACCACCGAAGCCGACAATCACGTGCAGATCTCGCGCGAACCCCGGCCCGGCCAGCACATCCGCCGCCGCGGCGAAGACACGATGGCCGGCGCCGCGCTGCTGCCGGCAGGCACCCTGCTGCAGGCCGCGCACGTCGCCCTGCTGGCCTCGCAAGGCATGGCCACCGTGCCCGTCTACGGCCAGTTGCGCGTCGGCATCCTGACCACGGGCGACGAACTCGTCCTGCCGGGCCAGCCGCGCGCCACGGAACAGATCTACAACTCGAACGGCCCGATGCTGGCGGCGATGGTGCGCGGCATGAGCGCCCTGCCCGTTCACGTGCTGCACGCGCGCGACACCGAGGCCGACCTGCAGGCCGCCTTCAAGACCCTGCTGGCCGATTGCGATCTGGTCCTGAGCGTGGGCGGCGTGTCGGTGGGCGAGCGCGATCTGGTCAAGCCCGCGCTTGCCGCGCTGGGCGGCGAGCTGTCGTTGTGGAAGGTGCGCATGAAGCCCGGCAAGCCGGTGGCGCTGGCGCAGATCGACGGCAAGCCCGTGGTCAGCCTGCCCGGCAACCCAGTGTCGGCCTATGCCGTGTTTGCCACGCTGGTAACGCCGCTGATGCGCCGCATGCAGGGCCGCGAAGACATCTTCCCGCCGGTCAGCCAATTGCCGCTGCGCACCGCGCAGCCGCGCCAGGATGCTCGTGAAGAATTCCTGCGTGTGCAATGCCGCGTGGCGGACGAAGGCGGCAGCGAGCTCGTGCCGTACGGCCATCAGGGGTCGGGCGTGATCAGCTCATTGCCGTGGTCCACCGGCTTGGCGCGTCTGCCGGCGGATGTGCTGGTGCAGGACCGCGACGCAGTTTCGTACTACGACCTGCGTCACTGGCTGGCGTAGCGTTCGGCCAGCGCCAGATCTTCTGGCGTGTTGACGTTCATGAAGGCATGCGGCGGCGCGTCGTCGAAGTTCGCTTCGACCGCGCCCGCCCTTGCCTGCCACAGCCCGACCTTGCGGTCGCCGCCGCGCAGGTAGGCCAGCAATTCAGGTAGCAATGCCGTGTGCAGCGCCATACAGGCGGAATGCCGCTGGCCTTGAGCGACGGCGTAGGCCATCGGCGCACTGGCCGCACGCGCCGCACCGATCAGGCGGACTGCCAGGTCGGCAGGCACGAACGGGGTGTCGCAGGGGGTGACGGTCAGCCATTGCGGCGTGGCGGCGCCTTGCACAGACACCGCCGACAACGCCGCCGCGATGCCCACCAATGGGCCTTGCCATTCACCCAGTTCAGGCGCGCCGTCCGCAACAACCTCGCCGTACTGCGCATACACAGGTGCATGCCGGTTCGCGCTGATGATCAGGCGTCCAACCTGCGGGGCCAGGCAACGTGCCACATGCGCCACCATCGGCTCGCCGCGCAGGACGACCAGCCCTTTGTCCTGCCCGTTCATGCGGGAACCCAGGCCGCCGGCCAGGATCAGCCCGGCGACGTCGACGCGTGCCAATGAAGATTCAACCACCGATGTAGCTCATCTCGATCTTGCGCGACGGATCCGCCATGTTGCGGCCACGCAGTTCGGAATAGTTGTCGCCGCGCGCGGACCAGATGCCCGCCAGGATGCGCGCCAGTTCTTCGTCCGACGCGCCGTCGCGCAACGGGGCGCGCAGGTCGTGGCCTTCGTGGGCGAAGAGGCACATATAGAGCTTGCCTTCGGGCGACAGGCGCGCCCGCGTACAGCCGCCGCAGAACGCGTGCGTGACGCTGGAGATGACGCCGATCTCGCCGCCGCCGTCCACATAGCGCCAGCGTTCGGCCACGCGGCCCATTTCCACGGATTCCACAGGTTCCAGCGGATGCACGGCGCCGATGCGGTCCAGCACTTCACGCGACGGCACGACTTCGTCGAGGTTCCAGCCGTTGCTGTTGCCCACGTCCATGTATTCGATGAAACGCAGGATGTGGCCGCTGTGGCGGAAGCGCTCGGCCATCGGCAGGATCTGCCCGTCGTTCAGCCCCTTGCGCACCACCATGTTGACCTTGACGGGCGCAAGACCCGCGTCCGCCGCGGCATCGATGCCGCGCAGCACGTCGTCCGGCGTGAAGCCGCTGTCGCTCATGCCCTGGAACATGGCCGCATCCAGCGCATCCAGGCTGACCGTCACGCGCGTGAGCCCGGCGCTTTTCAGCGCGGCGGCCTTGCGCGCAAGCACGCTGCCGTTGGTGGTGAGCGTCAGGTCCAGCGGCCGGCCCTGCGGCGTGCGCAGGTCGGCCAGCATGCCGACCAGGTTTTCGATGTGCTTGCGCAGCAGCGGCTCGCCGCCGGTCAGGCGAATCTTTTCGACGCCCAACTGCGTGAAGATGCCGGCCAGCCGGCTGATTTCCTCGAAGGACAGCAGCGCCGAATGCGGCATGAAACTGTAGCTGCTGTCGAAGACCTCGCGCGGCATGCAGTACGTGCACCGGAAGTTGCAGCGGTCGGTGACGGAAATGCGCAAATCGCGCAGCGGACGCGCGCGCTGGTCCAGCGCGGGCTGCCCGGGCGGCGGCAGTTCCCCGGGCGCCACGGAAAGCGGCGCGCCGCGGTGATCGGCAAGGAAAATCACTTTGCTCATTGGCACATCATATCCCGGCGGATCGCGGCGCGCGTTCACGGGGAAAAGCCTCTTCCAAAGTCTGCAGCCGGCCGGTATCGCGGGCGTCGTAGCCGACGAGCTGCCCCACGTAACCGACATAGTCCGGACCGCGCATGATGGACAGCAAATCCTGCATGGCCGGCGTGTCCAAAGACGCCTTGCGGATGGCGAAGAAATAGCGCTCGCGCACGAGCGGAATGAAGTCCAGTCCGAAGCGGCACGCCGCGGTCTCCACGCCCACGCCCGTGTCGGCCATGCCGCTGGCAATGTGGGCGGCGATCGCCATGTGGGTGAATTCGTTGGTCTCGTAGCCCTGCACTTCGCCGATCGACACGCCGGCGCGCTGCAACATCAGGCCGACCAGATATCTCGTGCTGGAACCGATCTGCCGGTTCACAAAGCGCACGTCGCGGCGCGCCAGGTCCGCCATGCCGCGGATCTGCTTGGGATTGCCGGCGGTGACGAAGAGGCCCGTATTGCGCACGGCCAGGTGGATCAGCATGTAGTCGTCCGCATGCAGCCATTGCGCGTAGCGTTCCATGATGGGCGATTCAAAATCGCCCAGCGGCACCTGAAAACCGGCCAGGTCGCATTCGTGCCGTTCCAGCGACGCCAGCGCCTCGATCGCCGTGCGATACCGCAGTTCCAGCCCCGGCGTGCGGCCGCTCATGTGCTGCATCAGCGATTCCACCGCAAACCCGTGACTGGCGTGCAGACGCAGGTGCGGGCCGCTTTCGGGCAGCAGGCGTTCCAGCTCTTCCTGCAGTTCGGACGCCATGCTGTCCAGCGTGGGCATCAGCCGCGCCTCGATGCGGCGGTTGGCCCACAGCAGGCGTTGCGCGAAGGGCGATAGCTGTGTGCCCTGGCGGCGGTTGGTGATGAGCAGCTGCGTGCCGAAGATGGACTCGAAGCGCCGCAACACGCCCCAGGCGTGACGGTACGACAGACCACAGGCGCGGCAGGCGCCCGAGATGTTGCCGGTGGCGTCGATGGCCGCCAGCAGCGCAAGCATGTCCTGCAACGGCACGGGGGATGCCTCGTCGTCTCCGCCCAATGTCCATTGCGGCCGCAGGCCGATTCGGAACTTATATGTCATTTATTTCTTATTGAAGGCGTTCAAGTACCTCGTTAGAGTACACAAATAACGCGGCGGATGCGTGATTTATATGTTTTTTTAAACATATTAATTGACCGTGATCCAGCCGGCACATAAGCCCCCGTTGACGGGGTCATGCAACACAGGAGGAGACCGACGTGCACCTGCGCGAGGCAAAATCCGATCTGGCATCCAGCGGTGGGGCCCGGGGCGGCAAGCTGGCCCTGGACGCCGCCCAGGCATCCACCACCCCGGCCATCGCGGCCACGGCCCGCATCCTTGCCCGGCTGCAAGACCAGCCCGGCCCGCTGCTCCCGGTGCTGCACGCGGTCCAGCACGAACTGGGCTGTATTCCGGCCGAGGCGGTGCAAACCATCGCCGAGGCCCTGAACCTCTCCCGCGCCGAAGTCCACGGCGTCATCACGTTCTACCCCCATTTCCGCACCGAGCCGGCCGCGCGCCACACGCTCGAGGTCTGCCGGGCCGAGGCCTGTCAGTCCATGGGCGGCGAACGTCTGGCCGCCCACGCGCGCACTGCGCTGGGCTGTGATTTCCACGGCAGCACGCCAGACGGCAACTTCACGCTGGAGCCGGTGTATTGCCTGGGCCTGTGCGCGCAGTCGCCCGCCGTCATGATCGACGGCCAGCCGCACGCCCGCGTCACAGAAGCCAAACTGGACCGCCTGCTGGCCCGCACGCTGGAGGACACGCCATGAGCGCCCCCGTCGTCATCTACGTGCCGCGCGACGCCGCGGCGCTGGCCATGGACGCCGACACCGTGGCCCGCGACATCGAACGCACGGCCGACCAGCGCGGCCTGTCCGTGCAGGTGGTGCGCAACGGCTCGCGCGGCCTGCTGTGGCTGGAACCCCTGGTCGAAATCGCCACGCCGCAAGGCCGCATCGCCTACGGTCCGGTGCAGCCGGAAGACGTGGCGTCGCTGTTCGACGCCGGCTGGCTGACGGGCGGCGACCATGCGCTGCGCCTGGGCCTGACCGAGGAAATCCCCTACCTCAAGCATCAAGAGCGCCTGACGTTCGCCCGCGTCGGCGTGATCGATCCGCTGTCCTTGCAGGACTACGCCGCACATGGCGGGCTGCAGGGCTTAAAGCGAGCGCTGGCCATGGCGCCCGCGCAGATCGTCGACGAAATGGTGGAATCCGGCCTGCGCGGCCGCGGCGGCGCGGCGTTTCCCACCGGCATCAAATGGAAGACCGTGGCGGGCACGCCCGGCGACACCAAGTACATCGTCTGCAACGCCGACGAAGGCGACTCCGGCACCTTTGCCGACCGCCTGCTGATGGAAGGCGACCCTTACGTCCTGATCGAAGGCATGACGATCGCGGGCCTGGCGGTCGGCGCGACCTACGGCTACATCTACGTCCGGTCCGAATACCCGCACGCCATCGCCACGCTTGAAGCCGCCATCGAACGCGCCCGCAGCGTCGGCTGGCTGGGCGACGACGTGCACGGCAGCGGCCGCCGTTTCGACCTGGAAGTGCGCAAGGGCGCCGGGGCCTACATCTGCGGCGAAGAAACCTCGTTGCTGGAAAGCCTGGAGGGCAAGCGCGGCGTGGTCCGCGCCAAGCCGCCGCTACCCGCCATCTCGGGCCTGTTCGGCAAGCCCACCGTCATCAACAACGTGATTTCGCTGGCCACCGTGCCGATCATTCTGGCCAAGGGCGCGGCGTACTACCGCGACTATGGCGTAGGCCGTTCGCACGGCACGCTGCCGTTCCAACTGGCCGGCAACCTCAAGCAAGGCGGGCTGGTGGAAAAGGCCTTTGGTTTGAGCCTGCGCGATCTGCTGTATGAATTCGGCGGCGGCAGCGCGTCCGGCAGGCCGCTGCGCGCGGTTCAGGTGGGTGGCCCGCTGGGCGCCTATCTGCCCGAATCGCAATGGGACGTGCCGCTGGACTACGAGGCCTACATCCAGATATCGGCCATGATCGGCCATGGCGGCCTTGTCGCCTTCGACGACACCGTGGACATGGCGCGCATGGCGCGCTACGCCATGGAGTTCTGCGCCATCGAGTCCTGTGGCAAGTGCACGCCCTGCCGCATTGGGTCCACGCGCGGCATGGAAACCATCGACAAGATCGCCGCTGGCGGTCAAAGCCGCGACCAGCGCGAGCAGCAGGTGCATCTGCTGCGCGACCTGTGCGACACGATGCTTGGCGGTTCGCTGTGCGCGCTGGGGGGCATGGCGCCCTACCCGGTGCTGTCCGCGCTGAACCATTTTCCGCAGGACTTCGGCATCGAGTCCTCCCAGTCTGCCGCCCACGTGGCCTGAACCCGAGACCGCCATGCTAGAAACCGTCATCAAGCGCGATCGCGACATGGGCACGCCAGCGCGCGTGTCCGAAAAGACCGTCACCCTGACCATCGACGGCCAGGAGATCACCGTCCCCGAAGGCACGTCGCTCATGCGCGCGGCCGCGGACGCCGGCATCAACATCCCCAAGCTCTGCGCCACCGACAGCCTTGAACCATTCGGATCGTGCCGCCTGTGCCTGGTGCAGATCGAAGGCCGCCGCGGCTATCCGGCGTCCTGTACGACGCCGGCCGAGAACGGCATGGTGGTCTTTACCGAAACCCCCAAGCTGCACGACCTGCGGCGCGGCGTGATGGAGCTGTACATTTCGGACCATCCGCTCGACTGCCTGACCTGTCCGGCCAACGGCGACTGCGAACTGCAGGACATGGCGGGCGTCGTGGGCCTGCGCAACGTGCGCTACGGCTACGAGGGCGCCAACCACCTCAAGGCCGAAAAAGACGAGTCCAACCCGTACTTCACCTTCGACGCGTCCAAGTGCATCGTTTGCAACCGCTGCGTGCGCGCCTGCGAAGAAACGCAAGGCACGTTCGCACTGACGATCTCCGGCAAGGGATTCGATTCGCACGTGTCGGCCGGGCAGGACCAGCCCTTCCTCGATAGCGAATGCGTGTCCTGCGGCGCCTGCGTGCAGGCCTGCCCCACATCCACCCTGCAGGAAAAGACCGTCATCATGATGGGCCAGGCCGAGCACTCGGTCGTGACCACCTGCGCCTACTGCGGCGTGGGCTGCGGCTTCAAGGCCGAGATGAAGGGCCAGGAAGTCGTGCGCATGGTCCCCTGGAAGGACGGCCAGGCCAACCGCGGCCATTCCTGCGTGAAGGGGCGGTTTGCCTGGGGCTACACCACGCACAAGGAACGCGTGCTCAAGCCCATGATCCGCAAGCACATCACGGATTCCTGGAAGGAAGTGTCCTGGGACGAGGCCATCAACTACGCGGCCTCGGAATTCCGCCGCATCCAGAGCCAGTACGGGCGCGACGCAGTGGGCGGCATCACGTCCTCGCGCTGCACCAACGAAGAAACCTGGCTGGTGCAAAAGCTGGTGCGCGCCGCCTTCGGCACCAATAACGTCGACACCTGCGCGCGCGTCTGCCATTCACCTACCGGCTACGGCCTGAAGCAGACGCTGGGTGAATCGGCCGGCACGCAGACCTTTGACTCCGTCATGCACACCGACGTGGTCATCGTCATGGGCGCCAACCCGAGCAGCGGCCACCCGGTGTTCGCCTCGCGCCTGAAACGCCGGCTGCGCGAAGGCGCGCGGCTGATCGTCATCGACCCGCGCCGCATCGAACTGGTCAGCTCGCCGCACATCAAGGCCGACTTCCACCTGCAGGTGCGGCCCGGCACCAACACCGCGCTGCTGTCTTCGCTGGCCCACGTCATCGCCACCGAAGGCCTGATCGCCGAGGACTTCGTCGCCGAGCGCTGCGAGGAAAAGGCATTCCGGGAATGGCGCGACTTCGTCTCGCTGCCCGAGAACTCGCCGGAAGCCATGGAAGAGATCACCGGCGTGCCGGCGCAGGCCGTGCGCGGCGCGGCGCGCCTGTTTGCCACCGGCGGCAACGGCTCCATCTATTACGGCCTGGGCGTCACCGAGCACAGCCAGGGCTCGACCACCGTCATGGCGATTGCCAACCTGGCGATGGCCACCGGCAACATCGGCCGCGAAGGCGTGGGCGTCAATCCGTTGCGCGGCCAGAACAACGTGCAGGGCTCGTGCGACATGGGCTCGTTCCCGCACGAACTGCCGGGCTACCGCCACATCTCCGACAACACCGTGCGTGCGCAATTCGAAAAGGACTGGGGCGTCACGCTGCAGCCCGAGCCCGGCCTGCGCATCCCCAACATGTTCGAGGCCGCGCTGGGCGGGTCGTTCAAGGGCCTGTACTGCCAGGGCGAGGACATCGTGCAGTCCGATCCCAACACCCAGCACGTGGCGGCATCGCTGGCGGCGATGGAGTGCATCGTGGTGCAGGACCTGTTCCTGAACGAAACCGCCAAGTACGCCCACGTCTTCCTGCCGGGTTCCTCGTTCCTGGAAAAGGACGGCACCTTCACCAACGCCGAGCGCCGCATCTCGCGCGTGCGCAAAGTCATGGAGCCCAAAAACGGAAAATCCGATTGGGAAGTGACGGTGGCGCTGTCCAATGCGCTGGGCTACCCCATGAACTACAAGCACCCGCGCGAGATCATGGAAGAGATCGCGCGGCTTACGCCCACGTTCGCCAGCGTCACGTACGACAAGCTCGACAAGCTGGGCAGCCTGCAATGGCCGTGCAACGACGACGCGCCGGATGGCACGCCCATCATGCACATCGACCAGTTCGTGCGCGGCAAGGGCCGCTTCATGATCACCAAGTACGTGCCCACCGATGAACGCAGCACGCGCCGCTTCCCGTTGCTGCTGACCACGGGCCGCATCCTGTCGCAATACAACGTGGGCGCGCAGACCCGCCGCACACCCAACGTGATGTGGCATGGCGAGGACGTGCTGGAAATCCATCCGCAGGACGCCGAGGATCGGGGCGTGGCCGAGGGCGACTGGGTCGGCATCCAGAGCCGCGCCGGTGAAACGGTGCTGCGCGCCACGCTGACCGACCGCGTGCAGCCGGGCGTGGTATACACCACGTTCCACTTTCCCGAGTCCGGCGCCAACGTCGTCACCACCGACAGCTCCGACTGGGCGACCAACTGCCCCGAGTACAAGGTCACGGCCGTGCAGCTGACGCGCGTGTCGCAGCCTTCGGAATGGCAGCGGCAATGGTCGCGATTTGCGGATATCCAGCAAAAGCTCCTGCGCGAACGCTCGCGCGAGACCGAGGCGGCGCTGACCGGGAAGTAACCGACAGCCAGCACGCCAGGGATCCCATGCCTACGCCGACCACCGCCCGCCCCGACTGCACGCCGACCCAGGTCATCCGCGTGCGCTCGGGGGTCATCGCCCCCGACGCCGAGACCGACTACGTGGCCGAGGAAACCCCGGTGGCGCTGGAATACAACGGCATCAGCCACGCCACCATGCTGGCCACGCCGGCGGACCTGGAAGACTTTGCCGTGGGGTTCTCGCTGTCCGAAGGCATCATCGGCAGCGTCAGCGACGTGCGCGGCATCGACCTGCTGCCGCAATGCGGCGGCATCGTCGTGCAGCTTGAGATCTCGTCCGCCTGTGAAATGCAGCTGAAGACGCGCCGCCGCGCCATGGCCGGACGCACCGGCTGCGGCCTGTGCGGCGTGGAAACCCTGCCCGAAGTGCTGCGGCCGGTGGCGCCGGTAACCAATGGCGCGCCGGTCCGCATCGAGGCCGTGCTGGCCGCCATGCGCGACATGCGCGCGCGCCAGACGCTGCACGACATCACCGGCGCCACGCACGCCGCCGGCTGGACGGGCGCCGATGGCGGCGTGGCTTTGGTCCGCGAAGACGTGGGCCGCCACAACGCGCTGGACAAGCTGGCGGGCGCCCTGGCGCGCCAGGCGGTCAACGGCAGCGATGGCATCGTCGTGGTGTCCAGCCGCGCCAGCTTCGAGATGGTGCAGAAAACCGCAGCCGCCGGCGTCGCCGTGCTGGCCTCGGTTTCCGCCCCCACTGCGCTGGCCATCCGGCTGGCCACCGACGCCAACGTCACGCTGCTGGGCTTCACGCGCGATGGCGACGCCGCCATCTACACCCACCCCGAACGCATCCTCACCTGAACCGGACGCCAGACAGCAATGGAAATCGTCAACCTGATCCGCATGGCCAACCGCATCGGCCAGTTCTTCGACGCCATGCCGGACCGGCCCGAAGCGCTGGAAGGCGTCACCAATCACATCCAGAAATTCTGGGAACCGCGCATGCGCAACGAATTGCTGGACTTCCTGGCCCGCAGCCCCGACGGGGATGCCGGCGAGGAACAACTGCATCCGCTGGTGCTGCAGGCGGTCACCCAACATCGCGAGCGTCTCACCCCGCTTGCGCGCGTCGCATAGCGCACCCGGGCCGCCTCATGACGGCCCACCCCGAAGTGGCAGGACAGCAACAGATCCATAAAAGAGGCGGCGTCACCGGGCTTTTCCGGGCTACGCACGCTATAAAGCCGCACCCCTGAGGAGACATCATGGAAAGTAGCGCCACCCTGGACCTACCCGGCTCAAGGCCGGGCTTTTTCGACAAAGAACGCACCATCGCGGGGCCGGGCTTCTCGCGCTGGCTGGTGCCTCCGGCCGCCCTGGCCATCCACCTGTGCATCGGCATGGCCTATGGCTTTTCCGTGTTCTGGCTGCCGTTGTCCAAGGTGGTCGGCGGCGCCAAACCGCTGGCTTGCCCGCCCGACATGAGCCTCGCGGCCGAGCTCTTCACCACGAGCTGTGACTGGAAGATCTCGACCATGGGGTGGATGTACACCCTGTTCTTCGTGCTGCTGGGGTGCTCGGCCGCGCTGTGGGGCGGCTGGCTGGAACGCGCCGGCCCGCGCAAGGCCGGTGTCGTGTCGGCCCTGTGCTGGTGCGGCGGCCTGGTCATTTCGGCCATCGGCATCTACCTGCATCAGATGTGGATGCTGTGGCTGGGCTCGGGCGTGATCGGGGGCATCGGGCTGGGGTTGGGGTACATCTCGCCGGTGAGCACGCTGATCAAGTGGTTCCCGGACCGCCGCGGCATGGCGACCGGCATGGCCATCATGGGCTTTGGCGGCGGCGCCATGATCGGCGCGCCGCTGGCCGACCTGCTGATGCGCCACTTCGCCACGCCGACGTCGCCGGGCGTCTGGCAGACGTTCCTGACCATGGCGCTGGTGTACTTCATCTTCATGATGTCGGGCGCCCTGGGCTACCGCGTGCCGCCCACCGGCTGGAAGCCCGCCGGCTGGACGCCGCCCGCCAAACAGGTCAACAACGTGATGATCACGCAGCGCCACGTCCACGTGAAGCGCGTCTGGGGCGTGCCGCAGTTCTGGCTGGTCTGGTGGGCGCTGTGCCTGAACGTCACGGCAGGCATCGGCATCCTCGGGATGGCGTCGCCGCTGCTGCAGGAGGTGTTCGGCGGCGGACTGATCGACAAGCCTGAACTGGGTTTCGGCCAGCTCGACAAGGACCAGCTCGCGGCCATCGCCGCCATTGCCGCCGGCTTCACCGGTCTGCTCAGCCTCTTCAACATTGGCGGCCGCTTCTTCTGGGCCAGCCTGTCGGACAAGCTGGGCCGCAAGATGACGTACTTCGTCTTCTTCGTGCTGGGCTTCTTCCTGTACGCCGCCATTCCCTGGACCGCCCACATCGGCGCCCTGGCGCTCTTCGTGGCCGCCTTCTGCGTCATCCTGTCGATGTACGGCGGCGGCTTTGCCACCGTGCCGGCCTACCTGGCCGACCTGTTCGGCACCCAGATGGTGGGCGCCATCCACGGCCGGCTGCTGACCGCGTGGTCGGCGGCAGGCATCTTCGGCCCGGTTCTCGTCAACTACATCCGCGAGTACCAGCTGTCCATCGGCGTACCGCGCGCCCAGGTATATGACATCACTATGTACATCCTGGCGGGCATGCTGGTCGTGGGATTCCTGTGCAACCTGGCCATCCGCCCGGTCAACGCCAAGTACTTCATGACCGACGAGGAACTGGCCAAGGAAAAGGCGCTGGCGCACGAGCGCGCCGTCGCCTCCGAAACCCACGGCGTGGGCCGGTCCAGCTTCCGCACGCCGCCCGCACTGATCGCCTTTGCGTGGGCCTGCGTCGGCATCCCGCTGGCCTGGGGCATCTGGATCACGCTGCAAAAGGCCGTCGTTCTGTTCCACTGACCCCGTCATGCCGCGGCGCCGCAAGCGCCGCGCCAGTCCCTGGGCGCGAAGCTGCTACATTGGCAGCCCGCGCCCTTATCTTTTATGTGCCTCTCTCATGATCCTGCCCTTCCCCCTTTTCCCCACCGGAGCGACATCTTGAACGCGCCTGAACTGCAATGGGAAGAAAACGGCGTCGCCCGCTCGGCCCGCTGGCACTCGGAAACCGGCGCCACGCCGCCCAAGCGCGTCATCGTCGCCGACGACACGCTGACCGCCGACATGGCCTACCGCCATGCCTGCGAAGGCGTCGGCCTGCTGTGGCGCGGCGATTTCCAGAACGCGCGCCAACTGTTGCAGGCCATCACGCGCCGCGTCGACAAGCGTCCGCGCAAACCGGTCGAGACCCAGCTTGAGGCCTTCAACCAACATCGTCAGGTGCAGTCGCAGCGCGCCCGCATCCTGGGCATGCTGCTGATTCCCTTTGACGCCGGTCACACCATCCCCCTGCGCCGCGCGCCCGACGCGCATCTGGCCTGCGAAGCCGCGAACGTGCCGGGCGATACGCCCTACGTCGCGTCGCTGCGCGAACTGCTGGGCCTGATCGGCGCCTACGAATGGCGCAGAAAGGGCGTGGAGATTGCCGCCCTGAACAACCGCATCCACCCGCATTACGGCGTGTTTTCGCCGGTGCGCGGCGAATATGTGGACCTGATCGCCAACACCCCGATGCCGCGCGGCAGCGTGGCCTTTGATATCGGCACGGGCACCGGCGTGCTCGCAGCGGTCATCGCCCGCCGCGGCGGCAAGCGCGTCATCGCCACCGACACGGATCCCCGCGCAATCGCCTGCACGCGCGAGAACCTGGAACGTCTGGGATTGTCTGGACAGGTCGAAGTCGAACAGACGGATCTGTTCCCCGAAGGCCGCGTGTCGCTGATCGTCTGCAACCCGCCCTGGCTGCCCGCGCGGCCCAGCTCGCCGCTGGAACATGCCGTGTACGACCCGGACAGCCGCATGCTGCGCGGGTTTCTGAATGGATTGAAGGATCATCTGACGCCGAACGGCGAAGGATGGTTGATCCTGTCGGATCTGGCCGAGCACCTGGGCTTGCGCACGCGCGAGCAGTTGCTGGAGATGATCGAGGCCGCCGGACTGCGCGTGATCGAAAAGCTGGATACGCGGCCGGTGCATGGCAAGGCGCGAGACGCGTCGGATCCGTTGTATGCGGCGCGGTCGAAGGAAATGACGTCGCTGTGGAGATTGGGCGCAGCCGGAGCCTGAACCGCTACAGGTTGAGCAGCAAGCGGCGCCGGGCGGGCGCCGCTTGCAGCCTTTTGCAGGGATGGCCGCGACTTCGGCTTCGGGGCATCAGGAAACCGGTGTGCGCGAAAAGGAATAGCCACGCGCCGCTGATTGGCTACAATTAGCAATCATTCCCATTAGCATCTGATCAGCAGACCCGTGCCGCCCGCCCCTTTTGCGTCCTCCGCCGAATTCGTCAGTCTGTACCGCGAGCACCACGGCTGGCTCGTGCAGATGCTGCGCCGCCGGCTTGCCGGCAATGCCGAGAATGCCGCCGATCTGGCGCACGACACCTTCGAGCGGGTCATGCGCAGCGAATCGCGCGCGGCGTTTGCCGAGCCGCGTGGCTTTCTGACCACGGTCGCCAAGCGCCTTTTGATCGACCAGTCGCGCCGCCGCGCCATCGAACAAGCCTATCTTGAGACGCTTGCCGCACGCACGGAAGACGTGGCGCCCAGCCCCGAGACGCATGCGCTGGTGGTCGAGGCGCTGGATGCCGTGTGCCGCATGATGGAGCAGTTGCCGGCGCGCGTGCGGCGGGTTTTCGTGCTGGCGCAGGTGGAAGGCCTGCCCTATCTGGACGTGGCGCGCGAGCTGGGCATTTCGGTGGCGGCCGTGCAGCGCGACATGATCAAGGCGTGGGAGCACTGCTACGCGGTGCTGTACGCATGAGCGCCGCGCACACAGAGCGGGTGCATCCCGACATCATCAGGCAGGCGGCGCAGTGGATGATGCGCGCCGGCGACGCGCCGGACGCCGCCACGCAGGCCGCCTGTACGCAATGGCGCCAGGCTGACGCGCGCCACGAACTGGCCTGGCAGCGCCTGCAGGGCATCAGTCAGGACCTCAAAGCTGCCACCACCGCCAACGTATCGAACGCCGCGGCGGGACAGACCATCCTGCGGTACTGCGACCAACGCTCGCGCCGGGGCGCCCTTAAATGGATGGCGGCCGGCATTGGCCTGGGCGCGCTGGGCTGGATGGGCGCGCGCGAAGGGCTATGGGACGGCAGCACGGTCTATCGCACCGCGACGGGTGAGCAGCGCGTCGTGCACCTGCCCGACGGCACCGTGCTGACCATGAACACCGATTCGGCCGTGGCGATGCGCTATGACGCGCAACAGCGCCGCATCGAACTGCGCAGCGGCGAGATCCTGATCGCCACGGGCACCGACGACGCGGGCCGGCCGTTCGGCGTGAGAACGCCAAACGGTCTGCTGACACCGCTCGGCACCCGCTTTTCCGTGCGCCAGATGGACGACAGCCGGGGCGCCACGCACGTCGCGGTATTCGAAGGCGCCGTGCAGGTGGAGCCGGACGCACAAGCCCAGGCGCGCCGGGTGGTGCATGCCGGCGAGCAGGCCGAGTTCGACCGCCGCACCCTGTCGCCCGTGTCCGCGGTAGACGGAACGGCGCCGGCCTGGACCGAAAGCATGCTGGTCGCGAACCGCATGCGGCTGGACCGCTTCGTGGCAGAGCTGGGTCGCTACCGCCCCGGCATCGTGCGCTGCGATGCCGACGTGGCGCATCGCGAGGTCACCGGCGCGTTCCGCATCGACGACACCGACAAGGCGCTGGAGGTGCTTGCAAGCGTGCTGGACCTGACGCTGCGCTATCGCACGCGGTACTGGGTCAGCGTGGGCCGGGCTTGAAGGCACTGATTCACGCCAATCCGGCACCGGGTCACGCCGCCCCCCGGCCGCGCATCCGACTATTTTGTAACAGCCCCGCAGATTTCCATTTCTGATTCGTAAGACAGAGAGAAGGCCTCGAGGCGCCCGAGGCCACGCTTTTCAATCGACGAATCAGGAAACCCCCAGTCATGGCACGACGCCATTCTCTTTCCCCCCTAGCCTTGTCATCGTCCCCACGCCTGCGCTTGCGCCTTGCCGTCCACCTTGCGCTGACGGCCGCCGCCTCGCTCGCCGTGCCCGCCGCGTCGTGGGCCCAGGCCGCATCCGCCGGCGAAGTCGCCTTCGCCATCGCACCCACCAGCCTGGACGTGGCGCTGGGCCAGTTCGGCGTCGCCGCCAAGGTCACCGTGGCCGCCTCGCCATCCCTGACGCGCGGCGTAAGGACGCAAGGTCTGTCGGGCCGCTACACAGCCGAGCAAGGACTGGCCCGGCTGCTGGCCGGTACCGGCCTGCAGGCGGTCGCCAATGCCAACGGCGAGGGCTACCACCTGCGGCGCCTCCCGCAGGACACGCCGGGCGTGTCCACGCTGGCGCCGGTGACCGTGACCGGTCTGACCGACGACCCCGTCACCGAGGGCACCGGCAGCTACACGAGCCGCGTCGTCACCATCGGCAAAGGCCGCCAGACGCTGAAGGAAATACCCCAGTCGGTCACCGTCGTGACCCGCCAGCGCATGGACGATCAGAACGCCAACACGCTGGACGACGTGCTGGCCAACAGCACCGGCATGACGCTCTACAAGAGCCCGATGGGCGGCAGCTACGTGTATTCGCGCGGCTTCCGCGTGGACAGCTACCAGTTCGACGGCGTGAACCGCGCCTTCTACTATCCCCAGGCCGACAGCTTCACGACCAACACCGTGACGCTGGACCGCGTGGAAATCATCCGCGGCGCCACCGGCCTGATGCAGGGCGCCGGCTCGCCCAGCGCGGCCGTCAACCTGGTGCGCAAGCGCCCGCTTGCCGACACCCAGGTGCAGATGCTGGCCAGCGGCGGCTCGTGGAACAACTATCGCGCCGACATCGACGCCAGCGCGCCGCTGAACGAAGCCGGCACGCTGCGCGCCCGCGGCGTGGCCAGCTACAACGACCGCGAGTACTTCTACGACAGCGCGAAAAGCCGCACTGGCGTGCTGTACGGCGTGCTGAGCTATGACTTCACACCGGACACCACCCTGACCGGCGGCGTCAGCTACGAGGAACTGCGCTCCACGCCCTTCTTCCATGGCCTGCCGCATTACAGCAACGGCGACGACATCGGCCTGAAGCGGTCGACGTCGCTGGGCCAGAACTGGAACTACTGGAACGGCAAGCAGACCACCGTCTTTGCCGAGCTGGCGCATCGCTTCAACAAGGACTGGTCGCTCAAGCTGACCGGCACGTCCACCCAGGAATCCAACGATTCGAAGTACGCCTTCACCGAAGGCGCCGTGAATCCCGTGACGGGCCTGGGGCCCATGCTGTACGCGGGCCTGTTCGACATGTCCACGCACAACAAGGCGCTGAACCTGGACGTGGACGGCGCCTTCGAGGCGCTGGGCCGCAAGCATTCGGTGAGCTTTGGCGCCAGCATCAACGAACTGACCAGCAAGAACGATTTCGCGCTGAACCGCCTGAACCGCGCCGTGAACGTATGGAACCCGGACCACCATGTGCCGGAGCCCACCGATGACTGGATGCGCGAAAACGCCTACCGCAGCGCCGCGACCGTCGTGAAGATGAAGCAGACCGGCGTGTACGGCGTCGGCCGCTTCAGCCTGGCCGACCCGCTGACGCTGGTGGCCGGCGCGCGCGTGAGCTGGTACGAGAACACCAGCCGCTATCGCGACAGCGGCGAGCAGTACGTCGATCCCTACAAGGACAACGGCGTCGTCACGCCCTATGGCGGCCTGATCTACGCGTTCAATCCGCAGTGGTCCGGCTACGTCAGCTACGCGCAGATCTTCGAACCGCAGAACGCGGTGGACGCATCGGGCAAGGTGCTCGATCCCATCGTGGGCAAGAACTACGAGATCGGCCTGAAGGGCGAGCTGATGGATGGGCGCCTGAACACGTCCATTGCGCTCTTCCGCGTCGATCAGAAGAACCGCGCGCAAGAGGATCTGAGCAGCGTGTGCTCCACCGGCGACATCTGCTACCTGGCGAGCGGCAAGGTGCGCAGCCAGGGCCTGGACGCCGAGATCAGCGGCGAAGTAGCGCCGGGCTGGCAACTGTTTGCGGGCTACACGTTCAACACGCTGAAGTTCCTGGACGACACCTCGGTCACCAACACCAACTTCGCCCGCACCGTCACGCCCAAGCACATCCTGCGCCTGTGGTCCGACTACCGGCTGCCCGGTGAGCTGTCGGCATGGTCGCTGGGCGGCGGCGTGAACTACCAGACGGGCAGCTACACGGAAACGCGCTCCGTGCGCGTCTCGCAAGGGTCTTACGCCGTGTGGAATGCGCGCGTCGCGTATCAGATCAACAAGAACTGGTCGGCGGCGTTGAACGTGAACAACATCTTCGACAAGACCTACTACCAGACGATTGGCGCGCCGGGCTGGGGCAGCTTCTATGGCGATCCGCGCAACGCCACGCTGACGGTCCGCGGCACGTTCTGACGCCGGACGGGACGGGCGCGCGGGCCATCACCGGGCCCGCGCGCCGCGTCAATTCAAGAACATTCAGCGTCAACTGAAGACGTGCAGCGCGCCCAGCGCCAGGATCAGCGCCGGGGGCATCACCACGATGCCCAACCGCAAAAAGCTCAGCGCGCTGATGTGCATGCCTTCGCGGCGCACGGCCAGCAGCCACAGCAAGGTGGCGAGCGAGCCGCTTACCGACAGATTGGGTCCCAGGTCGATGCCGATCAGCAGCGCGGCGTTGGCCGTGCTGGACAGGTCGGCCATACGCGCCAGCGTGCCCGCCATCAACCCGGCCGGCAGATTGTTGATGACGTTGCCTGACAGCGCGGCGCCCACGCCGCCGGCCCACAGCGCGGCGCCGGCGGACAGGCCCCGCATCAGGTCCGCCAGGTCCTGCAGCACGCCGCTGGCGGCCATGCCTTCGACCAGCACGAACAACCCGGCCACCAGGGGCAGCACGCCCCACGCGACGCCCTTGATGAGGCGCAGCGGCCCCGACCGCGTCACCGCCAGCACCAGCGCCGCCGACACGCAGCCGGCGATCAGCGTGGGCAGGCCCAGACGATGGCCGAGCGCCGACGTGATGAGCAGCGTCCCCGCGGTAATGGCCACGCCCAGCGCGGCCATGCGCAGCGGCCACGTCATCGGCGGCAGCGGCGGCGATGCTTTTAGCGGCTGCCGCAGATCATCGCGAAACACCAGCCGCAACGTGACGTACGTGGAGCCGATGGCCAAGACGGAAGGCAGCGCAAAGTGCGCCAGCCACGGCCCCAGCGCGGGCATGCGGTCCCCGAACACCACCAGGTTGGCGGGATTGGAGATCGGCAGGACGAAGCTGGCCGCGTTGGCGATGAAGGCGCAGACGTACAGATACGGCAACGGCGGCGCGCCGACCACGCGCGCCACCGCATAGACGGCGGGCGTCAGCACGACTGCCGTGGCGTCGTTGGACAACAGCACCGTGACCGCGGTGCCCACCAGGAACACCAGATCGAAGAGCCGCCGCGCCGACCCGGCCGCGTGATCGGCCGCCGCCACCGCCACCCAGTCGAACAGGCCCGCCTGCCGGGCGACCTCGGCCACCAGCATCATGCCGATCAGGAACAGATAGACGTCGGCGCCTTCGAGAATGGCCCTGCCGGCCTGCGCGGCAGGCAGCAATCCCAGCGCCACCAGCGCGACGGCGCCCGCCGTGGCCCACACGTATTCCGGCAACCGCCACGGACGAAAGAGGATGGCCATGGTGGTCGCGGCGGCAATCAACCAGATCACGGCATTGGATAGCGACATGCTTTCAGGAGGAGATCAAGAAACGCTGCACTGTAACCCGCATACTGCACGATCAGGCCGGCAAGGCCATTGCCCTACAGCGGCCAACGTTCAATGCCCTGTCAGCTTCAGCGGCGCAATGCCGCACTATGCGCCGGCCAGTTGCGCCCCGCGCCTGACTTCGCTCGGCGGCTGGCCATACGCGCGCAGGAACGCCCGCCGCATGCGATTGCGGTCCGCAAAGCCGGTATCGCGCGCCACGACATCCAGCGAATGCCGCCCTTCTTCGAGCATTGCGCGGGCCGCTTCCAGCCGAAGCAGTTCGACCACCTTGGCGGGCGAACGCCCCGTCTCTTCGCGGAAGACCCGGCTGAACTGACGTGGCGACAGGCGGGCCGCTTCGGCCAGCTCCTCCACCGTCAACGGGTTGCGCAGATGTTCCTTGGCGTAGACCAGCGCCCGCTGTATCCGGTCAGAGCGCGGTTCCAGTTCCAGCAAGGCGGAAAACTGCGATTGGCCGCCCGGCCGCCGGTGATAGACCACCAGCCGCCGAGCAACGTCGCGGGCCAGCGCCGCGCCGTGATCGTCTTCGATCAAGGCAAGGGCCAGGTCAATGGCGGCCGACATGCCGGCGGACGTCCAGATGTTGCCGTCGCGCACGAAGATGCGGTCGGGGTCGACGCGCACCTCGGGAAAGCGTTCCTGCAGGCTGCGCGCGTGCGCCCAGTGCGTGGTGGCGGTGCGGCCGTTCAACAGGCCCGCCTGCGCAAGGACGAACGCCCCCGTGCAGACACCCGCCACGCGGCGCGCTTCGGTGGCGGCGCGCGCCACGTAGCGGGCAAGACCGGGCGAGATCGGCCCCGGCAACAGTTCGCCCGCCACGATCAGGGTGTCGGGCATGACACCCAGGGCGACCGTCTCGATGCCGGCGTTCATAGTGGACCGGATGAGGCCCCCGCCTTCCGACAGGATGGTGACGCGGTATCCGTCGCGGTCCAGCGCGATGTTCGCGAACTCGAAGGCCGCGAGCGCGGCAAGTCCCATGACCTGGAAACCGTCTTCGAGAATGAGGCCGATCTGGCGCATGTTCAAACCTGTGTCTGTAAATGACGGATATAGGCTATTCAAGCCGAAGGGCATCCGTCAATGTACTTAATTGCCCAATGTCCTAAAACGACGCTTTATTGACATTTGAGCCACAACCGAACTGCCTCATAGTGACCACACCGCTCACCCATTCAACGAGGCACCGACATGCAACTGACGCAAAACACCATCTTCATCACTGGCGGCACTTCCGGCATCGGCCGCGCGCTGGCCGTGGCTTTTCACGACCTGGGCAACACGGTCATCATTGCCGGCCGCCGGCAGGCGCTGCTGGACGAGATCGCCACGGCGCACCCGGGTATCGAAGGCATCCAGCTCGACATCTCGGACGCTCAGGATATCGACCGCGTCGCCAAGACGCTGATCGCCAAGTACCCGTCGCTGAACGTGCTGATCAACAACGCGGGCATCATGCCGTTCGATGACCCTTCGTCCACGATCGACGACGCCGTGTCGCAGCGGATCCTGGAAACGAATCTGCTGGGACCGATCCGCCTCACGTCCGCCCTCATCCAGCATCTGAAGGCGCAACCGCGCGCAACGATCATCCACAACACGTCGATGCTCGCCTATGTGCCGATCGCCACCAATGCGGTTTACTCGGCGTCGAAGGCCGCGCTGCATTCGTACGCGCTGTCGCAACGGTTCATGCTGCGCGACACCAATGTGACGGTGCAGGAGATCGCGCCACCGTGGGTCGACACGGACCTCATCAAGAAGAGCGGTGATCCGCGCGCCATGCCGCTGGACGCGTTCATCGCCGAGACGATGCAGAAGCTGGCGAGCGATGCGCCCGAAGTGCTGGTCGACGCCATCCGCGATCTGCGCGACAACCCCGGCTCGAACGAGCATGCGTTCGTGAACGCGTTCAATCAAAGCCTGGTGGACGAACCGATTCCGGTTTGAGGCCATGCGGAGCGCGGCGCCAGGCCCCTTCCCTACGCCCGCCCCGCCGCCACGTTCACGCTGATCGCGATGATGAACACATTGAAGAAGAACGCGATGACGCCATGCGTCATCGCCATCCGCCGCAGCCGCCGGTTGACGATCTGCACGTCCGACACCTGGAACGTCATGCCCAGCACCAGCGAGAAATACGCGAAGTCCCAGTAGTCGGGGTCGTCCGTGCCCGGAAAATCCAGGCCCTTGTGCATGGCGTTCTTATGGCCGTAGTACCCGTGGGCGTAGTGCAGCGCGAAGATCATGTTCATGTAGAGCCACGACAGCACGATGGTCACGGCGGCGGCCAGCGTGTCCACCAGGGCACCGACTCGGCTTTGCGCATGCAGCTCGACCCACAGCGCGACCAGCACCATGCAGGACAGCGCGACGCTGCTCCACAGGACGCCGGTGCGGCCGACGTCGTGCTGGCGGGCGTGCAGGCGCATGGAAGCGGCGCTGGTGCGGCCGAACACGCGCACGGTCAGGATCAGGAAGACCAGCGCCCCGGCGTCAAAACCCAGCAGGATGGCGAGGCTGGGCGGGAGACCGGCGGCGTACAGCGCGCCCGCGACGACGAGCAGCATGCCGGCGCATAACATCAGCCGGCGATGGGCATCGAAAAACGGCAGCGGTTCGGCGTCTGACGCCGCGCCGGCATCGCCGGGCGTCTCCTGCCCGGCACGGTCATCCGGGGCATCGCTGCCCCGGGCGCGTTTATCTGAAGCTTTTTCCTCTTTAAGCGGCTGCATGGCGGGCTCCTGTCCACAGCGCGACCCCCGGGCATATCGCACGCGCCGGGCTTGCGAGAGGCCCCTACGCTAACTGATGCCGAGCAAACCGGCCAGCGCCCCGGCAAACAGCAGCCACAGAGGATGGATCCGGGTGACGCTAGCCAGGATCGCCACGATGGCCGTGATGGCGCCCAGCAGCCACGTGTGCACGGAGGCCTCGGTGATAAGCGAGGCGCTGGCGGCCACCAATCCGACTGTCATCGGGAAGATGCCGGCCTGAATCACGCCACGCCACGGGCGGTCCTTGAACTTTTCCCACAGGCCCAGCGCGATGACGGTGATGATCGACGACGGGCCGAACTTGGCGATGGTCGTGGCAAGCACGCCCGGCAACCCCGCGACGTGCCAGCCGACCAGCGTCACGACCATCAGGTTGGGCCCCGGCGCGGCCTGACCCAGCGCAAAGAGCGCGGAAAAATCGGCGGCCGTCATCCAGCCGTGCACTTGCACGACCTGGCGCTGCATCTCCGGCAGGATGGTATTGCCGCCGCCAAAGGCCAGCACGGACAGCTCGGTAAAGATCAGGACGAGCGCAACAAGGGTATGGATCATCGACGTTGCCTCCACACCATCAGGATGCTGAGGGGCGTCAGGACCGCCATGGTCGGCAGCAGCGGAATGCGCAGGACGGCGATCGCAATGAAACAGGCGGTGGCGACCACGCCGGCCAGCCAGTCGCGACGCTTGATGACCGGCAGGCCGATCTTCACCGCCATCGAGATCAGCAACCCGGCCGCGGCGGCGGCCAGGCCGGCGAACAGGTGCTGGATGTCGGGATCGTTCTGGAAGCGGTCATAGACCATGCCCAGCATGATGACGATGATGGACGGCGCCAGGATCAGGCCCATCAGCGCGGCAAAGGCGCCGCGCGGGCCGCGGAATTTCATGCCCAGGGCGACGGACAGGTTGATGATGTTGCCGCCCGGCAGGAACTGGCACAGGCCCAGCAGTTCGGTGAATTCGGCGCCGGTCAGCCAGCGGTGTTTTTCGACGACCATGCGCCGGGCCAGGGGCAAGGCGCCGCCGAAAGCGGTCAGGCCCAGCACGAGGAATCCATAGAACAACTGGCCGCAAGTGGGGGGAGGCCGTACGCCGGCCTCGTCAAGGGGAAGTGCTGCGTTCATCTTTTTGGTGGCCGGCGCAGGGCCGGCGATGGGAGCTGGCGGGGGACCGCGCCAGAGGTGGATAACGAACTTGCAGCGTACGCTTCGCGCTAGATAATGTCTAATATATGACAAGTTCAAAACTCATATCGAACACATATGGCAAGCGTTGACTTACGGCTCCTGCGTTATTTCCTGGCGGTTGCCGAGGAATCCCACCTGACCAAGGCCGCCGCCCGCCTGGGCATTCGTCAGCCCCCACTCAGCCAGCAGATCCGGGTGCTGGAGGCCGAGCTGGGCGTGACCCTGTTCCACCGCCTGCCGCGCGGCATGGAGCTGACCGAAAGCGGCCGCGCGCTGCTGGATGACGCGCGCAACATCATCGCGATGGTGGACCAGGCCGTGGACGGCGTGCGGCGTGTGTCACAGGGCGAGGCGGGACGCTTGACGGTGGGGTTCACGGGGTCGGCGGCGTTTCATCCGTTCGTGCCGTCGGTCATCCGGCGCTTCCGCGAAAGCGCGCCACACGTGCATCTGGTGCTGGAAGAAAGCAGCACGGGGGAACTGCGCGAGGCGGTGGCCGAAGGCCGTATCGACGTCGCCTTCATCCGCGGCGCACACGCGGACCCGGGCGTGCAGATGGAAACCGTGCTTGAAGAGGCCATGCTGGCGGCCTTTCCGGCAGACCATCCCACCGTGAAGGGCCGCACGCGCAAACGCATCGCGCTGTCGGAACTGGCGGAGGAATCGCTGATCCTGTACCGGCGTCACAGCGGCCCGGGCCTGTACGACGCGATCATTGCCGCCTGCAGCGCCGAAGGCTTCAGCCCGCGCGTCACGCAGGAAGCGCCGCGCATGCTCTCCACGCTGAGTTTCGTTGCCGCGGGGCTGGGCGTGTCGCTGGTGCCGGCGTCGCTGCGCCGCGTGAACATCGAAGGCGTGGTGTACGTCAGCGTCACGCATCCGAAGGCGCTACGCGCGCCGCTGAACCTGATCTGGCGCGACGCGCCGCTGTCGGGTGCCGCGCGCAAGCTGATCGACGAGGCGCGGCGGCAGCGGGACGCATCGCCGGCGGCGCAGAGCCGATAAACCCGCCGATAAACCCCTGCCCCGGCGCTACACTTGCCGCCACCGCATCCTGCATAGACCAGCGCCTTTCCATGCTTTCCGAATCCCCCATCGGCGTGTACGACTCCGGCGTCGGCGGGCTGAGCGTCCTGCGCGCGATCCGCGACGCGCTGCCCCATGAGCCCCTGCTCTACGTCGCCGACTCCGCCCATGTGCCCTACGGGGAAAAAACCCAGGCGTTCGTCGAGCGCCGCGCCTGCGCCATCGCCGATTATTTCGTGTCGCAGGGCGCGCGCGCCATGGTGGTGGCCTGCAACACTGCCACCGCCGCCGCGATCGCGTTGCTGCGCAAGCGCCATCCCGAACTCATCATCATCGGCGTCGAACCGGCCATCAAACCCGCCGCGCACCTGACGCACTCGGGCGTGGTGGGCGTCTTTGCCACGACGGGGACGCTGGCCAGCCCCAAGTTCGCCGCGCTCGTGCAGCGCGAGGCGCCCGAGGTCCGCATCCTCCTGCGGCCCTGCCCGGAGTGGGTGCGGCTGGTCGAACAAGGCGTGGTGTCCGGCCCCGAAGCCGCCGAGGCCGTGCGCGCGCCGGTGGCCGAGTTGCGCGAGGCCGGCGCGGACGTGCTGGTGCTGGGCTGCACGCACTTTCCCTTTTTGCGCGATGCCATCCAGGACGCGGCCGGCCCCGGCGTGCCGCTGCTGGAAACGGGCGCGCCGGTGTCGCGCTGGCTGCGTCACCAACTGCAGGAACGCGGCATGCTGGTTGAACACGGTTCGGGCAGCCTGCACTTGCATACCACCGGCGACGCCCCCGCGCTGGCGCGGCTGGCAAGCCAGCTACTGGGCACGGCAATGACGGCGGACACGGTGCCCGACGCTTGGCGCGGAACGTCATCCGCTTGATCTGACGCATCGCCGGGGCGGCGCCGGCGGGGCGAATGTGGGATACAGTGGAACGCACGCCCCCCTACGGCCCGCAAGGAGACGCTCATGAAACGCATCCTGATTCCCGTCGATGGTTCGGAACCCGCGCTGAACGCGGTCAAGGCGCTGCTCGACGCACGCCGCTACGATCCCGTCGAACGCGTGGACCTGCTGACGGTCCAGATCCCCTTGAAGGCCGGCGCGTTCGGCAGCGGCCTGTCGCAGGAAGAGATCGACGCCTATCACCAGGAAGAAGGCGAGGCCGCGGTTGAGGCCGCCCGCGCACTGCTTACGCAGGCCGGCGTGCCGTTCGAGACCCACATTCAGGCCGGCGCGGCCGCCGAGACGATCGCGCGCGTCGCAGAAGAAACCGGCGCAAATGAAATCTTCATGGGGACACGCGGCCTGGGTTCCGTGTCGGCGCTATTCATGGGGTCGGTCGCCACGGGCGTGCTGTCCCTGACCGAACTGCCGGTCACGCTGGTCAAGTAAGGAGCCGCCATGCTGAATATCCTTGTTCCCGTCGACGGCTCCGACAACGCAGACCGCGCCGTCGTGTACGCCCGCCGCCTCGCGCAGGGCGCGCAATCCGCCCGCATCCACCTCATCAACATCCAGACGCCGCCGCGCGGACGCGCCGGGGTGTCGCGCCTGATCACGCAGGACATGATCAATGACTTCTATGCCCGCGAAGGCCGCGAAGCGTCAGAAGAGGCGCGCAAGTCGCTGGATTCGGCCGGCGTGGACTACGTCAGCCATGTGGTCTTCGGCAACGCGCCCGCGGAAATCGCGGCTTATGCACAGGACCACGGCTGCGCGCGCATCGTCATGGGCACGCGCGGCAATGGCAAGCTGACCAACATCCTGATCGGGTCGGTGGCCAACCAGGTCGTGCAATTGGCCGCCGTGCCGGTCACGCTGGTGAAGTAGGCGCGCATGATGCAAGCCCTGCGCATCGTGCCGGCGGCCGCCCTGGCGTTGACGCTGCTCAGCGCCTGCGGCGAAGTCGCCAAGCTGCCTGTCGAAGCGGGCATGGGTCCGGATCCCCAACTGCCGCCGCCCAACACCACGCTCATTCCCACGGTGAACACCGCCAAGGCCGTGGGCTGGCAAGCCGGCGCGCAACCGACGCCCGCCGCAGGCCTCGCCGTGACCGCCTACGCCAGCGGACTGGACCACCCGCGCTGGCTGTACGTGCTGCCCAACGGCGATGTGCTGGTCGCCGAGACCAATGCGCCGCCCAAGCCCGAGGACGCGCCGGGCGGCATCAAACAATGGGCGACGGGGCTGGTGATGAAGCGGGCCGGCGCCAAGACCGTCAGCGCAAACCGCATCACCCTCTTGCGCGATGCCAACCACGACGGCGTCGCCGAAACGCGCACCATCCTGCTGCAGGATCTGAATTCACCGTTCGGCATGGCGCTCGTCGGCGACCACCTCTATGTCGCGAACGCCGATGCGGTCGTGCGCTTTCCCTTTACGCCGGGGCAGACGCACATCACCGCCCCCGCAGAGAAAGTCACCGACCTGCCGGCTGGCCTGAACCATCACTGGACCAAGAACCTCATTGCCAGCCCGGACGGGTCTCGGCTGTACGTGTCCGTTGGATCGAACAGCAACGTGGGCGAAAACGGCATGGACATCGAGGAAGGCCGCGCCGCCATCTGGGAGCTGGACGTGGCCAGCGGGCAAAAGCGCCTCTTTGCCACGGGGCTGCGCAACCCGGTCGGCATGGCGTGGGGGCCGGACGGCAAGACGCTGTGGACGGCGGTCAACGAACGCGACGAACTGGGCAGCGACCTCGTGCCCGACTACATGACGTCGGTGCGCGACGGCGGCTTCTATGGCTGGCCGTACAGCTATTTCGGCCAGCATGTCGATACGCGCGTCACGCCGCCGCGGCCCGATCTGGTGGCGCGGGCCATCGTGCCCGACTATGCGTTGGGTCCGCACACCGCGTCGCTGGGCCTGGCGTGGTCCGGCGGCGCCAAGCTGCCGGCGCCCTTTGTCCACGGCATGTTCGTCGGCCAGCACGGCTCATGGAACCGCGATCCGCGCAGCGGCTACAAGGTGATCTTCGTGCCGTTCGAGCAGAATCAGCCTGCGGGGCCGGCGCTGGACGTGCTGACCGGATTTCTCAACGACGCCGGCCAGGCGCAAGGCCGCCCGGTCGGCGTGGCCATCGACGCGCAGGGCAGCCTGCTGGTCGCGGACGACGTGGGCAATGTGATCTGGCGCGTGACGCCCAACCCATAGACGCCTGGTCCCTTCCCCCAGGCCTTGGGCCGGACTCCCCCCGCCCCTACAATGGCCGCTCCCGAATTCCAGACTGGAGCGAGCATGAGCACGGAAAAAGTGGCGATCCTCACGGCGGCCGGCAGCGGCATGGGTGCGGCGGCGGCGCGCAAGCTGGCGGCGGACGGCTACCGCGTGGCCATCCTGTCCTCGTCCGGCAAGGGCGCGGCGTTGGCGCAGGAACTGGGCGGGCTGGGCGTCACCGGGTCCAACCGCTCGACCGAAGACCTGACCCGGCTGGTTGACGCCACGATGCAGAAGTGGGGCCGTGTCGATGCGGTGGTCAACAGCGCCGGCCATGGTCCCAAGGGCCCGCTGCTGGAGATCAGCGACGACGACTGGCACCTGGGCATGGAGTTCTACCTGCTGAACGTCGTGCGCATCACTCGCCTTGTCGCGCCGGTGATGAAGCAGCAGCAGTCCGGCGCCATCGTCAACATTTCCACCTACGCCACCTTCGAACCGGAAGCGCTGTTTCCGACGTCGGGCGTGTTCCGCGCGGGCCTGGCCGCCTTCACCAAGGTGTTCACCGACGAATACGCGCAGCACAACGTGCGCATGAACAACGTGCTGCCCGGTTTCATCGACAGCCTGCCCGAAAAGGAAGACCGCCGCGTGCGCATTCCGATGGGCCGCTACGGCACGGCGCAAGAGGTGGCCGACCTGATCGCGTTCCTGGCGTCGAGCGCGTCGTCCTACATCACCGGCCAGAACATCCGCATCGACGGCGGCATCACGCGTTCCGTGTGACCCGCGCTGTATGACACCCGCGCGACGCGTCATATCCTGCTGATCTCATGCGTTTGGCCTAGTCCCTCGTCCGAATGACGGTATTGAAGGCCCCGCCGGGCTTTTAGTACCGTAGGTTTTTGCATTCGACGAGGTGCCCGGCGCATGACCGCTACGCCGTCAGCGGCTGCGCAGCAGTCCGCTTCCCCCACCCCCGGCCAGGCTTCGCGCTTTCTGGCGCAGGCGACGTTCGGACCCACCCCGGCCGACATCGACGCCGTCGTGCGCGTCGGCTACGCGGCGTGGCTGGACGCGCAGCTGGCGATGGCGCCGTCGCAGACGCACTTCGACTGGCTGCTGCAAAAGAACCGGAACACCGAAGCCTTCAAGGGCAACGGCATCAACGCGCCGCTGGAATCCACGTTGTGGCGCAAGTTCATCAGCGCGCCCGACCAGGTGCGCACGCGGGTGGCGTTTTCGCTGTCCGAGATCTTTGTCGTTGGCGTGTCGTCCATCACGGCGTCGTGGCCGCTTTTTGGCGCGGCGGGCTTCATGGATCTCTTGGCCAAGCACGCGCTAGGCAACTACCAGGACCTGCTTACCGCCGTGACGCAGAACCTGTCGATGGGCTGCATGCTGACCTATCGCGGCAACCGCAAGGAAGATCCCAAGACGGGCCGCCACCCCGACGAAAACTATGCGCGCGAGGTGATGCAGCTGTTCAGCATCGGCCTGCTGGTGCTGGAGCAGGACGGCACGGTGAAAATGGTCAACGGCGCCCCCGTCGAAACCTACACCAACGCCGACGTGCAGGGGTTGGCCAAAGTCTTCACGGGCTGGGACATCAACGGGCCGGAGACGAACGTGGAGTTCCACCGCCGTCCCATGGCGCTGAACAACGCGTTGCACTCGATGGCGGAAAAGCGCTTCCTGGGCGCGGTCATCCCACCCGGCACGGACGGCCACCTGTCGCTCAAGCGCGCCATGGAGGTCATCAGCGCCCATCCCAACGTCGGCCCCTTCATCGGCATGCAGCTCATCCAGCGCATGGTCACCAGCAATCCCAGCCCCGCGTACGTGGGCCGCGTGTCGGCCGTGTTCGACGACGACGGCACGGGCCAGCGCGGCAACCTGAAGGCCGTGGTGCGCGCCATTCTGCTGGATCCCGAGGCGCGCCAGCCGGACCTTGCTTCGCCGCATTGGGGCAAGGTGCGCGAGCCCATCCTGCGCTTCTCGGGCTGGGCCCGCGCGTTCGGGGCCACCTCCACCAATGGCGAATGGGCCATGCCGGACACGACGGACAACACGATCCGGCTGGCACAGAGTCCGATGCGGTCGGCCACGGTGTTCAACTTCTTCCGGCCGCGCTACGTGCCGCCGGTCACCGAACTGGCCCGCCGCCATCTGGTCGCACCGGAACTGCAGATCACGGACGAGACCAGCATTGCGGGCTACCTGAATTTCCTGGCGATCTACGCGGACCGCGGCTGGGAGGACCTGCAGACGAGCTATACGCCCGAGATCGCGCTGGCCAAGGACCCTGAAGCGCTGGTGGCGCGCGTCGTGCTGCTGCTGGCGGGCGACGCCTTCAGCGCGCGCACGGCGGCGTCCATTGCGAAGGCCGTGGCCACGCTGCCGCCGGACCGCCCGCGCGACCGGGTTCGCGCCGCCATCATGCTGGTGGCCGCCACGCCCGAATACCTGGTGCAGAAATGACAGACCGCCGCGACCTCGACCGCCGTGCCTTTCTGCTGCGCGCCTTTGCGCTGGGCGCGACCCGCGCTGCCGCCCCACTGGCGCTGAACCTGGCCGCCATCGGCGCCGCCGCCGCGCAATCCGCCCCGCCCTCGTACAAGGCGCTGGTGTGCGTTTTCCTATACGGCGGCAACGATCCCTACAACACGCTGGTTCCGTACGATCCGTCGTCGTACCGCGCGTATTCCACGGCCCGCAGCGACATCGCCCTGCCCCGAGATGCGTTGCGCACCACCCTGCTGCGCGGCAAGGCGGACACGCAGGGCGGCATGCAGTTCGCCCTGGCCCCCGCGCTGGCGCCGCTGGCGCCGCTATACGAACGCGGCGACATGGCGGCCCTGCTTAACGTGGGACCGCTGATCGTCCCCACGACCAAGGCCGAATACATCGGCGCGCGCGTGCCCCTGCCGCCCAAGCTGTTCTCGCACAACGACCAGCAATCGGTCTGGCAGGCGCTGGCGCCGGAGGGCGCGTCGTCGGGCTGGGCGGGCCGCCTGACGGATCTGTTCGCGGGCGCCAACGCGCAGCGCACGTTTACCGGCATCACGGCGGGTGGCAGCACGGTGCTGCTGGCCGGGCGCAAGGTGGCGGGCTATCGGGTGGGCATCAACGGCTCGACGCAGATCGACCTGCTGCATCGCGACATGTACGGTTCCAGCGCCTGCACCGCGCTGCTGCGCGACCTGATCACCGAGCCGCGCGAACACCTGATGGAACGCGAGATGTCGCGCATCGCCGCGCAATCCATTTCGGCCGACACGCGGCTGCGGGCCGCCTTGGCGGATGTCGCGGTGCCGGGGGATTTTTCGACGCCGCTCGCGCAGCAGTTGCGGATCGTCGCGCGCATCATCGCCGCCCGCGACACGCTGGGCGCGCGGCGTCAGGTGTTTTTCGTGTCGCAGAACGGCTATGACAACCACACGGGGCTAAACGACGCGCACCCGGCGTTGCTCAAGGAAATGGGCCAGGCGTTGGCCGCGTTTCAGAAGGCCCTGTCGGAACTGGGCGTGGCGGATCAGGTCACCACCTTCACGGCCTCCGAGTTCGGCCGCACGCTGGGTTCAAACGGCAACGGCTCGGATCACGGCTGGGGTTCGCACCACTTCGTGCTGGGCGGCGCGGTCAACGGCGGCCGCTGCTACGGCGCCCACCCGGAAATCGCGCTGAACGGGCCGGGCTTCGTGGACAACGGCCGGCTGCTGCCCACCACGTCGGTGGATCAGTTGGGCGCGGACCTGGGCGCGTGGTTCGGCGCCAGCCGGGACGATCTGCGGACGGTGTTTCCGAATCTGCGGCATTTTGGGCCGGAGCCGTTGGGGATGTTGAAGGGTTAGGCACTGGCGCCCACCCTCCATCCGATCTATAACGTCAGGCAACCCGCCCGCCATCCGGCGGCGCTGGCGTTCCCCCCTTCCCATCGCACCGCAACATGAGCCTCACCCCCGATCTGGCGTTGCAGCCCGCCACCGAAGAAGACGTGCCGTTTCTGCTGTCCCTGCGCAAGCGCACGATGACCGCCCATCTGCAACGCGCGGGCGCGCCGCATGACGATGACCATCACCTGGCGCGCATCCATTACCACTTCGACGACGCCCAGATCGTCTGGCTGGCCGGCCGGCCCGCCGGGCTGTTCAAGCATTACCGTGATCCAGCCGGCTGGCGCATCGTGCAGATTCAGATCGATCCGGATTACCAGGGCCAGGGCCTGGGCCGCCGGCTGCTGGCCAAGGTGCTGGACCGGGCGGACAAGGAAGGTGCGCCCGTCACCCTGAGCGTCCTGAAAGGCAATCCCGCCCGGCGGCTGTACGAGGCGCTGGGGTTCACTTCCGTGAAGGAGACCGAGCTGGAGCATGAAATGCGGTATGACCCCGGCGCGGTCCGGCCGGGCGCTTGACCCCTTCGCGGCAGCTTTTTTCCGGACCGCTGGAATAAAGCGGCCCCGGCCGGCGTCCGTAGAGGGCAGTCCCCCAATCCTTCCCTTCTACGAGGCACACCATGCGCAAACACACCGCCGCGGCCCTGGCTCTCGCCTGCGCCGCCCTGTTCTCGGCCGGCGCCCATGCCCAGGCCGTCAAGACCCAGAACGGCATCCTGGTCGATAACGCCGGCATGACGCTGTACACCTTCGACAAGGACTCCGCGGGCAAGAGCGTCTGCGTCGACGCTTGCGCGAAGGCCTGGCCGCCCGCCATGGCCGCCGGCGACGCCAAGCCGATGGGCGACCTGACGGTCATCACCCGCCCCGACGGCAGCAAGCAATGGGCCTACAAGAACAAGCCGCTGTACCTGTTCGCCAAGGACACCAAGCCGGGCGACAAGACCGGCGACAACTTCAAGGAAATCTGGCACGTCGTCAAACCCTGATCCGGACACCCGCCCGATCAGACCATGCGCGCTGAAGACGAAGCCCAGATCCTGGCCTGCATCCCCAGCCTGCGGCGTTACGCGCGCGGGCTGACGGGCGACCCCGACCGGGCCGACGACCTGGTGCAGGACACGCTGGAGCGCGCATGGAGCCGCTACTCTCGCTGGCAGCGGCGCGGCGAACTGCGTGCCTGGATGTTCGGCATCATGCACAACCATTTCATTGACGGCGTGCGCGCCGCCAGCCGGCGCACCGACCAGACGGCGCCGGGCGACCTGCCCGATGCGCCGGTGCGCGCCACCCAGACCGATCAGCTTGAAGTGCGCGACCTGGACCGCTGCCTGCAGGCCCTGCCGGCCGAGCAGCGCGAGGTCCTCTTGCTGATCGCCGTCGAAGACCTTTCCTACCAGGAGGCCGCCCGCATCCTGGCGGTGCCCATCGGCACCGTCATGTCGCGCCTGTCGCGCGCCCGCGAGAAGCTCGGCGCGCTGATGCGGGGCCGCGATGCCGCGCCGCGTCTGCGGCCTGTTCCCACCCCGCGTGAAATGCCATGACCGACAAACGCCTTCATCCGGTTCCCGCCGCAGGCACGCCGATCACCGAAGCCGATCTGCACGGCTACGCGGACGGCCAGCTTTCGCCCGCGCGTCATGCCGAGGTGGCCGCCTTTCTGGCCGCGCATCCGCAGGACCAGAACCGCGTAGACGACTGGCAGGCGCAGCGGCGCGCGCTGCATGCCTTGCTGGATCCCGTGCTGGACGAACCCTTGCCGCTTCGCCTGCCGCTGCGCGCCCCTGCAAGAACGTGGCCGTGGCGCGCGATGGCGGCCAGCGTGGCGATAGCCGCGGTCAGCGCAAGCCTGGCCTGGTTCGCGCGCGGCGCCGTCGACGCGCGCCATCTGCAAGCCGCGCTGGCCACCGCCAGCCCCGAGCGCGCGGCGGGCGGCTATGCCCAGCGCGCCGCCATCGCCCATGCCGTCTTTGCGCCCGACATGGGCCGGCCCGTGGAGGTCAGCGGCGACAACGAGAAGGCGTTGGTGACGTGGCTGACCAAGCGCATGGGCGCGCCGATGCGCGCGCCATCGTTGTCGAAAACAGGTTACGAGCTGATCGGCGGCCGCCTCTTGCCCGGCGGCGCGGGCCCCGTCGCGCAATTCATGTACGGCGCGGCCGACGGCCAGCGCCTGACGTTGTATGTGACGCGGGAAGCGGCGGGCGGGCAGACCGCCTTCCAGTTCACGCAGGAAGGGCCGGTGCGGGTGTTCTATTGGGTCGAGGGCGAGTTCGGCTACGCGCTGTCGGGCGCCGTCAGCCGTGATGAGCTGCAGCGCGTGTCGCAGGAAGTCTATCGGCAGCTTCAGGGCTGAGACGGGGCCTGGCTTTCACCCGGCGCGCGCCCGCGCCTCGTGCAGCATGTGCAGCGTGATCTTGCGCACCTCGGCCTTGCTCATGTCGATATGGGACCGCAGCAGGCGCGCGGCCTCATCGGTGCGGCGCGCCAGCACCGCGCGCAGGATGGCCGCGTGTTCGTCATAGGTGGCATCCACACGGAAGTCCTTGGTGAAATCCAGCCGCCGCACGATCCGGATCTTCTCCGTCACGTCGCGGTGGATCTGCGCCATCTCGGGATTGCCGGCCGCGGCCACCAGCGCGCAATGAAACGCCTCGTCCAGTTGCCCCACCAGCCGGCCGTCCAGAATGCGCTGCGAAGGCGGCACCAGCCACACGTCGGTCAGCGCGCCCAGCATCCCGGCCTGATCCATGTCCTGCCGCGCGCACAGCTTGTCCACCGCCGCCAGCTCCAGCACCACGCGCACGTCGTACAGCGCCTCGAAGCGCTCGAAATCGAAGGGCCGCACCTGCCAGCCGCTGCGCGGCCGCGCCAGCACGAACCCTTCGCGTTCCAGCCGCGCCAGGCCCAGCCGCACCGGCGTGCGGCTTACACCCAGCCGCGCCACCAGATCGGCCTCGGTGAAGCGTTCGCCGGGCAACATCCGGAAGCCGAACAGGTCGTCCTTGATGCGCTGGTAGACCTGATCGGCCAGCGAGCCGGCCAGCGCCGGCGACGGGCGGATGGCCGGCCCCGCCTGGACGGCTTCCAGCCGCATCATCCGGTCACGACGCACGTGGCGTCTTCGGTGATCACCACGAGCGGATCGCCCGCGTTGACGGGCTTGCCGGGCACGCAGCGGATGGCGGACACGGTGCCCGAGGCCGGCGCGATGACGGACAACTCCATCTTCATGGCCTCGACCACCACCAGCGTGTCGCCAGCCGACACGCTCTGCCCCACCTGGACCGGGATCTTCCAGATGTTGCCGCACATGTCGGCGCTGACCAGACGTTCGCCGTCGCGCAGCACGGTCTCGGCCTCGGGCTGCGCGGCGGGCGCCTCCAACGCCACGTCCTCGTTCTTCCACAGCGCCACCTCGGCATCGAAGGCCGTCTTCTGGCGCGCCTGGAACGCGGCAATGCTGTCCGCCTGCTCGGCCACAAAGCGCTGATGCGCGGCGAAGTCGAACATCTCTTCTTCGATGCGGACCGTGGCGCGGCCTTCGCGGAAGTCTTCGCGCAGCACGTCCAGTTCCGCCTCGGTGACGGGATAGAACCGCACCTGATCGAAAAAGCGCAGCAGCCAGGGCTTGCCGTCCTGGAACACGGGGTTCTTCAGAAACTTGTTCCAGATGGGCAGCGTGCGGCCGACCAGTTGATAGCCGCCGGGCGAATCCATGCCGTAGATGCACATGTAGACGCCGCCGATGCCCACCGTGCCTTCGGCGGTGTAGGTGCGCGCCGGGTTGTACTTGGACGTCAGCAGGCGATGGCGCGGATCGATCGGCACCGCGCATGGCGCGCCCAGATATACGTCGCCCAGGCCCATGATGAGATAGCTGGCGTCAAAGACGATGCGGCGCACCTCGTCGCGCGAATCCAGGCCGTTGATGCGCTGGATGAAGTCCACGTTGTTCGGCAGCCAGGGCGCGCTGGCGCGCACGGTCTCCTGATAGCGCTGCACCGCGCCCAGCGTGGCGCTGTCCTCGAAGGCCATGGGCAGGTACACGACGCGCGTGGGCACCTTCAGCGTGGCGACGTCGGCCAGCCCTTCCTCGATCTTCAGCAGCTTGGCGATGAGCGCGCCTTGCAGGATCACGCGGCTGTCGTAGCGGATCTGCAGCGAGCGCACGCCGGGCGACAGCTCCAGCACGCCGGCCACGGGGTTGGCGTTCAACGCTTCCATCAGCAGGTGGATGCGCATGCGCAGCGCCAGGTCCAGCACGTTGTCGCCGTATTCCAGCAGCAGGTAGCCGTCGCCCGCCTGCCGGTACGACACCGACGGGCGCGATCCTTCGGCGGGCAGCGCGGCCACGATGGTCTCGGAGACGGTCGCGGGCACCGGCGCCGGTTCGGTCGCAGCGGGAACCGCCGGCGCCAGATCGGCAATGCGGCGGTCCTGCGCGGCCTCCAGCGCCACGGCCTGCGGGTAGTCGATGCGCACGAAGCGGATTCGGTCGCCGGGCTTGACCTGCCCCACCTTCCACAGTTCGGCGCGGGCAATCGTGACCGGGCACACGAAGCCGCCCAGGCTGGGGCCGTCGCGCGTCAGGATCACGGGACTGTCGCCCGTAAAGTTGATGCTGCCGATCGCGTACTCGCAATCGTGGATGTTGGACGGGTGCAGGCCCGCCTCGCCGCCGTTCTCGCGCGCCCAGGTGGGCTTGGGTCCGATCAGGCGCACGCCCAGGCGGTTGGAGTTGTAGTGCACCTCCCAGTCGGCCGCGAAGAACGCGTCGATGGCTTCCGGCTGAAAGAAGTCCGGCGCGCCGTGCGGACCGTACAGCACACCGATCTCCCAGGTGCTGCCGTACTCCGGGATCAGCGCCGCGGGCGCGGCCTGCGGCAGCGTCTCGGGCGGCGCGGCGGTGGCGCCCGCCAGCTCGGGGCGGATCACGGGCAGCATGTCGCCCACGCGCAGCGTGCGGCCGGCATGGCCGCCGAACTGGCCCAGCGCAAACGTGGAGCGGCTGCCCAGATACAGCGGCACGTCCAGGCCGTTGCGCACCGCCAGATAGCTGCGGCAGCCGGACAGCGCACGGCCGGTGGCCAGCACCTGCCCCGACGTCACGAAGATCGGCTGCCACATCGGCACCGGTTCACCGTCCAGCGTGGCCGCGCACGAGGCGCCCGTCAACGCCACAACCGCGTCGCCGTGAAAGCGCAGCGTGGGCCCGACCAGCGTGGTCTCGATGCCGGCCGCGTCCGGCGCGTTGCCGACAATGCGGTTGGCGACACGAAACGCGTAGTCGTCCATGGGACCGGACGGCGGCACGCCGATGTCCCAGTAGCCCGCGCGGCCGGGATAATCCTGCACGCTGGTGTAGGTGCCGGCTTCCACGACCTCGATCGCCGCGGGGCGGTACGTAAAGCTTTCCAGAAAGCGCGTGGACAGATGCCCCGCGCGAAAGCGCGCGTCGGCCACGATCTGGCGCAGGTAATCCAGGTTGGTCGCAATGCCGTGCAGCCGCGTGCGCGCCAGCGCGTCGGCCAGCTTGTCCAGCGCGGCCTGGCGCGTGTCCGCATGCACGATCAGCTTGGCCAGCATCGGGTCGTAAAACGCGGGCACCTCCGTGCCGGTCTCGACCCAGCCGTCCACGCGCACGCCTTCCGGGAAGGACACCTCGGTCAACACGCCCGGCGACGGCTGGAACTGGCGCAGCGGATCCTCCGCGTACAAACGCACTTCGATCGACGCGCCGTGCGGCGCGCGCGACATCGCCGCGAAATCCAGCGGCTCGCCTGCCGCCACACGCAGCATGCATTCCACCAGATCCAGACCGGTGACAGCCTCGGTCACCGGATGCTCGACCTGCAGGCGCGTGTTCACCTCCAGGAAATAGAAGCTGTCGCGCGCCGGATCGTAGATGAACTCCACCGTGCCGGCGGAACGATAGTTCACCGATTCGCCCAGCTTGACGGCGGCCTCCAGCAGCGCGGCGCGCGTGGCGGCCGGCAGCTGCGGCGCCGGGGTTTCCTCGATCACCTTCTGGTTGCGGCGCTGCACCGAGCAGTCGCGTTCGCCCAGCGCCAGCACACGGCCCGCACCGTCGCCGAAGATCTGCACCTCGACATGCCGCGCGTTGTCCACATAGCGTTCGATGAACGCCCCGCCATCGCGAAAGAAGTGCTCGCCCATGCGCTGCACGCTGTCGAACGCCACGGTCAGCTCCGCCTCGTTCTCGCAGCGCGAGAGACCAATGCCGCCGCCGCCCGCCGTGCTCTTGAGCATCACCGGATAGCCGATGCGCTCGGCCTGCGACAGCGCCTCGCCCAGGCTGGACAGGAGTCCGGTGCCGGGCGTCATCGGCACGCCAGCCTCGGCAGCCAGCTCGCGCGAGCGATGCTTCAGGCCGAATTCGCGGATCTGAAGCGGCGTGGGGCCGACAAAGGCGATGCCTGCCGCCTCGCAGGCGTCGGCGAACTCGGCGCTTTCCGACAGAAAGCCATAGCCGGGGTAGATCGCCTGCGCGCCATGTTCGCGCGCGGCGGCCAGCAGCAGGTCCATGCGCAGATAGCTGTCGGCCGCCTTCTCGCCGCCCAGCGCCACGGCCACATCGGCCTCGCGCACGTGCGCGGCATTGCGGTCCGGATCGGAATAGACGGCCACGCTGCGGATGCCCAGCCGCTTGAGGGTGCGAATGGCGCGGACGGCGATTTCGCCGCGGTTTGCAATCAGAACGGTATCGAACACGGTGCGACTCCCTGATGTGAGGGCGGGGTTATCGGGTGGGTAGCGGGTAGTCAGCGGGCGGCGGCGTTCAGGCTGGCCAGGTAGGCGCGCCAGCCGCCGAACGTGGTGATGTCGCGCGCGCCGTCCAGGCCGCGCGGTTCGCAGATGAAGCCCTTGACCAGCCGGCCGTCGGCCAGCTCCAGCGTGCCGATGCCCAGCGGCGCGGGAATCTCGGCCACGAACCCGCCGAAGGCCGTCACCGGCACATCCCACAGCTCGACCTCGATGGCGGCCCCGCTTTCCATCTTCACCAGCCCGGGTTTGGGCGGCGTGGTGTTGGCCAGCGCGAAGAGCCGGTAGTCGCCCGCCGTCGCCGTCTTCTCGACAAACACCGCGTGGCGCGACGTCAGTTGATGGTTGAGCGGCATGCCGGTCAGATGCGCGCCCACGACGGCGACGCGCACCGTGTCGGCGGACGGCGCGCCCTCCGTCGCCAGCGCGGGCAGCGGCATGCCCGTCGCGCCCAAAGGCAGCCCCCGCCGCGCCTGCCATTGCTTGCCAAACTGCGCGAGCGCGCGGTCCTGCCACGCCAGGCCGATCAGCGTGATGCCGGACGGCAGCCCATCGGCGCGCATGCCGGCCGGCACCGCCAGCGCGGACAGATCGGCCAGATTGGCGAAGTTGGTGTAGACACCGAGGCGGGAATTGAGCGTCACCGGGTCCGCCTCAAGCTGGGCGATGGTGTAGATGGACGGCGAGGTCGGCACGACCAGCGCGTCAAAGCCTTCCAGCGCACGATGGATCTGGCGGGTGAGTTCGGCGCGCCGGTACTCGGCCTTGAACGCGTCCAGTGCGCTGTAGTTCGCGGCCTGTTCGACAATGCCGCGCACCACCGGATTGATGGCGCCGGGGTTCTCGTTCCACAACGCTTCCACGGCCGCAAAACGTTCGGCGACCCACGGGCCTTGATACAGCAGCGCGGCCAGTTCGCTGAACGGGGCGAAGTCGATCGTTTCAACCTGGGCGCCCTCGGCACGCAGCGCGCGCACTGCGTCGTCAAACACGGCGGCGGCCTGCGCATCGCCAAAGAACTCCAGCGACGCGGGCACGGCCAGACGCGGCGCCTTCGGCCACGGCAGCGCCGCGCCCGCCGGCATGGGACGCGAATACGGATCGGCGTCGTCAAAGCCGCCTGCCACCTGCGCCACCTTGTCGGCGTCATCCACCGTCAGCGCAAAGATCGACACGCAATCGAGCGTGCGGCACGCGGGCACCACGCCCGCGGTGCTAAGCCAGCCCTTGGTCGGCTTGAGCCCGACGATATTGTTGAAGCCGGCCGGCACGCGGCCGGAGCCCGCCGTATCGGTTCCCAGCGAAAACGCCGCGATGCCGCGCGCAACCACCGACGCGGAGCCGGAGCTGGAACCGCCGCTGACGTAGGCCCGATCGAACGTGTTGGCCACGGCGCCGTGCGGCGAGCGCGTGCCCACCAGGCCAGTCGCGAACTGGTCCAGATTGGTCTTGCCGATCAGGATGGCGCCGGCCGCGCGCAGACGCCGCACGACGGTCGCATCTTCCTCGGCCGTGTACGCGAACTCGGGGCACGCCGCGGTCGTGGGCCAGCCCGCCGCATCGATGTTGTCCTTGATGGCGAACGGCACGCCGTACAGCGGCAGGCGCGCGATGTCGCCGCCCGCCGCGGCCAGCAGCAGGCGCAGGCCGTCGAGCTGTTCGTCGAGCTGCACGCGGTCCACGCGACGTATCCAGGCGTTGTCCTCGGCGTCGTCCGGCGCGGCCACGTAGCCGGCCAACAAGCCTTCAGGCTGCGCACCATCACGGTAGGCGGCCTGCCATTGCGCGATCGTCCAACCGGCGGGGTGCTTCTGCGTTGCTGCGGCATTCATGCTGGAATCCTTTCTTGTATACAAGTACGGATTCCCAAGCAAAGTGCGTGCCATGTTGGCCGCGTACGCCGCTTTCCCTCTGACGCGCGGCAAGACCACGCGCCCGCCGGCTTCGCATGCGACGGCCGCCGCGTGCACGCCGCACCGTCATCGCGCGCATCGCGCACCGATTCTGTGCAGACGGCACCGTTCTGATCACGTCCGCGGGGCGCCCCCACTGCCACGCGCCTTCGCGTAAACCCGCCCGCTTCATACAGCAGCCACATGCCTGCCAGAACTTGGCACGCGTTTTGCTTTTGACTCCCTGTGCCACTGCATTTTCAGAACGTTCTCTCGCCGGCCAGGCCGGCACCTTCCATCCAGGAGTCACCATGAAACGCAGACTAGCCCTTAAGCAACTGACCGCCGTGAGCCTGTTGGCCATGACCGGATGGATGCCGCAGGTCCACGCCGCCGAGGACACCATCAAGGTCGGCATCCTGCATTCGCTGTCGGGCACCATGGCCATCTCGGAAACGTCGCTCAAGGACGTGGCCCTGATGACCATCGATGAGATCAACGCCAACGGCGGCGTGATGGGCAAAAAGCTGGAAGCCGTGGTGGTGGACCCCGCCTCGAACTGGCCGCTGTTTGCCGAGAAGTCGCGCCAGCTCCTGTCGCAGGACAAGGTGGCCGTGGTCTTCGGCTGCTGGACATCGGTGTCGCGCAAATCGGTGCTGCCGGTGTTCAAGGAACTGAACGGTCTGCTGTTCTATCCGGTGCAGTACGAAGGCGAAGAGCTGGAAAAGAACGTGTTCTACACGGGCGCCGCGCCCAACCAGCAGGCCATTCCCGCCGTGGAATACCTGATGAGCGAAGACGGCGGCGGCGCCAAGCGCTTCGTGCTGCTGGGCACCGACTACGTCTATCCGCGCACCACCAACAAGATCCTGCGCGCCTTCCTGCATTCCAAGGGCGTGAAGGACAGCGACATCGACGAGGTCTACACCCCGTTCGGCCATTCCGACTACCAGACCATCGTGGCCAACATCAAGAAGTTCGCCACCGGCGGCAAGACGGCCGTGATATCGACCATCAACGGCGACTCGAACGTGCCCTTCTACAAGGAACTGGGCAACGCGGGCCTGAAGGCCACCGACGTGCCGGTCGTGGCGTTCAGCGTGGGCGAAGAAGAATTGCGCGGCGTGGACACCAAGCCGCTGGTCGGCCACCTGGCCGCGTGGAACTACTTCCAGTCCGTCAAGAACCCCGTCAACGACGCGTTCATCGCAAAGTGGAAGGCTTACGCCAAGGCCAAGAACCTGCCCAACGCCAACACGGTCGTGACGAACGATCCGATGGAAGCCACCTACATCGGCATCCATATGTGGAAGCAGGCGGTTGAACAGGCCAGGACCACCGACGTGGACAAGGTCATCGCCGCGATGGGCGGGCAGAAGTTCAACGCGCCGGACGGCTACACGATCGAGATGGACAAGACCAACCACCACCTGCACAAGCCCGTCTACATCGGCGAGATCAAGGCGGACGGCCAGTTCAGCGTGGTGTGGAAGAGCAAGGGCCCGATCCGCGCTCAGCCGTGGAGCCCGTACATCCCGGGCAACGAAGGCAAGCAAGGTCTCTAGTCCCCAGTCTCAACCCGCCCCAAGGAAAAGGCAGCCATGCGCATCGCGGCAATCGCACACTTCTTGCGTCGTTTCCTCCTGGCATGGCTGATCGCCGTGCCGGCGCTGGCCGCGCCCGCGGCCGCCGCCGGCGTGGACCAGGCCCTGCTTGCGCCGCTGGCCGGCGACGACACCGACGCCAGGCTGCAAGCGATTGCCGCGCTGGGCCAACTGCCGGACCCCGGCGCCGCCGCGGTGCTGCAGGCGCTGGGCAACGACCAGCTCTACGCCACCGCGGACGGCCGCGTGCTGATCGGCACCGGCGGGCCGCGCGCCACCGACCCATCCACCGGCGCGGCCGTGGACCTGCCCGCGGACGCGGGCACGATTTCCATCAACAACCGCCTGCGCCGCGCCATCGAGGCCGCGCTGGCGGGATCCCGCCTGTTCTCCGACAACGCCAGCGAACGCCTTGCCGCGGCCCGGCGGCTGCAGCAGACCGGCGACCCCGCGCGCCTGCCCATGCTGGAAAAGGCGCTGGCGGACGAGAAGAACGAGGCTGTGCGCGACGCGCTGCTGATCGCGCAGGCCAATCTGGAACTGAAAAGCGAAGACCCCGCCAAGCGCCGCCACGCGGTGCAGGTGCTGGGCGACACGAAGAATGCGGCCTTCCGGCCCACGCTGGCCGCGCTGACGCAGGAGCGCGACGGCGCCTACGCGGAACCCGACGCCGGCGTGCGCGAGGCGGCCGCCAACGCGGTGAAGCAGATCGACCGGCACCTGGCCACGATCGAATGGGCCGGCAATCTCTTTTACGGCATCAGCCTGGGCAGCGTGCTGCTGCTGGCCGCGCTGGGACTTGCCATCACCTTCGGCCTGATGGGCGTCATCAACATGGCGCACGGCGAGCTGCTGATGATCGGCGCCTACGTCACGTACGTGGTGCAGACCGTGTTCCGCGCCTGGCTGCCGGGCTGGCTGGACTGGTATGTCGTGGCCGCGTTGCCGCTTGCCTTCGTAGTGACGGCGCTGGTGGGCATGGCGCTGGAACGCACGGTGATCCGCTGGCTGTATGGCCGCCCGCTTGAAACGCTGCTGGCCACCTGGGGCATCAGCCTGATGCTGATGCAGGGCGTGCGGTCGCTGTTCGGCGCGCAGAACGTCGAAGTCGGCAATCCCAGCTGGATGTCGGGCGGCGTGACCGTGCTGGGCGGGCTGGTGCTGACCTACAACCGGATCGTCATCATCGGCTTTGCCTTCTTTGTGGTGTTTCTGGTGTGGGCGCTGCTGAACCACACGCGGCTCGGCCTCTTCGTGCGCGCCATCACGCAGAACCGCCGCATGGCCGATTGCGTGGGCGTGCCCACCGGCCGCGTCGACATGCTGGCCTTCGGCCTGGGCTCCGGCATCGCCGGGCTGGCGGGCGTGGCGCTGTCCCAGCTGGGCAACGTGGGACCGGATCTGGGCCGCGGCTACATCGTCGACTCGTTCATGGTGGTGGTGCTGGGCGGTGTGGGCCAGCTTGCCGGCACCGTCATCGCCGCACTCGGCCTGGGCGGCGTGAATAAATTCCTGGAGCCTTACGCGGGAGCTGTCATGGCCAAGATCACCATCCTGGTGCTCATCGTGCTGTTCGTCCAAAAGCGGCCACAAGGCCTGTTCGCCCCCAAGGGCCGGAGCGTCGAATGAAACAGAACGCGCTGACCGACCTCACCCTGCTGGCGCGCCGCCCGATTTTCTCGGGCAAGGTGTGGGCCGCGCTGACCGCAGGCGTCGTCCTGCTGGCCCTCCTGCCGCTGATGAATCTGTGGTTTCCGCCCGGCCACGCGCTGCATGTGTCCGCCTATGCCGTGGCGTTGCTGGGCAAGTTCATGTGCTACGCCATGGCGGCGCTGGCGCTGGATCTGGTGTGGGGCTACGCGGGCATCCTGTCGCTGGGCCACGGCCTGTTCTTTGCGCTGGGCGGCTACGCGCACGGCATGTACCTGATGCGCGCCATCGGCCGCGACGGCGTCTACCAGAGCGACCTGCCGGACTTCATGGTGTTTTTGGACTGGAAGACCTACCCCTGGTACTGGTCGTTCACGGAACACTTCTGGTACGCCATGCTGCTGGTGGTGCTGGTGCCCGGCGTGCTGGCTTTCGTGTTCGGCTACTTTGCCTTCCGCTCGCGCATCAAGGGCGTGTACTTCTCGATCATCACGCAGGCGCTGACTTTTGCCGCGATGCTGCTGTTCTTTCGCAACGACACGGGCTTTGGCGGCAACAACGGTTTTACCGACTTCAAGCGCATCCTGGGCTTTGACATCACCGCGCCGGGCACGCGCGCCACGCTGTACTGGGTGACGCTCGCGGCGCTGGCCGGCGCGCTGATCGTGGCGCGCATGGTCACGCAAAGCAAGCTGGGCCGCGTGCTGACCGCCGTGCGCGACGCCGAAAGCCGCGTGCGGTTCATCGGCTACGATCCGCTGGGCTTCAAGCTGTTCGTGTGGACGCTGTCGGCCGTGCTGTGCGGCATCGCCGGCGCGCTGTACGTGCCGCAGGTCGGCATCATCAATCCCGGCGAGATGTCCACCGAGAACTCCATCGAGATGGTCATCTGGGTGGCAACGGGCGGGCGCGGCACGCTGATCGGTCCCATCATCGGCGCAGGCGCCGTCAACGGCCTGAAGACCTGGTTCACCAGTGTGTTGCCCGAATACTGGCTGTACGCGCTGGGCCTCATCTTCGTGCTGGTGACCCTGTTCCTGCCGACCGGCATCGTCGGTCTTGCCCGCCGCATCGCGGCCCGCATCCAGGAGAAGAAGGCATGACCACCACGCACACCGAATCGGCCATGCTGGACGGCGGCCCGAGCGGCGACGCCGGCTATGGCCGCGTCAGCCCCAAGGGCCTGGACACCAGTCACGGCGCCATCCTGTACCTGGAAGGCATCACGGTCAGCTTCGACGGCTTCAAGGCGCTGAACGACCTGACGCTGGACATCGGCGTGGGCGAGCTGCGCTGCATCATCGGCCCCAACGGCGCGGGCAAGACCACGATGATGGACGTCATCACCGGCAAGACGCGGCCCACGGCGGGCACGGCCTACTTCGGCCAGAGCATCGACCTGACGACGCTGAGCGAGGCGCAGATCGCGCACGCAGGCATCGGCCGCAAGTTCCAGCGCCCCACGGTGTTCGAGCAGCACACCGTATTCGAAAACCTGGAACTGGCGATGAAGACGGACAAGCGCGTGCGCCCCACCCTGTTCTCGCGGCTGTCCAGTGAACAGGCCGACCGCATCGGCGAGACGCTGGATCTGATCCGGCTGCGGCCCGAGGTCTGGCGGCCCGCGGGCCTCTTGTCGCACGGCCAGAAGCAGTGGCTGGAGATCGGCATGCTGCTGATGCAGGAGCCGCAGTTGCTGCTGCTGGACGAACCCGTGGCCGGCATGACCGACGCCGAGACCGAACGCACCGGCGAACTCCTGAACGAACTGCGCGGCCGGCATTCCCTGATGGTGGTGGAACACGACATGGACTTCGTGAACCAGATCGCGGGCGATGGCAAGGTGACGGTGCTGCACGAAGGATCGGTGCTGGCCGAAGGCCCGATGAGCCGCGTGCAGGCCGACCCGCGCGTGATCGAAGTCTATCTGGGGCGCTGAACATGCTGGACGTAAGCACGATCGACCAATACTACGGCGGCAGCCACACCTTGCGCGGCGTGTCGCTGTCGGTGCGGCAAGGCGAATGCCTGGCGCTCCTGGGCCGCAATGGCGTGGGCAAGACCACCCTGCTCAAGTGCGTGATGGGCGTGCTGCCCGTGGCGCGCGGCGGCATCGCCTTCGACGGCGCCGACATCACCCGCCTGGCGCCGCACCAGCGCGCCGCGCGCGGCATGGCTTACGTGCCACAGGGCCGCGACATCTTCGCGCGGCTTACTGTTGAAGAAAACATCCTGATGGGCATGGCGACCAAGCCCGCGGCCCGCGCCCGCCGCATCAAGGAAGAAGTCTTCGAGCTGTTCCCGGTGCTGAAAAGCATGCTGTCGCGGCGCGGCGGCGATCTGTCCGGCGGGCAGCAACAGCAGTTGGCCATCGCGCGGGCGCTGGTGGCCGAGCCGAAACTCATCATCCTGGACGAACCCACCGAAGGCATCCAGCCGTCCATCATCAAGGACATCGCGCGGGTTATTCACATGCTGCGCCAGCGCGGCGACATCGCGATCCTGTTGTGCGAACAGTATTTCGATTTTGCGCGCGAGTTGGCGGATCAGTTCGTGGTGCTGTCGCGCGGTGAAGTGGTGGCAAGCGGCGGGCGCGATGCCATTGACGGCGAGGACGTGCGGCGTCATCTGTCGGTGTGATGGGTGGCGCGGGGCCACGGTACGGCGCCGCGAATGGACTATGCTCCGGTTTTGCATTGCGCCACACCCAAAACAGGAGCCCTCATGTCCGACGTCACCATCTATCACAACCCCAAATGCGGCACCTCGCGCAACACGCTGGGCCTGATCCGCAATGCCGGCATCGAGCCGCAGGTCGTGCTGTACGTGGAAACGCCGCCCTCGCGCGACACGCTCAAGGCGCTGTTCAAGCAGGCTGGCATCAGCGTGCGCGACGCGCTGCGCGAAAAGGGCACGCCCTATGCGGAACTGGGCCTGGACGACACGTCGCTGTCGGATGACGCGCTGCTGGACGCGATCGAGCAGCATCCGATCCTCCTGAACCGCCCCTTTGTGTCGACGCCGCTGGGCGCGAAGCTGTGCCGGCCGTGCGAGCTGGTGCTGGACATTCTTCCGTCGCCGCAGAAGGGTGCCTTTTCGAAGGAAAGCGGCGAGCCGGTTATCGACGCGCAGGGCAATCGCATCCAGAAATAGACGCGGGCGCGCTCGCGCCACCGCAGCCTCCCGTCCTGGCTGCAGTTAGTTAAGGCTCAACGATCGGGCCAGCTTTGGCCCGGCCGAGCCAAAGCTGGCCCGATCTTTATTTGTTTGTTTTCAATCGCTTAAAAGAATCCGGGTCATAGTTGGCCCGAAAAACCATCAAAAAAAACACTTCTCGCCATTTTGGGCGATTCGAGAGCGGCGGGATTCGCGGCGAGACATCGCTAAGCGGTTGATAAGAAAGCACAAATTTCGACGTGCGACCACGCTGGCACGGAGATTGCATTAGACCAATGCTGCTCCGGAGCCTGCCATGCCAACCCAATCCAATCTGCGCTTCACATTTGCCATCGGCGACGAATCCTTCGAAGTCGTTCAATTCACGCTGCAGGAGGGGCTTTCCGAGACCTTCCTGCTGGAAGTGGACCTGGCCAGCGCCAACGCCGCCATCGACTTCGGCACGGTGCTGGACCGCGCCGCGTTGCTCACGATCTGGCACGGCTCCATGCCCGTGCGCTACGTGCACGGCGCCGTCTCGTCGTTCGTCCAAGGCGACACGGGCTTTCGCCGCACGCGCTACACGGCCATCGTCGAGCCGCGTCTGGCGCGCCTCAAGCTCAGTTCCGATTGGCGCATCTTTCAGTCGGTCACTGTTCCGCAGATCGCCGAGGCGGTGCTCAAGGCGCATGGTCTGACCCAGGATTACGAGCAACGCGGCACCACCGAGCATCAGGCGCGCGAATACTGCGTGCAGGCCGGCGACACCGATTACCACTTCGTCGAGCGCATCATGCGCGAGGAAGGCTTCTTCTATTCCTTCCGCCATAGCGCGGAGGGCCATCAATTGGTCCACAGCGACCGCCTGTTCATCCATGGCCGCGTCGGTGATGAGCCGGTGCAGTACAACCCCATCCCCGGTGGCGACCAACCGCAGCCCGCGTTGCGGCGATTCGCCTATTCGGAAAACGTGCGAACCGCGCGTCAGACGCAGCGCGACTACACCTTTCACCATCCCCGCTACACCCACCAGCATAGCCGCGACGGGCAAGACCTTGACCATCAGGGCCGCCGCTACGAACGCTACGACTATCCTGCGCGCGCCAAGTTCGACGAGGCCGGCAGGTCCTTTACCGATAACCGCCTACGCGGGCACCGGCGCGACGCGCGTATTGCGTTGGTCGAAGGCGATGACCCGCGACTGCAGCCGGGAATCTCCTTCACGCTGGCCGGTCATCCACGCGAAGACCTGAACCGCGGCTGGCGCCCGGTCCGCATCATTCACCGAGGTACGCAACACACCAGCCAGGCCGAGGAAAGCGCGGAGGCCGCGCTGGGCACCCACTACCAGTACGAGGCCGAGCTGGTCCCGGACGACGCCGAGTGGCGCGCGGAGCCGCTGCCTAGACCAACCCTTGACGGACCGCAGAACGCGGTCGTCGTCGGCCCGCCCAACGAAGAGATCTATACCGATGAGTATGGCCGGGTGAAGGTCCAGTTCCCGTGGGACCGCCTGGGCAAAGAGGACGAGTTCAGCTCCTGCTGGATCCGCGTCTCGCAGAACATCGCCGGGGCGACGTGGGGCCACATCGCCATCCCCCGCATTGGGCAAGAGGTCATCGTGTCGTATTTCGACGGCGACCCCGACCAGCCCGTGATCACCGGCCGCGTCTACAACCGCCTGCAGTTGCCGCCCTACGAACTGCCGCGCCACAAGACGCGGATGACGATCAAGAGCAAGACGCACAAGGGCGAAGGGTTCAACGAACTGCGCTTCGAGGACGAGAAGGACCAGGAAGAGATCTACGTCCACGCGCAGAAGGACCAGAACATCCACGTCAACAACGACGAAACCACGTTTGTGGGACATGACCGCAGCGAGCAGGTTGAAAACGATGAAACCATCACCATCGGCCACGACCGCAAGGAGACGGTGGGCAATGACGAGCAGGTGAACATCGGCCAGGATCGGCGGCACGACATCGGTCGCGATGACTTTCTGACGGTGGGGCGTAACCACACCATCTACACCGCCAAGGACCGCACCGAAGAGGTGAGCAACAACCGCCGCGACAAGACCGCGGCAAATCATTGGGTGAACATCGGCGGGCACCAGGAGCAGACCATCGAGGGCCACGCGACCTTGCAGACGGGCCAGGCGATTCGCCAGCGCTCCCGCGTCGTCCAGTTGCAGGCGGGCGAGGTCTTTCGTCTGCGCGGCCCGGGCGGAACCATCACCTTGCAGGACGGCGGCATCACGCTCGATGGCGTCGCCGTCGTCCTCAAAGGGTCCATATCGCAGCAAGGCGGCGGCAAAGGCAACTCGCTCTCGATCGCCGGCACCCCGGATGAAGCACCACCCGCCCAAGAAAGCTGGCTGTGGCAGTTCACGCGTTGATTTTGCAGGAGCACGTCATAGATGTCGGACACGACGAAACCCACTTCTCGAATGGGCTACCCGTTCAAGGCAAAGGACGGCAAACCGTTTGCGGACACGCAGCCGGTGTATGAAGGGTTGGCGCTCGCCCAGGGCGGCCACTTCCCCCTGGGCAGCAACGGCCATTTCCATGGCGGGATCCACTTCGACCGCGCGACCGCTAACGTCTTTGCCATCGATGACGGTGCGCAGTGCCTGGCAGACGGAGAAATCGTCGCCTACCGGCTGGACAGTAAATACCCGGACGCAACGCTCACGGCCGCCGAATGCGCCGTCGAATCCTCAAAAGACAAGGCGGTTTTAAGGCCATACTCCACAGGCTTCGTGCTTGTCCGGCACCGCCTGCAAGCGCCGGCTCTGCCGGCGCCGGCCAAACAAGATGCAGCCGCGCAGGTCAGCACCAAGCAGGATTACGGAACACGGCTGGCGACCCGCGCCAATGGTCCCTCCGTCGGCTGGCTGCCAGTCCATGCGCGTGTGGCCCTGCTGGATATGCAGGACGGCTGGATCAAGGTGCGCGTCCTGCCGCCGTCCACCGCCACATGGACAAATGCGCCGGTGGACGAACCTTGGCTACCTGGCTACAGCCTGGATACGGTGCCGGCCCGCCTGCCCAACCGATGGTTTAGCGACGGGCCGCTGACGGCTACCGTCGTGCTGCCCAGCCAACCGCGTCCAGCCAACCCGTCTGGCGCGACGGCCGCGCAAAGCCCACCACCGCCCGCCGCGCCTTCCTTGACCCTGTATAGCCTGTACATGCACCTGGCCGACGGCGCCAGCTACGCCGCGGCGCCCAACCGCCCCAAGCCGAAGTGGTGGCCGAAAAAGCAATACCTGGTTCGTCAAACGCCGAACAAGTGGACCTTGCAAGGCAAGCAGATCGGCGGCCTTATGGTGAGGTCAGCCCCTGTCAGCAAACAACAGAATGAACTTGGAATTCTGGTTCACGGCTCTGTACTGGAAGTCGAGGCTGTTGCTGGCAACGACAAGTGGGTCACCGTCAAACGCATTATTAAAGGTGGCATCGCCACCAAACCGGCAGGCACGCAGATCACCAGCCTGGACACAACAGGCTTCGTCTTTCTGAAGGAACTGGACGAACTCCGCGCGCCTGCGTCGCTCGACAGTATCGAAACGCCCTCCCCGCCCATTCCCATCAATATGGGCGACCTGATCGGGCATATGGGTGAGCAAGTTTCCAGCAACGAAGCGCTGATCGCGGAGCAGCCCACCTCGCGCCCGACCCTGCATCTGGAAGTGTTCAGCGGCCAGGACGTCCCGCAGTTTCTACGCGATTGCCGGAAACACGCGGACAAACTGGCGGAGCGGCACTGGACGCTGCTGCGGTTGCGCAAGGACGATCAGATCAAGGGTGAACCCAAGGACAGCGCCCCTGTGGTCGTCACCATGGGTAGCGATTGGACGATCGCCGTGACGCGCGAAACACCCCTGAAAAACGACGACAAGGGCCAACGCTGGGTGAACGTAAAGGTTCATGCAGCCGATGGCTCACCCGTCGTTGGCTGGGCGAAAGACAAGGACCGCCGGTGCACGCCTTGGCATTGGCCGGAGTTTGAAGTGGTGGATGCGGCCAGCAATGACGCGGGGACGTGGTGGGAAGGAACGGCTGCGGCGTTTGTTGATTATCTGCGAGGGGGTACCCGGCCGCCGGAAAGTCCTTTCTTCACAGCGGTTCGCCGGTTGGCCGGGATGGATGATGACGGGGAACTGGATGAAAAGACACTGGATGCGGCATTGAGGGACAGGAATGCCTCCCGACGACTTGGCGGTTTGATCGCTTATCACACCAGCGAATGGTTTGTGCCTTCGTGGGCCAGTAAGTTCGGCGTGATATCTGAAGTCGCGATGGGGTTGGGGAAGTGGGCAATGGAGAACGTGAGAGCAGAGAAGAACTGCGTGATGCGGCTGCGGTGGTGGAGTGATGTAGCGGATGCAGGTTTGCCCGATGACGCGAAGATTTATCACTTTCATGGGGCAGGGCTCGTAAACATATTCTCAAAATCGGGAACCAACCGCGTGACTGTACCAATGCTGCAAAGCATATTTCCGCATGCGCCGGCTTCCAGATTGGCCGTAATAGCCGAGGGAGTAAATGAAAATCTCGACGCAGGAAAACTTGACAGTGAATTTCGCCTATGCCACTTCTTTGGTCAAGTTAAACAAGAAATAGGCACAAGCGCATCATTTCGCGAAAACCTGAACTACTCTTCGGATGGTCTATTTAACAGTAGGCTGGGCTACTACAGAGGAAATAGAGAAAGATCAGATCAAGATGCGAAAAACGAAGAAGCGATAGCAAACAACGCCTACGCCGATAAGCATAGGCCGGCCGGATACAAACTCGGAAACACTGAACCGGGCGACGGTTGGCTTTACCGCGGCCGAGGATTAAAGCAATTGACGGGGCGCACCAATTACAAGAATTTCAGCGCTTCCCATCAGCGGATCTGGGGAGGAAACGTTGATTTTGAGAAGTATCCCGATAAGGTAAGCGAACCCATATACGCAGTTCGCTCCGCCCTTGTGTTCTGGCTAGATAATCGCCTGTACGTACATGCTGATAGTGGAATCGGCGACGATGCTATTGATAAAGTCACAAAAATCATAAATGAAGGAACTGACAGCTATGAAGATCGCCGGAAACATGTCAAAGAATGTTGGGTGAACCGCACATTCCGGGATGTATTTTCTGAATTTTCTAATAATCACAAGTGAAACCTTCTGGAGTCGGATCATGAACTCACTCAAATTCGCGGTTGCGTTGCTTGCTGCGCTGCCGTTTACCTCACTAGCGGAATATGCAATACCGTCTAACGCAGAGCTGTTCATGCGCGAAATGACGGGCCGGCCCATGACTGTCAAAAAAGGCAACTATGCGTTTACTATCGAAAACGCCTCATCGACCCGGGGGAAAGCAATCGAAGCAAAACTGATGGGCAAGTCAATATTAAAAATCACGAATGACGACCCGAACCTGGAAAATACAGAAAGATTGTTTGCAGTAGAGAGTCATGGCTGCAATGAAAACACCATCGATCTGGTAATACAGACAGGCCCCAGAAAAAACGATGACATCATCACCAGGAGTTACTACCGATATGTATTCTCGATAGATTTAAAATCCATAGTTGCCGAATTTTATGATCCAAGCGTTCTCGCACTCAACGCAGTTCTACCAATACAAACAGTCGAAGGCATTCCATCCCCCGAAGACGGCAAGAAAATAGTTTGCAAAGACGACATACCTGTAGTTGTCTCCCTGCCAGAAGGGCGTTAATTCGGTTTTCCCGCCAACACCGGGACACGAGAGCGGGTCAAGATTCAAACCGCAGGACCCCCTCAGTCTTTTTTGCAAGGAAACTGAAGGGAAGTCCGTCTACCATCGCAGCAATCAAATTATTACGTTGCGATGACGTGTCATGGATTTCCTGGAAAGCTTCAACCAGTCCCTTTTTCTTCTGATCAACGCCGACCCCGCCGCGCCGGTCTGGCAGATTCACGCCGCCATGCTGGTGGCGAACAAGCTCATCCTGCTGGTTCCGGGCGTCATGGCCGCCGTGTGGCTGTGGGGCAAGGAAGCCCAGCGCAGCCTGATGCTCAAGGCGCTGGCCAGCATCGCCGTGGCGCTGGCCGCCAGCTACCTGTGCGGCGTGCTGTGGCCGCATCCGCGGCCGTTCGCGATCAACCTGGGACACGCCTTCTTCACGCACAAGGCGACGTCGTCCTTTCCCAGCAATCACACGATCATCATCGCGACCTTCGCCTTTGCGCTGATCCTGGATCGGCGGTGGGCGGGGTGGGGCTGGCTGGCGTTGGCAGGCGCCGTGCTCGTGGGAACGTCCCGCGTCTATCTGGGCGTGCATTTCCCCCTGGATATCGCCGGCGGATTGTTGCTGGCGCCCGTGGCTGCCGCAGTCACGATTCCCATGTGGCGCCGTGCGGGCGTCCCCTTGACTGCCGTGACTCAGGGCTTATATCGCAAGGTGCTGGCCCTGCCGATTGCGCGAGGATGGATTCGGGCCTGACGGTGGACGCAACGCCTGGAGCGGCAGCGGCCACGAAGGCCGCGCCCTTCCCCGCCCGGCTGTCTCAATTCACCGCGACCTTCGCTTCCTTGACCAGCTTCGCGTAATTCGCGGTATCGGCGCCAATGCGCGCCTGCATTTCCGCGGGCGTGTCGCCGATCGGCACCGCGCCGATCTCCGCCATCCGGCGCGTGAAGTCCGGCGAACGGATGATCTTCACCATCTCGGCATTCAACCGGTCCACCACCTCCTTGGGCGCGGCGGCCGGCGCCAGCACGCCGAACCACGTGCCCATGTTGAAGGGCTTCAGACCCGCCTCTTCCATCGTCGGCACATCCGGCAGCGCGGCTGAACGCTGGTTGGTGGTGACGGCCAGCGCGCGCAGCTTGCCGCTCTGGATGTGCGCGAGCACCGGCGTGATCGTGTCGAACGACATGTCGATCTGGCCGCCCAGCAGATCGGTCGTCAGCGGACCGCTACCCTTGTACGGCACATGCAGCAACTGCACATTGCCCGCGCGCTCGAACTGGGCGCCGATCAGGTGCTGGCCCGTGCCCATGCCGTTGGAGCCGTAGGTCAGCTTGCCGGGCGACGCCTGCGCCAGCTTCAACAGCGACGCCACGTCCTTGGCCGGCAGCTTCGGATTGACGACCAGCACATTGGGCACGAGCGCCACCGTGGTGACCGGCGCAAAGTCCTTCTGGAAGTCGTAGTGCAGGCTCTTGTAGACGCTGGTGGCGATGGTGTGATGCACCGCGCCCATCAGCAACGTGTAACCGTCCGGCGCGGCCTTGGCGACATAATCCGCGCCCAGTGTCGAACCGGCGCCGGGCTTGTTCTCGACCACCACCGGCTGGCCCAGGCTCTTGGCCAGCTCCTGTCCCAGCGCGCGAGCCAGCACATCAGTCGTGCCGCCGGCCGGAAACGGCACGATCAAGCTCACGGGCCGCGCCGGATAGGACTGCGCCTGCGCGCCGCCCGCGAATGAAACGCCGATCAGGCAAGCGAACGCCAGGGCGCGCGCGGTCATCGCTTTCTTATGCATGATTTGTCTCCTGACTACGAATGAACTTCGCTTGTTGTTGTGATGCCGGGCGCAGGGGTCGGATCTGATGTCCGCGTACCTGACCGGTTGTCCCGAAGACGTAAGACGGATTCGGGTGTCTGACACCGGAAACCGTCCTACATCAAGGGGGGGTGTCTGACACCGGAATCCGTCCTACGCCGCCTTGGCCTGCGCCGATTCCGCCAGCTTTGCGCAGACCGCATTTGTCACCTGCTCGGTCGTGGCGCGGCCGCCCAGGTCGCCCGTATGCAGCGCGGGATCGGCGGTGACGCTTTCGATGGCCTGCATCAGCCGTGCCGCCGCCTCGGTTTCGCCCAGGTGTTTCAGCAGCATCACCACCGACCAGAACGTCCCGACCGGATTGGCGAGTCCCTTGCCCATGATGTCGAAGGCGGAGCCGTGGATGGGTTCGAACATCGACGGGTAGCGGCGTTCGGGATCGATGTTGCCGGTGGGTGCGATGCCCAGGCTGCCGGCCAGCGCGGCCGCCAGGTCGCTCAGGATGTCGGCATGCAGGTTGGTGGCGACGATGGTGTCCAGCGTCGCGGGCCGGTTGACCATGCGCGCGGTGGCGGCGTCGACCAGTTCCTTGTCCCAGGTCACGTCAGGGAATTCGCGGCTGACCTGCACGGCGATTTCGTCCCACATCACCATGGCGTGGCGTTGCGCGTTGGACTTGGTGACGACCGTCAGCAGCTTGCGCGGCCGCGACTGCGCCAACTTGAACGCGAATCGCAGGATGCGCTCGACGCCGGCGCGCGTCATGATCGACACGTCGGTCGCGGCCTCGATGGGATGGCCTTGATGCACGCGGCCGCCGACGCCCGAGTATTCGCCTTCGGAGTTCTCGCGCACGATCACCCAGTTCAGTTGCTCGGGCGTGCAGCGCTTGAGCGGGGCATCGATGCCCGGCAGGATGCGCGTGGGACGCACGTTGGCGTACTGGTCGAAACCCTGGCAGATCTTCAGGCGCAGGCCCCACAAGGTGATGTGGTCGGCAATGTCGGGATCGCCGGCCGAGCCGAACAGGATCGCGTCCTTGTCGCGCAGCGCGTCCAGGCCGTCGGCTGGCATCATGACGCCGTGCTTGCGGTAGTAGTCGCCGCCCCAGTCGAAGTCTTGAAATTCGAACCGCAGGCCGCCCTGGGCCGCGAGTTCCTGCATGACGCGCTGGCCGGCGGGAATCACTTCCTTGCCGATGCCGTCGCCGGGGATGGTTGCAATGCGATAGGTCTTCATGGTGCCAGCGCTCCGTGCGGATGAGTCTGCTGGCACTGTACCGAGCGCGGCGCGCGGCGCACGCGCCCAAATTCACAACATTTTCAACCTGTAGTTGAAAGTGCGGCATCGGCGCCAAGCGTCGGCTGCGCGGCGCGCCAGGCCGCCTCGTGCGCCAGCAGCCAGCGCTTGCGGTGCAGACCGCCGCCGTAGCCGGTCAGCGCGGCGTTGGCGCCGATCACGCGATGGCAAGGGATGACGATGCCCACGGGATTGGCGCCATTGGCCAGCCCGACCGCGCGCACGGCCGTGGGGCGCGCAATCCGCGCCGCGAGCGTGCCGTAACTGACGGTGCAGCCGCCGTCGATGCCGCGCAGCGCATGCCACACCTGCTGCTGGAATGGCGTGCCGCCGAAGGCGACCGGAAGTTCCGCGATGGCGTTCACGTCGCCGTCGAAATACGCTTGCAGCGCGCGGCTTGCCTGCGAGGGCTGCGAAGCGTCCTGCAGTTGCACCGCGCCGCGGCCATACTGCCGCTGCAGCAGCAGATGCATGCGGGGTTCGTAGTCGTCCCAGTCCACGGCGCGCAGGCGGTCTTGCGCATCCGTCAGCACGAGCATCCGGCCAATGGGCGTGGGCACGCGTTCCAGCAAAAAAGTGTGTACCGGCATGATGTCGCTCCGGATAGGTGTGCAAGCCGCCAATATAGACCCGCCGCCGGACCGGGCGCTGGCGGTTTTCGGACAGCAGTGTGACATTCACAACCCTGTCCGAAAACCGCTAGATCTCGCCCGCCCGGCGGCGTTAGCATCGCTTCATGAACCTGAACCACGATGCCTGCTACAGCGCCATCCAGGTGCGCGACGCCCGCTACGACGGCCGCTTCTTCACGGCCGTCAAGACCACGCGGATCTATTGCCGCCCGGTCTGTCCGGCGCGCACGCCCCTGTCGAAAAACGTCCTGTTCTTCTCGACGGCCGCAGCCGCGCAGGAGGCCGGTTTCCACCCGTGCCTGCGCTGCCGCCCGGAAACGGCGCCGGAGGTCGGCCCCGGCCACGAGTTGCCGCCCACCGTGGCGCGCGCGTTGCAGCGTATCGAGCTGGGCGCGCTGGACGAGGCCGGCGTCGACGCGCTGGCGCAGCGCCTGGGCGTGGGCGAACGGCAGTTGCGCCGCCAGTTCCGTCAGCACCTGGGCGCCTCGCCCGTCGCATTCGCGCAGACGCGGCGCGTGCTGCTGGCCAAGCAGCTCATCCATGAAACGCAGCTGCCCATGGCCGAGATCGCCTTTGCCGCGGGCTTCGGCAGCATCCGCCGGTTCAACGAGGTGTTTCTGGACCTGTTCGGCCGCGCGCCCGGCGACCTGCGGCGTTCGGGCAAGCCGGAGGTGCCGGCGGGCCAGGACGGGGAAATCAAGCTGCTCCTGCGCTACCGCCCGCCCTACGACTGGGACGCGATGCTGGCCTTCCTGCGGCTGCGCGCCATCCCCGGCATCGAGTCCGTGACCGACGACACCTATGCGCGCACCGTCAGCCTGGACGGCGTGCAGGGCACGGTCACGGTCCGGCCGGGCACGGGCGACGCGCTGCAGGTGACGGTACGTTTTCCTCGCCTGCAATCGCTGCCGGCAATCATCGCGCGTTTGCGCCGCGTGTTCGACCTGGCCAGCGACCCGGCGGCCATCGCGGCGCAGTTTGCCGCGGATCCGGTCATGACGGCGCTGATGCAGGCGCGGCCGGGGCTGCGCGTGCCGGGCGCGTGGGACGGGTTTGAATTGGCCATGCGGGCGGTGCTGGGACAGCAGATCACGGTGGCCGCTGCCATCCGGCTGGCAGGCAAGCTGGTCGCGGCGCACGGCAAGCCGCTGGCGCAGCCGGACGGCGCGCTGACGCACGTGTTTCCCGAGCCGGATGTGGTGGCCGCCGCCGAGCTGGCGTCGCTGGGCATGCCGCGCAGCCGCGCCGCGACGCTGTCCGCCGTGGCTGCGGCTGCCGTCGCGGACCCGCATCTCTTTGACGACGCCGCCGATCTGGAAGACGCCGTGCGGCGGCTGCGCACGATACGGGGCGTGGGGGAATGGACCGCGCAATACATCGCGCTGCGGCAGTTGCGCGAGCCGGATGCGTTTCCACACGCGGATATCGGCCTGATCCGCGCGCTGGAAAAACTGGAGTCGCGGCCCTACACGCCCGCACAGCTACTGGCGCGGTCCGAGGGCTGGCGGCCTTGGCGCTCCTACGCGGCGCAGCACCTGTGGACGGCGTGACCGCAGCCGAACGACGGCATCGTCACCACCGCCCTTCCGACCCTTCGCCAAAGTACGCCACCAGAAAATCCACAAACACCCGCACCTTGGCGGACAGGTGGTGCCGTTCGGGAAAGACGGCGTAGATGTCGGCCTGCGGCAACGCGTAGTCCTCTAGCACCTGCACCAGCCGGCCGCTGCGCAGGTACCGCGCCAGGTCCCATTCCGCGCGCTGCAGGATGCCCAAACCGGCCAGTCCCCAGGTCAGCGTGACCTCGCCATCGTTGCTGCTGAGGTTGCCGCGCACCTTCACGGTTTCGCTGCGCCGGCCACGGGTGAACCGCCACAGGCCATAGGCGGCCTCGTTCTGGCGCAGCACGATGCACTGGTGCCGTGCCAGGTCATGCGGGGTGATTGGTATGCCGTGTTTTTTCAGATAGCCGGGCGACGCGCAGACCAGACGCCGGTTGGGCGCGATCTTGCGGGCGATGAGGCTCGTGTCCGGCAGGTCACCGAAGCGCACGGCAACGTCAAAGGCCTCGCGTACGAAGTCGGCGGGCCGGTCGGTCAGCTGCAATTGCAGCGAGACCTCGGGATACTGCTGCGCGAATTCCGCGATGGCAGGCGCGATGTAGCTGCGGCCGAATCCCAGCGGCGCATTGACCTTGAGCAGGCCGCGCGGGGCCGCCTGACGGCTGGCGATGAGCGCGTCCAGGTCTTCGATCTCGCCCAGGATGCGACGGGCGTTTTCCAGATAGACCTCGCCCTCGGCGGTGAGGCTCAGGCGCCGCGTGCTGCGGTTAAAGAGCCGCACGCCCAGCCGCGCCTCGATCTGCGCCAGCCGCTTGCTGACGGCGGCGGGCGTGACGTCAAGCTCACGCGCCGCGGCGGACATGCCGCCCGCGCGCGCAAGCTCAACGACAAGGAGCAGTTCGCTGGAATGCCCCATGTGGGTGGACCGGCCGCTTAGTCGCGGAAGTTTTCGAACTGCAGCGGCAATTCGACGTCGGTCTTTTTCAGCAGCGCGATGGCGGTTTGCAGGTCGTCGCGCTTCTTGCCGGAGATGCGCAGCTTGTCGCCGTTGATCTGCGATTCGACCTTGAGCTTGGCGTTCTTGATGGCGGCGATGAGCTTCTTGGCCACGGGCTGTTCGATGCCCTGCTTGATGGTGACCTTCTGGCGGGCGCCGCCCAGGTTTTCGAGCGGGTCTGCCACGTCCAGGCAGCGCACGTCGATACCGCGGGCCGACAGGCGGCCGCGCAAAATGTCCAGCATCTGCTTGAGCTGGAACGCGCTGGAAGCGACCTGGGTCACGACATAGCCCTCGAGTTCGAACTTGGCTTCGGTGCCCTTGAAGTCGAAGCGCGTGGACAGCTCGCGGTTGGCTTGGTCGACGGCGTTGGTCAGTTCGTGTTTGTCGACTTCGGAGACGACGTCAAAAGTAGGCATGACACGGGGTCCTGTAAAAATTGGCGGGAGTGCAATGCCCGCCATTTTACCGGCCCCGCGCCCGGCGTCACGCCGTCATGTCGTGACCACCAGCAGTCGCTCCGGCTGCAGCGGGTGCGGCATGACGTGGGCGTCGATGCCGTACGCCAGGAACAGGTTCTTCGGCGTCAGCACCTCTGCCGGCGTGCCCGCCGCGATGGCCCGGCCGCCGCACAGCAGGAGCAAGCGGTCGCACCAACGCGCCGCCAGGTTCATGTCGTGCAGGATCACCAGTACCCCCGTATCGCCGTCGTGGGCCAGGCCCGCCGCAACGCGCAAGAGGTCGCCCTGATGCTTGGGATCGAGGCTGGCGGTGGGCTCGTCCAGCAGCAGATAGCGCGGCTCACCCTGCGTGCGCGCCGCCTTGCACTGCACCAGCACCCGCGCGAACTGCACCCGCTGCTGCTCGCCACCAGACAGCTCCGGATAGCGGCGCGCATTCAGATGCGACACGTCAGCCCAGCCCAGCGCCAGGTCCACCAGCGCATCCACCTGCGCGGGCGACAGTTCCGGAAACGGATACGCCCCCATCGCCACCACGTCGCGCACGTCCAGATCGAAACTGAGCCCGGGCTTTTGCGGCAGCACGGCGCGCAGGCGGGCCTGCTGCCGGTGCGCCAGCCGCTGCACGTCGGCATCGCCCAGCCGGACCGTGCCGGCATCCGGCGCCAGTTCGGCCGACATGGCGCTCAGCAAGGTCGACTTGCCCGCGCCGTTGGCGCCCAGCAGGCCGACGACTTCGCCGGGCCGCACCGCCAGCGACACCTTGTCCAGGATGCGGTTGCCCCCGCGCGTCAAAACGAGATCGTCGGCTGCAAGCATCAACCGTGCCTCCGGCCGCGCGCCAGCAGCCACAAGAAAAAGGGTCCGCCCACCAGGCTGGTCACCAGCCCGATCGGCAGCTCGGCCGGCACGACGGCGACGCGCGACAGCCAGTCGGCCAGCGTCAGCGCCAGCGCGCCGCCCAGCACGCACGCGGGCAGCAGCCAGCGGTGATTCGCGCCCAGCGTCATGCGCACCAGATGCGGCACCACCAGGCCCACAAAGCCGATGCCGCCGGTGGCGGCGACCAGCGGGCCCACGATCAGCGCGCACGCCAGCACGAGCTGCGCGCGCACGCGCTTGAGCGCATAACCCAGGTGCTGCGCTTCACGCTCGCCCAGCAGCAGGGCATTCATGACGCGCCACTGGCGCATCAGCCACCAGGACATCAGCAGCACCCACGGGCCCAGAAACGCCAGCAACGACCACTTGGCGCCAGCCAGGCTGCCCATGGTCCAGAAAGTGAGGTCGCGCAGTTGCGCATCGTTGGCCACGAAGGTGAACAGGCCGATCATGGCGCCCGCCACCGCGTTGATGGCGATGCCCGCGAGCAGCAGTCCCGCCATGCCGGGCACGCGCCGCCCCAGCGCGTACGCGCAGAAGGTGGCAAGCAGACTGCCGGCGAAGGCAGCCGGCGCCAGCACCCAGAAGCCGCCCGAGGTCAGCACGATGGCGGCCACCGCGCCCAGCGAGCCGCCCGCCGAAATGCCGATAAGGCCGGGTTCGGCCAGCGGATTGCGAAACAACGCCTGCATCGCCGCACCGGATATGGCCAGCGCGGCGCCGGCCACCATCGCAAACAACACCCGCGGCAGGCGGATGTCGATCAGGACGTTGCGCCACAGCGCATCGGCCGGCGCGGGGTCGCCAAACAGCAGCGTGGGCATGTCGCGCAACGGAATCTGGACCGCCCCGCTGCTGCTGGCGGCCAACGCCACCAGCACCAGCATGGCGCCCAGCACTGCCAGCGCCAGCGGCGCGGAGACGCGCTTTGCGCTAGCGCCCCATGACACCGGCCGCCTCCCGCTTGAGTTCGGTCAGCGCCAACGGCAGGCGCGGGCCCATGCCCAAGAGGAGCAGGTCGTCCATGACGATGACGCGCTTGCGCGCGGCGGCGGGCGTTGAGGCCAGGCCCGGCAGCGCCAGCAGCTTGTCCACACCGCCGGACGCTTCCAGCGACGTGCGCGTGACCACGATGACATCCGGCGCCAGCGCGCTGACCGCTTCGGCCGAGAGCGGCTTGTAGCCCTGCTGGTCCTTGAGCACATTGGCCAACCCCGCCATCGTCATGACTTCGTTGGCCGCCGTGCCGCCGCCCGCGCCTTGCAGCGTGCCGGTGCGGTTCATCACCAGGATGGCGCGCGCGCCGGTGACCGGGATCGCCTCGACCGCCTTCAGGTCGCGGGTGATCTCGGTGACCAGCGCTTCGCCCGCCGGGGCCACGTCAAGCGCCTCGGCGATGTTGCGGATGCGCGCTTTCAGCGAATCGACCGACGGCGCGTCCGGCACGGTGACGATGCGCACGCCGACGTCACCCAGGCGCTTGAGCGCGTCGGGCGGGCCGGCCTGCTCGGACGCCAGCACCAGATCCGGTTTGAGCGCCAGCACGCCTTCCACCGGCACCGCACGGTAATAGCCGACGCGCGGCAGCTTGGTCGCGGCTTCCGGGTACAGGCTGGAGAGATCGTCTCCCACCAGCTTGCCGCCCTGCCCGAGCTGATACACGATCTCGGTCACGCTGCCGCCCAGCGTCACCACCCGTTCGGGCGGCGCCGCCTGCGCGCCTGCTGCCAGGAACCATGCCGCCACTGCCAACCATTTCTTCATCGCTTTCGTTTCCTTATGCGCTCAAGCGGCCAGCGGCGCGCTGCACAGGCCGACCATCAGATCGCGCCATTCCGGGATTTCCCGTTGACCGGGCTTGCGTTCACCGAAGAACTGCACGATCAGATCGCCCGTGCCGGCGTACACCTCCAGCGAGGTGACCCAACCGTCGGTCGTCGGCTTGTTGACCACCCAGGCCGACGCGATGGCCGTGGTGTCCAGGTGCAGGTTGAACTTGGGATCCAGCACGTTGAACCACGGGCCCGTGCGGCGCAGCGACTGCACCGGACCGGAGTGGATCTGGATCATGCCGCGGTTGCCCACGAAGCACATGATGCGCAGCCCCGATTCCGACGCCGCCTGCAGCATGCGCTCGACCGCGTCGGCGGGCACCGGCTGCGCCAGGTCCTCGCCAGCGGCCGTCAGGGCCGCCAGGCGCGACACCTTGAACTTGCGCAGCAGCGGGAAAAATTCGTGCGTGTCCTTCATGCCCAGCCACGCTTCGCGCCAGGCGGATGCATCTTCGACCTGTTCGGCGTCGGCGGACGGCGCGTAGGCTTCGGCCACCGGCCACTGCGACTCGCCCGCAAAGCGCACGACCAGCGCGTCCCAGGCGGACGCATCGGTGGCGTCGGTGCGGTAGACCTTGTGCACCGCCACGCCCGCGCCGTCGAAGAACTGCAGGCTCTGGCGGCCATCCTGCTCAACTGCCCAGGCCGACTTCCACGCGGTGAAGAACACGCGCAGGTCGATGTCCGGTCCCAGCACCAGGCCTACCGGACCGTCGGCCTGGATGTCCTCATACATGCCGTGGCGCTCGTGCACACACCAGTCGTTGCGCGTGAGCGCCATCACTTCGCCCAGCGTGCCCAGTTCGCGGAAGATCTCTTGCGGCGTGCCATGCAGCGCCGTCGCCTTCACGCCGCCACAGCCGGCGGCCACCCACTCGGCCTCGGACACGCCCAGCGCTTGGGCGAGATTGCGGGCGCGCAGCCCGGGTTGCGACGCCGCCAGCGCCTCGTTGCGGGCGCGCAGTTGCTCAGCGCGGGTCGAGAAATCGGTATTCGTCATCGTAGGCCCTCCGGCCGGTGCAAAAAAACACTGCAGAAAACCGCCGCCGGTCCGGTCAGCGCCGAATGGCGGCGGACCGAACTCAATATTGATAAGTCAGTGAGACGCGCACGCTGCGTCCCGGTTCCGTGTACCAATCCACCGCACGCGGTATCGCGGTGGCGCCCGCAGTCGGCACGTTGATGGCCTCCCAGTACTTCTTGTCGAACAGGTTGAACACGCCAGCCTGCACTTGCAAGCCCTTCACCGCGGCCGGACGCCAGTAGCCCATCAGGTCCACCACGCCATAGCCCGGCGCCTTGAAGTCGGGATTCGGCGCGTCGGCCGACGCATCCGGATACTCGACCTTGTTGCGCTGCATCGCAGTGGTGAGCATGGCGTCCACGCCCCACACGTCACGTCCGTACCCCAGGCCCAGCACCGCCTTCAGCGGCGCCACGGAATTCAGGTACTGCCCCGTGCCCTCGTCCTTGCCCACGGCCCAAGCCAGCGAGCCCCACGTGCGCCAACCCGGCGCAAACTTCCAGTGCGCGCTGGCCTCGGCGCCGTAGATGCGGACCTTGGCGCGGTTGACGTTGCCTGTCACGCCCAGCGGATACTGCCCCGCCCAACCGGGCTGCCACTGCGGCGAGCTGGCATTCAGCGGCACATCGCCATCGATAAAGTTCTGATAACGATTATCAAAGAACGATACCGCACCGCCGAGGTCATCGGAACCGAGCTTGGCGCCCAGCTCCCAGCCCTTGCTGGTTTCGGGTTTCAGGTACGGATTGCCCACGCGCAGATAGGTGCCCGGGCCGCCGTAGTTGGTGTAGAGCTGCGTGGCGCTGGGCGCTTTGAAGCCGTAGGCGTATTGCGCATAGAGGCTGAGCTGTTCGGCCGCCCGCCACGTGGCCAGCAGCTTGGGCGAGAAGCGGCTGCCGCTGTTGCTGGGCGGCAGCGCGGCCGCGTTGGGATTGCTTTCGTAGCCGGCCGTGGATTGCGGCCGTTGCTCGTAGTGGTCATAGCGCAGCGCCGGCGCCAGCGTGTAGCGTCCATCGGCGAAGCTGAACTCGTCCTGCACCCACAGCGCCCATTGATCACCCTTGGATTGCGGGACGTCGGCCTGGTTGGTATGCAGCATGTCGCACGCACGCGGGCCGAATGGCGCGGGCATGCCGGGACGGATCACGGGGCAATTGTCGTAGCCGCTGGAATTCTGCTCGGTCTTGTTGCCGTACCACTCGCCGCCGAACGACCACAGCTGCGACACCGACGCGCCTGCGATGCGCTTGGTGAATTCCGTGCTGGCGCCAAAGAGCGTCTGCTGGATCGAGTTGCTGCGGCCGTAGGGGCCGTTGGGAAAGCCGTAGCGGAACGGGTCGCCCGGGATGATGCGGGCGCGCGCGTCCACGCCGCGGATGCCGTTGAGTGAGTTGTCCAGACGCACGCGCTGCCAATACACCACCGCATGGGCCGAGTCGATCAGGCCACCCGAATCCGGCGCCGTGTACGTGTAGTCGAACGACACGCGCTCGCGTTCGGTTTCCTTGCGGGTGCTGTTTTCGCCGATGAGGTAGCTGGTGCCGGGGCCCTGCTCCCATTTGTTGTCGATGTCGGCATTGCGCTTGAAGTATTCGCCCGTCAGGCCGAACAGATGCGCGCCGTCCACGCGCTGCTGCAGCTTCATGAGGAAGCTGCGCTGATCGTAGTCTTCGGGGCTGGGCTTGCTGCGCTTGGCGCCGTAGCCGCCGACGTCGCCGCGGTTGTCCAGTTCGTGGCCGTTGCGCACGCCGGCCTGCACCAGCCAGAACGTGTTGCTGTGGATCTGGCCGGCCAGCGCGGCGTTGGCGCCCCAGCTGTTGTCGGCGGAGTCGTAATCGGTCTTGGCCAGCGCGCCGAAGGTCTTGCCGCCGCCCAGCAGATCCGCCGGATTCAGGGTGTGCAGGTCGGCAATGCCCGAAATCGCGCCCGAGCCGCCGCCGGTGGCGTCCGCGCCGCGCACGATGTCCAGGCGCGACAGGCTGTTGAAGTCCACGGCTTCCAGGCCGCCCTTCACGCCGCGCGCGCCGTCGTCCAGCCACGGCAGACGGATGCCGTCCACCCGCGTCAGCACGCGGTCCTGATCCAGGCCGCGGATGTTGATGCTGTTGGTCGTGCGATTGAAGTTCACGCCCGGTTCGGCGCGTCGGCTGAGGTCGGTCCAGTTGCGGATCTGCAGATCGTCCAGGCGGCGGCGATCGGTGCTGGTTTCCCAGGCCGGCGTGACGACGGCCGCTTCGCCGTCGATCTGCACCGGCGCAAGCTGCGTCACGCTGCCCTGCGGCAGCGCCTGCAGCACGAAGACGCCGGCGCTGCGTTCCTGCACGCCCAGCCCGCTGCCCGCCAGAAGCCGCGCGAACCCTTCATGCACGGAATACGCCCCCTGCAATCCCGCGGTGCGCCGTTGCCCCACCAGCGCCGCATCGAACAGCACCGTCACGCCGGCGCTGTCCGCAAATCGCGGCAACGCGTCCGCCAGCGATCCCGCCGGAATGCTGTAGCCGCGCGCGCCGGCCTGCGCCACCGCAGCGCCTTGCGCCTGCGCGACAGAGACCGGCAGCATCGCGGCGGATGCGGCGGTCAGGGCCAGCGCCGCGTGCACGGCAGCGGTAAGACGGGTCAGCCGGCATTGCGTGCCTTGGGCTGGTCGGGAGCCGCTTGCGCGGCCGGCGGGGTAGTAAGCCATGGTCGTCCTTTGGATCCAACAGGTATCGGCATCCGTGTGCCTATACAGACCATGACCCTCGTGAAATCAAAACCGGACAGCATTTTCAAAAATATTTCCGCCCGGCCTCACGCCGTGGCGGCGCGAGGCGCGATCGTCACCCAGTACGGCGTGCGGTAGCGCACCTGCACGGGCAAGGTTGCGGGCAGCGCGGCCAGCACCGCGTCCGTGTCATGCAGCTGGAAGGCGCCCGAGATACGCAGGTGCGCGATCTCGGGATCGCAGCGCAGGATGCCCTGCCGGTAGCGGCCGAGTTCGGACGCGAAGGCGTCCAGCCGCAGCGCGCTGGCGTACAGCACACCGCGCAGCCAGTCGCTGGCATGCGGATCGGCGGGCGTCGCGGCGGCGGCGCCATCGGGCGACAGGCTGCTCTGCTCGCCGGCCGACACGTCCACGTAGCGCCCCGGCTGCCCGGTGCTGCTGACGCGCACGCGCCCTTCCTGCACGCTGAGCTGGCAGCGCCCGCTCTCCTCGCGCACACAGAAGCGCGAGGCCTGGGCCTCGATATCGCCCAGCCGCGTGCGCACGATGAATGGACGCGGATGGCTGGCGGGGTCCGTCACCGCATGGACGGCGATCTCGCCGGCGCGCAGGCGCAACAGGCGCGTCGCATCGTCGAACAGCACGTCGACGGCGCTGGAGGTGTTCAGGTGCAGCGTGGAACCGTCGGCGAGCATCACGTCGCGCCGCTCGCCGGCGGCGCTGCGGTAATCGGCGGTCCAGTCCAGGGGATCGGCCCGCCATGCGGCCCAGCCAACCGGCCCGGCCACGATCAAGGCAACCAGCGCCTTCAGCGCGGCGCGGCGGCTCTTGAGGTCCGGTCGATTCAACGTCGCCATGCCCAGCGCCGATGGAATGAGGCCGAAACGCGCATTCACACGCTGCGCCCGCTGCCAGGCATGCTCGTGCTCGGCCTTGCTGGCGCGCCATTGGTCGCAGGCGTGAACGTCGGCATCAGTGGCCCGGCCCGAGCTCAGCCGCATCAGCCAGCGTGCCGCCTCGCGCGCGACGTTGCGCTCGACGGCGGGCAGCTCGGCTGCCGGTTCGGCTGGCGCGATCACATCACCGCCATGATGCATTGCTCGTATCCCTTGGTGATGTAGCGGTGCACGGTGCGCAACGATACGTTGAGCTTGTCGGCGATCTCGCCATGGCTCAGGCCTTCCAGTTGCGCCATCAGGAACGCCTGGCGTGCGGGCAGCGACAGGCCGGCCAGCATTTCCTCGATCTCCTGCAGCGTTTCCAGGATGATGAGGCGCTGTTCCGGAGAAGGGGCAAGCGCCTCGGGCATCAACGCCAGCGCTTCCATGTAGGCCTGCTCGACCGAACGGCGGCGATGGTGGTTCAGCAGCAGGCGCTTGGCGATGGTGGTCAGGTAGGCGCGCGGCTCGCGTAGCGCGTCCAGTTCGTGCCGGTGCCGCAGCACGCGCACGAAGGTGTCCTGCGCAAGATCGGCGGCATCGAAGCTGTTGCCCAGCTTGGCGCGCAGCCAGCCGTGCAGCCATCCGTGATGGGTGCGATACAGCATGTTGACGGCGTCGCCCGAGGCGAGCACGGAATTCGGCACGGACGGCTCCCTGACTCTCAACTACAGAAACACAACTGAAAATTCATAACTACAAATAGCAATCGTTCTCATTCTAAATGCAAAACCATGATTTTGGTCAAGTCTGCGCGTCGGGTTTGCGGAGATATCATCCGTACGATGTCCGCCGCCTCCCGCGGCGGCACTTTCCACAGGCTGATCCCATGCTCTACGCCGTCCTGCAATTTCTCCACGTCATGGCCGTGATCCTCTGGGTGGGCGGCATGCTGTTCGCCCACTGTTTTCTGCGGCCGGCGGCCGCGAAACTGGAACCCCCCGTGCGATTGCCGCTCTTGGCTTCGGTGCTGGGACCGTTTTTGAATGCCGTACTGGCGGCCATCGTGCTGATTCTGGTGACCGGCGCCTGGATGATCGGCTCGTCGGCCAGCCAGGCCGCGCAGACGGGCGGCTCGTTCTTCATGCCCCGCAACTGGACGCTGATGGCCAGCGGCGGCATCGTGATGATCGCGATCTTCGGCCACATCCGGTTCGCGCTGTTCAAGCGGCTGGCCGCGGCGGTGGCGGCGTCCGACTGGCCCGCGGGCGGTCAGGCGATGGGCGGCATCCGGCGCTGGGTGGGCGTGAACCTGCTGCTCGGCATCGCCATCGTGGCCGTCATGTTCCTGGGCTAGCGAAGGGACGGGCCGGCGTCCCGACCGATCGGACAATCGCTGGTTGCCATCGGAAATCTTGGCCTTGGTGCAATACCCCGTACATCCGCGCTGGCCACACTGCGGATGACTCTCGCGGGTCACGTCAACGACAACAGGGAAATCCCATGATCAAACGTGCATTGCATCTGGCCGCTTCCGGCCTCTTCGCCGCCGGCGCCGCCCAGGCCTCCTCCATCGACAACAGCGCCATCGGCCAACCCGAGTTCCGCGCGCACAAGGCCACCTACGGCGTGGTCTACCGCCTGCCGGCCGAGGTGAACGCCGTGCTAGACGCCAAGGTCAACGGCGTGCTCAAGGATGATCTGATCAAACTCGGCTTGAAGACCGAAGCCGACACGCCCAACCTGCCGCACGTCACCGTGGTCCACATCCACAACGCCGATCCGCAGACGCCCGCGCGCATGCTCAAAGCGTTGCCCAAGCCGCCGGCGCCGCTGCGCGTCACGCTCAAGACCTTCTATCCGACCGAGGCCGCCAAGGGCGCGGGCCATCCGTGGTGGCTGGACCTGGGCGTGGTCAAGACCGGCCAGGGCTTCGAGGACATGATGCGCTACAACACCGTGGCCACCGCCGCCCTCGCCCCGTTGCGCGACGGTCCGCTGCCGCGCGTGACCGGCCCGGTCTACGCCAAGATGGGCGATGCCGGCAAGGAACTGGTCAAGACGCTGGGCGTGAGCGGCGTGAACATCATGCAGGACGGCAAGGAAGTGCGCGCGCACAACCCGCACACCACGCTGGTCTACAGCATGACGCCGTACGACGCGCGGCTGCAGGAAGCCATGAAGGCAGAATCCGACAAGTTCAACGCCGTGCTGCCCGACGGCATCGAGACGACGTTCAAGGACGTCTCCATCGTGGAAATCGGCTTCGCAGGCAATGTGGTGCGCGAAATCTACCGCGTCAGCCTGGAAGACGGGTCGGTGCTGGACGTGGCGTCGGGCAAGCCGGCCGCCAAGTAGGATTGAGGATCCGGGGCTGAAATCCCGGGCCGGACCATCGCCGCATGCTGCCATTCCGTGGCAGTATTGCGGCGTCCGTCCTCCGCCCTCCCCCCATGTCCCGCACCGAACGTCTCCTGGACCTGCTCCAGACCCTGCGCCGCCACCGCCTGCCCGTCAGCGGGCATCGGCTCGCGGCCGAGATGGGCATCAGCCTGCGCACGCTGTATCGCGACATCGCCACGCTGCAATGCCAGGGCGCGGAGATCGAGGGCGAACCCGGCGTGGGCTACGTGCTGCGGCCCGGCTTCATGCTGCCGCCGCTGATGTTCAGCACCGAAGAGATCGAGGCGCTGGTGCTGGGTACGCGGTGGGTCGCCCGCCGCTCGGACGAGCGCCTGGGGCTGGCCGCCCGCAATGCGCTGGCCAAGATCGGCGCGGTGCTGCCGCAGGAACTGCGCGACGAGCTCGACGCCATCCCGCTGCTGGTGGCCCCCAGCGCCGTGGCCGTCACGGACCGTGTCGACGTGGCGCTGATCCGCCAGGCCATCCGCGGCGAACAGAAGCTGGAAATCACGTACCGCGATGACAAGGGATCCGATTCCAGCCGCGTCATCTGGCCGTTCGCGCTGGGCTTTTTCGACAGCGTGCGGCTGGTGATGGCCTGGTGTGAATTGCGCGGTGACTTCCGGCATTTCCGCACCGACCGCATTGCCACGCTGACCATTGGCGCCAGGTATCCCAAACGGCGGCACATCCTGCTCAAGGCGTGGCGCGCGCTGGACCACGAGGCGCGCAAGGACTGATGTTCACTACTGCCAAAAACTGACAGTACCCCTGCCTATGATGAGCGCATCCAACCCCCGGAGCGCATCATGTCAGACACCAATTTCGTCATCCTGTATGTGGAAAAGCCGCAGGCCAGCGCCGCGTTCTACAGCGCGCTGCTGCAGCGTCCGCCCATTGAATCGTCGCCCACGTTTGCGCTGTTTGCGCTGGACTCCGGGCTGATGCTGGGCCTGTGGTCGCGCTACACGGTGGCGCCGGCGGCGGCCGGACGCGGCGGTGCGTCCGAGCTGGCGTTCACGGTGGCCGACGCCGACGCGGTGAACCAGCGTCATGTGGACTGGAGCCTGCGCGGCCTGCCCATCCTGCAGGCGCCCACCGACATGGACTTTGGCCGCACCTTTGTCGCACTAGACCCCGACGGCCATCGCCTGCGCGTTTTCGCCCCCGCGCCAGCGCCGGTGCCGGCCGCGCCGCGGACGGAACGTGCCGTTGCCGCCGTCTGAAGAAAAGCGGCCGCGCCAAGGGGCGCGGCCGCGGATCACGCGTTATGCACGCTGCCGGCGCGCGTTCATGGCGACCGCTTCGCCGCGCTTCTTGAACAGCAGGTAGTACGCCGCCACCAGCAACAACAGAAACGGCACGCCGAACACCAGCGTCAGCTTGAAGACGCTGGTGAAGTACGTGGTCAGCAAAATTGCCAGCATCACACCCGCGCCCAGCAGCGTCAGCACCGGAAAGCCCGGCATGCGGAACGACAGCTTCGCGCCGCCTTCGCGCATCCAGCGGCGGCGGAAAAAGTAATGCGTCACGAAGATCATCATCCAGGTGAACAGCGCGCCGAACATCGAAATGGCCATCATCAGCGTGAAGGCCGCTTCGGGATACAGCACGTTCAGCACCGTGGCGATGGCGATGCCGCTGGTGGACAGCAGCAGCGCGTTCAGCGGCGTGCCGTTGCTGGACAGCCGGCCCATCGCCGACGGCGCGTGGCCCGCGCGCGACAGGCTGAACATCATGCGCGTGGTGATGTAGAGCTGGCTGTTCATGGCGGACAGCGCGGCCACCAGCACGATGAAGTTGATGACGCCGGCTGCGCCCGGAATATCAAGCACCAGCATGACCTGCACGAAGGGGCTGTCGCCCTTGCCGGCTTCGTTCCATGGCACGATGGCCAGGATCAGCGCCAGCGTCAGCAGATAGAAAACGACGAGCCGGACGATGGTGGCGCGAAACGCCTGCTTGACGGCGCGCTCGGGGTCCTCGGCTTCGCCGGCCGCCACGGCAATCATCTCGACGCTCAGGTAGCTGAAGATCGAGATCACGACCGCGATCCACATGCCCCACATGCCGTTCGGGAAGAATCCGCCATGCGCGGTGTAGTTTGCCGCGCCGTACTGCGGATTGCCCCAGACCACATAGGCGCCCAGGAAGATGAATCCGACAATGGCGCTGATCTTGATGGTCGAGAACCAGTATTCGATCGTGCCGAACGCCTTGACACTCAGCGCATTGATCAGGATGAGGGCCGCGGAAAAGATGCACACCCATAACCATCCCGGCACGCCGGGAAACCAGAAAGCCATGTACTTGGCCACCGCCGTGACTTCCGTGCCCACCGCCAGCACCACGCAGGACCAATACGCATAGCGCACCAAAAAGCCCGCAAGCGGGCTGATGTAGTGTTCGGCGTACGCGCCGAACGAGCCGGATGTGGAATGCGCCACGGTCATTTCGGCCAGGCAGGCCATGAGTAGCAGCGTGATCAAGCCGCCAATGGCATAGCTGATAAGCACGCTGGGTCCGGCAAAGCCGATGGCGAATTTACTGCCCAGGAACAGGCCCGTGCCGATGGCCCCGCCGATGGCGATCATGCTCATCTGGCCGGGCGTCAGCCGGCGCTTGAGCCCCTGTTCGCGTTCGGCGATCTGGCCGAACCCTTTCTGTTGTTGCATTGTCTCCTCCTGTACTGCGCATTGTTGTTTGGTGTACGGCCCCCCGGGGGCCAGCGCGATGAGGGGTTGAACCCGGATTCAGGTCACGGCGGAACGCTGCTTGAATTCAGGCTTGTCCCACGCACGGGTATCCAGCACGTCCTTCAGGATGTCGACTGCGTCCCAGACGTCGGCGTAGCCGAAATACAGCGGCGTCAGACCGAAACGCAGGACTTCGGGCTCGCGGTAATCGCCGATCACGCCGCGCGCGATCAGCGCCTGCATGACCTCGAAGCCGTTGGGATGACGGAAGCTGACGTGGCTGCCGCGATCGGCGTGCGTGCGCGGCGTCACCAGCGTCAGCGGATGGCCGGCGCAACGCGATTCCACCAGCTGGATGAACAGGTCGCCGAGCGCCAGCGACTTCTTGCGCACTTCGTCCATGCCGGCGGCATGCGCGACATCCAGGCCGCACTCGACCATCGACAGCGACACGATGGGCTGCGTGCCGCACAGATAGCGGCGGATGCCGCCCGCGGGCTCGTAGGCCACGGCCATGTCGAACGGGCGGCTGTGGCCCCACCAGCCGGACAGCGGCTGCCAGAAATCCTTGGTGTGGCGCGGCGCCACCCAGATGAAGGCAGGCGAACCGGGGCCGCCGTTCAGATACTTGTAGGTGCAGCCCACCGCGAAGTCGGCATTGGCGCCGTTCAGGTCCACGGGCACCGCGCCGGCGGCGTGCGCCAGATCCCAGATGGCCAGCACGCCGTGTTCATGCGCCTTTGCCGTGACGGCGGCCATGTCGTGCATCTGGCCGCTGCGGTAATTGACGTGGGACAGCAGCATGACGGCGACGGAATCGTCCAGCGCCTTGTCCAGCGGCAGCTCGTCGTCGATCAGGCGCATCTCGTAGCCCTGCTGCAGCAGGTCGATCATGCCCTGAATCATGTAGAGGTCGGTGGGGAAGTTGTCGCGCTCGGACAGGATGACGCGGCGCGCGGGGTGCTTGTGCTGCTGGATGCGAAGCGCGGCGGCCAGCGCCTTGAAGATGTTGAGCGACGTGGTGTCGGTGATGACCAGTTCGCCCTCGCGCGCGCCCAGCAGGCTGCCCAGCTTGTCGCCCAGCCGCGCGGGCAGGTCGAACCAGCCCGCGGTGTTCCAGCTTCGGATGAGGCCCGTGCCCCACTCGTCCGTGATGACCTGCGCGGCGCGGGCCGCGGCGGTCTTGGGCAGCACGCCCAACGAATTGCCGTCCAGGTAGAGCACACCGGGCGGCAGGTTGAATTGTTCTTTCACGTGGGCCAGGGGATCCTGGCGATCGGCGTTGACGCAGGCGTCGCGAGTGTTCATGGTCTGTTCCTTCCAGCAGATTTCCGGATACATGCTATCAGCGCGGGCAGGCCGAAAAATTGCAAATCCGGTCGTGACTTACCCGTGTTTTCCGCATTAAATTGCATTTGTCATCATTTTTTCGAATTGGATTGCGCCATGCAGATCGACGTCATAGACCAGCGCATTCTGGCCCGCCTGCAAGAGGACGGCCACCTCAGCAATCAGGACCTGGCCGAACAGGTGGCGCTGTCGCCCTCCGCGTGCCTGCGCCGCGTGCGCGCGCTGGAAGAAGCCGGACTCATCCGCGGCTACCGCGCATTGCTGGATGCCGAGAAACTGGGCTTCGAGCTGGAGGCCATCGTCCATGTGTCGCTGGACCAGTCGCGCGCCGGCTGGCACGAGGAATTCCTGGCCGGCATCGCGCTGCACGACGAAATCACCGAAGCCAGCATCGTCACCGGCGCGTCCAACTACATCCTGACCGTGCGCACACGCAACCTGTCGGCGTTTTCGAATTTTGTCGAGGACAAGCTCAGCAAGCTTGCGGGCGTGCGCGATCTTTGTTCGCATATCGTCATGCGCAAAGTGAAGAACCGGCAAGGCATGCTGCCGCTGGCGGCCTGGCGCTAAGTTGACCGGGCCGTCCGTTTGACGCGGGGCGCGCTAGGTTGGCGTGTGTTCCAGAAAGCCGAATACCGTCACGAAATGGCAGGCCGTGCCGCCCATGACGAACAGATGCCAGATGCCGTGCGCATGGCGCCAGCGTTTGTCGTTGGCATAAAACAGCGTGCCGGTGGTGTAGATGGCGGCGCCCGCCAGCAGCCATGTCAGCCCCGCCGTCGACAGCGCGCCTGCGATCGGCGCGGCAAAGGCCACGCCCAGCCAGCCCATGACCAGATACAGCGGCAAGGCCGGCGGCGCGTTGCGCGCCCACCAGAGTTCGCGGCTGATGCCCACAAAGGCCAGCAGCCACATCGCCACGCCCATCGCGGCGCCCCAGCGATGATCCACGGGGCCGAACGCCAGCGGCGTGTACGTGCCGGCAATCAGCAGGTAGATGGCGCAGTGGTCGGCCTTGGCCCACATCGCCTTGCGGCACCCCTGCGAGCAATGGAACAGGGAAGACGACGCATACACAGCGATCATCGACGCCGCGAACACCGCGCAACTGATGAGTTGCCGCGTGTCCACGCGCAGCTCGGCCGCGCGCGTGATCAAGGCGCCGGAAGCCAGCACGGCCAGCGCCAGTCCGGCCAGATGCGTCACGCCGTTTAGTCGTTCGCCTTCCTGCATGTGCGCCTCCCGCTCCGGCGACGTGCCGGCGCCTGTCATCATGGCGGGCTTGTATGACAGGCGCGGGTCAGCGGGATCACCCCACAAAATCCACCGCGGCCGGATAGCCGTCAATGGCGCGCGCGGACAGGATCGCGCGCTGCACCGCGATCGCCATGACCTCGGCGGCCATGACGCCCAGCAGCATCACGTTGGCGGACTTGCCCGACGTCCCCGTGCCCAGCGCGAAGATCGTGTCGCCGTCGAGCATGGTGTGGATGGGGTTGATCGTGCGCGCCAGGCCGTCGTGCGCCATGCCGGCGATCTTCTGGGCTTCGGCCTTGGTGATCCGGGCGTCCGTGGCGACCGCGCCGATCGTGGTGGCCGCGCCCGCGCGCATCGACTTGGGCAGGTCGCCCGCCAGGATGGCCGCGCGCGTGTCGAACAGCATCTTGCCGTCTTCGGTGCGCGCGCCGGCCAGGATGCGCCCGGTGGCCGGGTCCAGCACGTCGCCCACGGCGTTGACCGCGACGATGGCGCCCACCGTCACACCCGCCACCGTCAGCGACGCGCTGCCGAGGCCGCCCTTCATGGCGCGCTTGGGACCATACAGCTTGCCCACCGTCGCCCCGGCGCCCGCGCCGACGTTGCCTTCCTGCGGGGCGTCGGCCGTGGCCGACCGGCAGGCCTGATAACCGGCGGCGGCATCGGGCCGCACCGACGCGTCGCCCACCCCCAGGTCAAACAGCACCGCGCTTGGCACGATGGGCACGAACGCCACGCCAACGTCAAAGCCGATCTTCTTTTCTTCCAGATACCGCATCACGCCCGACGCCGCGTCCAGGCCGAAGGCGCTGCCGCCGGTCAGCACGATTGCGTGCACCTTGTCGACCATGTTGATCGGATTGAGCAGATCGGTCTCGCGCGTGCCGGGCGCCGCGCCGCGCACGTCCACCCCGCCCGTCGCGCCGGCCTCGGCAATGATGACCGTGCAGCCGGTAGGCCGGCGCGTCTCGGTGTAATGCCCCACCCGCAAGCCCGCGACATCGGTAATGCTGCCCCCGCCCGGCATCGGACCCACGCCACTGGCGCCCTGCGCGGGCATTGCCCCCGCCGCGGCAGCGCCCGCCGCCGCCACCATGAACGCACGCCTGTTCCATTGCTGTTCCACACCCGTCTCCGTCGAGAAACTGCCAAAAGGATCCCGGTCCGACTGCGCCGGGCGTTCGGTACTTCTATATGACTTGTAGCTATATTTTTACTATTCCATATGCTTTGTGGAAAAATAGGCCGGTTGTTAGAGTGCCGCTACGCCGGAGGGCATTGCAGGCCCACATGCTCTCCACAGTGATCATCCGTGGAGCATTGTCATGAAACTCTTCCGTACGCTTTTCATCGCCGGCCTCGTGCAGGTCGCCGCCCTGTCCGCCGCCCATGCCCAGTCCGAACTGGACCAGATCAAATCCGCGGGCGTCTTCAAGATCGGCACCGAAGGCACCTACGCGCCTTTCACCTTCCACGACGCATCGGGCAAGCTTACCGGCTTTGACGTGGACATTGGCCGCGCCATCGCCGAGCGCCTGGGCGTGAAGGCGCAATTCGTCGAAGGCAAGTGGGACGGCCTGATCGCCGGTCTGGACGCCAAGCGCTACGACGCCGTCATCAATCAGGTGGGCATCACGGATGCGCGCCGCGCCAAGTACGACTTCTCCGATCCCTACATTTCGTCCGCCGCCGTGCTGATCGTGCGCGACGACAACACCAGCATCAAGTCCTTTGCGGACCTGAAGGGCAAAAAGTCCGCCAACACGCTGACCAGCAACTTCGGCAAGCTGGCGCAGAACCATGGCGCGGAAGTCGTCGCCGTGCAGGGCTTCAATGAAGCCATCGACCTGCTGACCTCCGGCCGCGTTGAAGCCACCGTCAACGACAACCTGTCGTTCCTGGACTTCAAGAAGCAGAAGCCCAACGCCCGCGTGAAGATCGCGGCCACCGACAAGACGGCGGAATTCAGCAATTCGGGTGTCCTGATCCGCAAGAACAATCCCGAGCTGCAGGCCGCCATCAACAAGGCGCTGGCCGACATCAAGGCGGATGGCACGTACAAGACCATCTCGGTCAAGTACTTCGGCACGGACCTGTCCGCGCAATAAGCAACTGGAGCGCCCATGACGCTGCCCACCTGGCTGCACGCCATCCTGCCCGATTGGCTGCTGGCAAAAATAGGCGAATGGTCGGTGCCGGCCTGGGTGCAGCTGATGGCGGATTCGTTCTGGCCGCTGCTGCACGCGGGGCTGGTCTTCACGGTTCCGCTGACGCTGATGTCGTTTGCGCTGGGCCTGGCGCTGGCATTCGTGGTGGCGCTCATCCGGCTGTTCGGCCCCGCGCCGCTGGTGGCGGTGGTGCGCTTCTATGTCTGGCTCATCCGCGGCACGCCGCTGCTGGTGCAGCTTTTCGTGATCTTCTACGGCCTGCCCAGCGTGGGCATCGTGCTGGATCCGTTGCCCGCCGCGCTGATCGGCTTCACGCTGAACGTCGGCGCCTACAACTCCGAAGTGATCCGCGGCGCGATCGAGTCGATCACCAAGGGTCAGTGGGAAGCGGCCTATTCGCTCAGCATGACGCGCGGCCAGGCTTTGCGCCGCACGATCCTGCCGCAGGCGGCCCGCGTGGCCGTGCCGCCGCTATCCAATTCGTTCATCGCGCTGGTCAAGGACACGTCGCTCGCGGCGGTGCTGACGGTGCCTGAAATCTTCCAGGCTGCGCAGCGCATCGCGGCCGTCACGTATGAGCCGCTGATTCTCTATACGGAGGCCGCGCTGATCTATCTGGCGTTCAGCTCCGTGCTGTCCGCGGCGCAAGTGCGGCTGGAACGGCGCTTCGGCCAGCATGCGATGTTTAGCGAGAAGACCCGATGATCCGCCTTGAAAAAATCGAAAAGTCCTTCGGCGGCAATCCCGTGCTCAAGCAGGTGGATGTCCAGATCGACGAAGGCAGCGTCACCGCCTTGATCGGTCCGTCGGGCAGCGGCAAGAGCACCCTGCTGCGCTGCGTGAACCTGCTGGAAGTGCCGGATCGCGGGCGACTGGAGATCGGGCCGGAAACGGTCGACTTCCAACCGGGTCACAAACTTGCCCGCGAACAGGTCCAGGCCGTGCGCAAGCAGACCGGCATGGTGTTCCAGAACTTCCAGCTCTTTCCGCATCAGACCGTGATCGGCAATGTGATGGAAGGGTTGGTGACCGTGCAGAAATGGCCCGCCGACCGTGCGCGCGCGCGGGCGGAGGAGCTGCTGCGCAAGGTGGGAATGCTGGAGAAGGCGGAAGCCTGGCCCGCGAATCTGTCCGGCGGCCAGCAGCAGCGCGTGGCGATCGCCCGCGCGCTGGCGCCCGCGCCGCGGGTTCTGCTGTGCGACGAGCCGACCTCGGCGCTGGATCCGGGATTGGCGGCGGAGGTTGTGGATGTGCTGCGCCAGCTGGCCGCGGAAGGCATGACGATGCTGATGGCCACGCACGATCTGCGGCTGGCGGCCAGCGTGTCGCGGGAAGTGGTGTTTCTGCTGGATGGCGTGGTGGTGGAAGCCGGCGATTCGCGGTCGGTGTTCACGAATCCGAGTGATTCACGCACGGCGACGTTTGTGTCGACACTGACGCAGGAAGCGCCGTAGAACTGGGTGTCAGACACCCTCCGCAACCCGCCGTCCGTTATTTCGGCGGCAGCGAGCCCGCCGGGTCGACCGCCTGGCCGTCGTAGCGCAGTTCGAAATACAGGCCGACCTGCTTGCTGTCGCTGTTGCCCATTTCGGCGATCTTCTGGCCTTGCGACACGCGTTGGCCTTCCTTGACCAAGAGCTTGCTGTTGTGCGCGTAGATGCTGAGGAAGCTGGCGTTGTGCTTGACGATGACCAGGTGCCCATAGCCGCGCAGGCCGCTGCCGGAGTAGGCCACCGTGCCGGGCGCGGCCGACACGACGGGCGTGCCGGCGGAATTGGTGATGACGATGCCGTTTGAATGCGAACCGTCGTAGCCGCGCGTGACCTTGCCTTGCGCGGGCCAGATCAGCGAGATCGCGCCCGGTGGCGCGGTGCGCCGCTTGCCGGATGAGGCGGTGGCGCGCGGGGCGGGCTTGGGTTTGGCTTTGGTGCTGGCCTTGCTGGGCGGCGAGGTGCGCGCCTGGCCGGCGGGCGGCTCAACCCGCAGGACCTGGCCGACTTCGATCGAATTGGAGTTCGACAGCTTGTTCCACCGGACCAGATTGCTGACGGTCGTGCCTTCCTTGCGCGCAATCTGATAGAGCGTGTCGCCCGATTCGACCCGGTAATAGCCCGGCTGGACCTTGGTCGTTCCGCAGGCGGTCAGCAACACCAGCAGCGCCGCCATCATCGCGCCCAGCCATAGACGGGAATATGAGCCCGCGCGTCCCGACCCGGCGGACGGGTCGGCATTGGACAAACTGGCGGCGGACAAAGTCGAAACGGACAAGGAAAGCTCTGAAACCTGGGGCACGGGGTCGCGTGTCGGAAAGAAGTGCGTTCAAGGGTACCAAGAAATCGGGAACGCTTGGCATAGAATGCCTGCATGCCTTACGCGACCCGCCTCCTCTGCACGCTGCGCGCCCTGCGCGCCGAGGGCGTGCTTTGGCTGGCAATTCTGGCATTGGCGCTGCGCGCGCTCGTCCCCGCCGGCTACATGCCGGACACCCGCGCGCTGCACGATGGCCGGCTCGAGGTCACCTTCTGCTCGGCGGCGGGCAACGTGTCGTCGTTCAGCGTGGCGCTGCCGTCCGATGACGGCGGCAAGGGTCCGCACGACAGCGCCAACACCGGCGCGCAATGTCCCTTTGGCCTCCTTGTCCACGTCACGCCCGCCACCGCGCCGGCCATGACGCCGCTGCTGCTGACGGCCGCCGGACATCCCTCCTTCCCTCCCCCACACCGCGCCCTGCCCGCGCAGCCCGCCCACGGCCCGCCGCTGGGTTCGCGCGCCCCGCCACCGCTGGTCTGACTTCGACCAGGACCGTCCCCGCCCCTTACTAATTAGTAAGACGCTGCGGACGGCACTTGCCGCACGGCCAGACCGCGCGGCCGACTCGTCAATCCAGAGGTTTCAATGAATTCCCTTTTCTCGCGCACGCCCGCCCGCGTGTCGCGCGCCGCCCCGACGCCGGGCGCTCCCGACCCGCGCCGGCGCCTGCTGCTGTCGACGCTGGCCCTGCTGCCGCTGGCCGGCTGCGGCCCCGACGTCCCGCCGCTGCACGGCATGGACCTGTCCGGTATGACCACCGGCGATTTCCAGCTGCAGGACACCGACGGCAAGACCCGCAGCCTGGCCGACTACCGCGGGCATCCGGTCATGCTGTTCTTCGGCTTCACGCAATGCCCGGACATCTGCCCGACGGCGCTGACCCGCGCCGTCGAGATCAAGACGCTGCTGGGCAAGGACGCCGACAAGCTGCGCGTCCTGTTCATCACCGTCGACCCCGAGCGCGACACGCCCGAAATCCTGCGCGCCTATACCCAGGCCTTCGACCCCGGTTTCGTCGGCCTGCGGGGCACGGCGGAACAGACCCGCGCCGCCGCCCAGGCGTTCAAGGTGTTCTACCAGAAGGTCCCGACCGGCTCGTCCTACACCATGGACCACACCGCGCTGACCTACCTCATCGACGCCGAAGGCAAGCTGCGCGTGGCGCTGCGCCATCAGCAGAGCGCGCAGGAATGCGCGCAAGACCTGCGCACCGTGCTCTGAACCCAGTCAAGGAAACCACCATGAAAAAGCTTTCGATCAAACCCCTGGCCGCCGTCTTTGCCCTGGCGCTGGCCGGCTTCAGCCATTCCGCGCTGGCGCAGGACGCCGGCCTGACCGTGCAGGACGCCTGGGTGCGCGCCACCGTGCCCAACCAGCACGCGACCGGCGTGTTCATGCAACTCACGTCCAAGGAAGCCGGCCGGCTGGTCGGCGTGGAATCGCAGGCGGCCAAGCACGTGGAAGTGCACGAGATGGCGATGCAGGACAACGTCATGAAGATGCGCCAGGTCGCCGGCGTCGACCTGCCCGCCGGCCAGGCGGTGGAACTCAAGCCCGGCGGCTACCACGTCATGCTCATCGACCTGGCCAAGCAGATCGTGCCGGGCGATCACGTCGCCCTGACGCTGATCGTCGAAGACGCGGCTCGCAAGCAACGGCGCGTGCCGATCGACGCGGTGGCCCGGCCGCTGAATGCGACCGCCGCGCCGGCGGCCGGTCACGGTCACTGATGACGGGCGGCAGGCGCTCATCGCGCGCCTGCCGCATGCCGGGAAGCGCACATATCGGGGACGCATTGGCCCGCCGCCCGACAGCGCCGCCCTCCGATTCACCATACAATGCCTGCACATCCGACGCCCGCGCCTTCCGGCCCGGGCTGCCGCCGGCCACCGCCGCCGCGCTCCGGATGCCAGCGTTCCGCGCAGCCGGGCGTTCGTAACTGCCGGCAGGCTGGCCGGCGCCTCTGTATCTGGATATGCCCGGTAGTTCCGCCTTTTCCTTCCTGCGTACCCTCTGCAGCCTGCGCTGGCTCGCCATCGCGGGCCAGGCCGCCACCGTCCTCGTCGCCAGCAGCGTGCTGGGTCTGGATCTGCCGCTGGAACCGCTGTGGCTGGGCGTGGGCCTGCTGATTGGCTTTAACGTCTACGCCAGCCTGCGCCTGCGCCATCCGCGCGACCTCTCCCACGCCACCGCCTTCGGCCACCTGTTCATCGACATGGCGGTGCTGGCCTGGATGGTGGGCTGGAGCGGCGGCATCAGCAACCCGTTCGGGACGATGTTCCTGATCCTCACCGCGCTGGCCGCGCTGGCGTTGCCCCGCAACTGGGCGCTGGCCGCGGCGCTGGCCGGCGTGCTGGGTTACGCCGCCGCCGCCATCTTCGGCCAGCCCCTGCGCGGCGACGTAGACCCCCACACCCTGCTGCTGTGGGGCCTGGGCGCCAATTTCCTGATTTCGGTCGTGGTGGTGCTGGTGTTCTCGACCCGCCTGGCCGCCGACATGCGCGCCCGCGAGCGCGAGCTGGCCCGCCTGCGCGAACGCTTCACCCGCAACGAGGGCATCGTCGCCCTGGCCACCCACGCCGCCGCGATGGCGCACGAGCTGAACACGCCGCTCGCCACCATGACGCTCCTGACCGACGAGATTGCCGCCGAGGTTCAGGACGACGAAGACCTGCGCGAAGACGTCAACACCCTCAGCCAGCTTCTGGCCCTGTGCCGGGAACGCATCCGCAATCTGGCGGTCCCAACCGCCGTGGATCTGGTTCGCGTCGTGGGGCAATGGCGCCTGATCCGCCCGACCATCGACCTGCAACGCTCGGGCGCCCTGCCCACCAGCCTGCGCGTCGATCCGGCCATCGCGCATCTGCTGCAGGCGTTGCTGAACAACGCTGCGGACGCGGGGGAATCCGCCGACGCGCCCCGCGTGGACCTGCATCTGGAATACGGTTATGGCGCCCTGCGCGGCGAAGTCCGGGACTACGGGCGGGGTTTCGACCCCGATCACGCCGTGCTGCCCGCAACCAGCCTGTTCAACAGCGGCAAGCCGGGAGGACTGGGCGTGGGCCTGGCCCTGTCGCACGCCACCGTCGAACAGATGGGCGGCGAAATGACCATGACCGCGGCCGAAGGCGGCGGCACCCGCATCCGCTTTTATTTGCCTCTCGGCAACCCCGGGACCTGAATGTGATGAATGCAAACGATCTTGGCCTGCTGATCGACGACGACGAACTCTACGTGCGCACCCTGCAGCGCAGCCTGTCGCGCCGCGGCCTGGAAACCCGAACCGCCACCGGCATCGCCGAGGCGCTGCGCGTGGCCGAGGAAATCCGTCCGGCCTTTGCCCTGGTCGACCTGCGCCTGGGCGAAGACTCCGGCCTGACCCTGATCCGCCCGCTGCGCGCCCTGCGCGAGGACATGCGCATCCTGCTCGTCACCGGCTACGCCAGCGTGGCCACCGCCGTCGAAGCCATCAAGCGCGGCGCCGACGACTACCTGCCCAAGCCGGCCACGGCGCCCATGATCCTGCGCACGCTGGGTCTGGTGAAGCCAGAAACAGTTACGATCGAAACGACCATGACGCCGTTGCACCGCCTAGAATGGGAGCACATTCACCAGGCCCTGCACGAGACCGGCGGCAACGTTTCGGCCGCGGCGCGGCTCCTGGGCATGCACCGGCGCTCGCTTCAACGCAAGCTGGCCAAAAAACCGGGGCCGGAACGCGAGGTTCTCCCGGAATGAGTTGTGCGGGGCGACACATCTTTACAACACCCCCGTGTGCAGGTGCGACATATCGTCGCACCCCCTCCCTCCCCTCGGGGCTTCTGCTCCCCTAGGAAAACCCTGAATCCGCCGCCATTGGGCCGGATTTCTCCCAGGCAATGCGACCTTTCGTCGCAGGCTTGACCAAGATCAAACCGATAGGATGGACGTTGCTGCCTAGCAGCATTCCAGTCTGCTGCTTTGCAGCATTTCCCACCTTCCATCCAAGGCTGTACGTGAAACACCCCCTCCTTGCGACCCTTACGCGCATATTTGGCGTCGGCGCGGTCATGCTGCTTGGCGGCTGCAACATGGAAATCCTCTCCCCCAAGGGAGATATTGGCATCCAGGAAAAGACGTTGCTGCTGACGGCGACGGGGCTCATGCTCCTCGTCGTAATTCCAGTCCTCATCATGATCGTGGCGTTTGCCTGGAAATACCGCGCTTCCAACACCAAAGCTGACTACCAGCCCAAGTGGGCTCACTCCACGGCAATCGAAGTCGTGGTCTGGACCGTCCCTTGTATCATCGTGGCGATTCTTGCCGTGATCACCTGGCGCTCCACGCACGCGCTGGATCCCTACAAGCCGCTCGTGTCCGATCACAAGCCGGTGACCATCGAGGTGGTTTCGCTGGATTGGAAGTGGCTCTTCATCTACCCCGAGTACGACATCGCCACGGTCAACGAGATCGCGTTCCCCGTGGACGTTCCGGTCAACTTCCGGATCACGTCGGCATCGGTCATGAACTCGTTCTTCATTCCCCAGCTCGGCAGCCAGATCTACTCGATGGCCGGCATGGAGACCAAGCTGCACCTGAATGCGCGCGAAATCGGCACCTACGCCGGCATTTCGGCCAACTACAGCGGCGGCGGCTTCTCGGGCATGCGCTTCAAGGCACACGCCATGTCGCAGGAAGGGTTCGACAACTGGATCAAGGAAGCGAAGGCTGCTCCCACCGCCCTGACCCCCGAGGTCTACGCGGAACTGACCAAGCGCAGCGAGCGCAATCCGGTCGTGAAGTATTCGTCGGCGCCGCCCGCCATGTTTGATTTCATTCTGGGCAGCACGATGACCAAGATGGCCGGCGTGGACTCCGCCACGTGCACCTCCACGTCGAATAATCTGATCGCAGGAATCAACTAACAATGCTCGGGAAACTCACCCTCGAGGCCATTCCGTACCATGACCCCATCGTCATGGTTACGCTGGCCGCCGTGTGCCTGGGAGGCCTAGCGGTCTTCGGCGCCATCACCTACTTCAAGAAGTGGCAGTACCTGTGGACGGAGTGGCTTACCTCCGTCGACCACAAGCGCATCGGCGTGATGTACATCATCGTCGCGCTGATCATGCTGCTGCGCGGCTTTGCCGACGCCATCATGATGCGCACGCAGCTTGCCGTCGCGTCCGCGGACTCGGCGGGCTTCCTGCCTCCGCACCACTACGACCAGATCTTCACCGCCCACGGCGTCATCATGATTTTCTTCATGGCGATGCCCTTCATCACCGGGCTGATGAACATCGTCGTGCCGCTGCAGATCGGCGCCCGCGACGTCGCGTACCCGTTCCTGAACTCGCTGAGCTTCTGGCTGTTCGCCGCCGGCGTCGTGCTGATGATGCTGTCGCTATTCGTGGGCGAATTCGCCGCGACCGGCTGGCTTGCGTATCCGCCGCTGTCCGGGCTGGACTACAGTCCAAGCGTGGGGGTGGATTACTACCTCTGGGCGCTGCAGATATCCGGGTTGGGGACAACGCTTAGCGGCATCAACTTCATCGTCACCATCCTGCGCATGCGCGCACCGGGCATGACCCTGATGAAGATGCCGATCTTCACGTGGACCTCGCTGGTCACCAACGTCCTGATCGTCGCCGCCTTCCCCGTGCTGGCCGCGACCCTGGCGCTGCTGACGATGGACCGCTACCTGGGCACGCACTTCTTCACGAACGATGGTGGCGGCAACGTCATGATGTACGTGAACCTGATCTGGATCTGGGGCCACCCCGAGGTCTACATCCTGGTGCTGCCGGCTTTCGGCGTGTATTCGGAAATCGTTGCCACGTTCGCCCGCAAGACCCTGTTCGGCTACAAGTCCATGGTTTACGCCACGGCCGCCATCGGCGTGCTGTCGTTCCTGGTCTGGCTGCACCACTTCTTCACCATGGGTGCGGGGGCCAACGTCAATGCCTTCTTTGGCATAGCGACAATGATCATCTCGATCCCGACCGGGGCCAAGATCTTCAACTGGCTGTTCACCATCTACCGCGGCCGCCTGCGCATCACGACGCCGGTGCTGTGGACGCTGGGCTTCATGATCGTGTTCGTCATCGGCGGCATGACCGGCGTGATGCTGGCCATCCCCGGCGTGTCGTTCATCCTGCACAACAGCCTGTTCCTGATCGCGCACTTCCACAACACCATCATCGGTGGCGTGGTGTTCGGCTGCATCGCCGGCATGGTCTACTGGTTCCCGAAGGCGTTCGGCTTCACGCTGAACGAGCGTCTGGGCCGTTACTCGTTCTACTGCTGGTTCGTCGGTTTCTTCATGGCCTTCATGCCCCTGTACATCCTGGGCTTCAAGGGCATGACGCGTCGCCTGAACCACTACGACAACCCCGAATGGCAGCCTTACCTGCTGGTCGCGCTGGCTGGCGCCGCGCTGATCATGCTGGGCATCTTCTTCCTGCTGCAGCAAGTGTTCGTCTCCGTGCGTCAGCGCAAGCAGAACCAGGACGTCACCGGCGATCCGTGGGATGGCCGCACGCTGGAATGGTCGATCTCGTCGCCCGCGCCTTTCTACAACTTTGCGCACGTTCCTCACGTCGATGAACTGGACCAGTTCTGGGAAGACAAGCAGAGCGGCAAGGCGTACAAGCGCCCGGCCAAGTACGAAGACATCCACATGCCGAAGAACACCGCCGCTGGTGTCTGGATTGGCGCCTTTGGCCTGGTCATGTGCTTTGCGCTGATCTGGCACATCTGGTGGCTGTCGATCGCCGGCCTCGTGGGCATGATCGGTTCGTTCATCGTTCGCGCCTATGACCGCGACGTCGACTACTGGGTCCCGGCCGCGGAAGTCGAACGCATCGAAAACGCTCACTTTGACAAAATGCAGAAGGCCGCCTGAGCCATGATTCAAGCCGTAGCCACTCACCCCCACGCGGGTCACGACGATCACGCGCATCACGACGATGGATCCAAGACCGTTTTCGGTTTCTGGGTCTATCTGATGAGCGACTTGCTGATCTTTTCGGTGCTGTTCGCCACGTTCGCGGTGTTGTCCAACGCCACCGCGGGCGGTCCGTCCGGCAAGGAACTGTTCGACCTGAACTTCGTCCTGGTCGAAACGCTGTTGCTGCTGGTGTCCAGCTTCACCTTCGGCATGGCCAACCTGAACGTGCACGCCAACAACAAGAGCCGTGCCATGGGCTGGTTGATGGTCACGTTCCTGTTCGGCGCGGGCTTCATCGCGATGGAAATCTATGAATTCCATCACCTGATCAGCATCGGCGCCGACCCGGGCCGCAGCGCCTACCTGTCCGCGTTCTTCACGCTGATCGGTACGCACGGCCTGCACGTGACCTTTGGCCTGATCTGGATCATCGTCATGCTCGACATGATCCGCCGTCATGGCCTGGACTCGATCAACAAGCGTCGTCTGGCGTGCCTGAGCCTGTTCTGGCACTTCCTGGACATCGTCTGGATCTGCGTCTTCACCTTTGTCTATCTTCTGGGAGCCCTCTGATGTCGCACTCCGCTGCGGCCGCACACGGCCACGACGATCACGCCGCCGACCATGGCAGCCTGAAGTCCTACATCATCGGTTTCGTGCTCTCGCTGCTGCTCACCTTCGGCTCGTTCGGCCTGGTGATGCACGGCGCGCTGTCCCACAACGCCACGATCATTGGCGTGGTGGCACTGTGCATCCTCCAGCTGCTGGTTCAGCTGGTGTACTTCCTGCACATGGGCGCATCGAAGTCGTCCCGCGACAACCTGGCCACGTTCGTCTTCACCGTGATGATCATCTTCATCATCGTCGGTGGTTCGGCCTGGGTGCTGTACAACATGAACGTCAACATGGGCCACGCCATGTAATGACGGCTTGCCGATCCGGCAAGTAAAAACAGGCACCTTCATGAACTGACCCCCGAAAGTTGGACATTGATCCAACCTTCGGGGGTTTTTATATGGCGAAGTACAACGAGCAGTTCAAGTTAAAGGTGGTGCGGGAGTGTTTGAAGGGCACTGAGAGTGGTCGTTCGGTGGCGGCGCGTCACGAATTGCACCATTCGCTGGTCAGCGGATGGGTCGAGAGCTATCGCGTACATGGCTTGGCGGGTCTTCGCCGGCAGTCTGGGACGTATAGCGCAGCCTTCAAGCAGTCGGTGTTGCGCAAGATCCGTGACCAAGGGCTGTCCGACATCCAGGCCGCGACACTGCTGGGGATCCGCAGTTCAGGTCATATTGGGAAGTGGCGCGCCCAGTATGATGCTGGGGGTATAGAGGCGTTGGCGCGCAAGCGTCCAGGAGCAAGCATGCCCCACAAATACCCCCCGGAGCCCGTGTCCAAGGACATGACTAAAGAAGAGCTTCTCGAGGAAGTTGCGAACCTGCGAGCGGAGTTGGACTACCTAAAAAAGCTCGATGCCTTGATCGAAGCGGAAAAGACCAAAGCGCTCGTTGGAAAGCGCAAGTGGTCCAAGGATTGAGGCATAAGCATCCGCTGGAACGACTGCTGCGTGTGGCCGAGCTGTCACGCAGCACGTTCTACTACCACCTGAAGGTGCTGGACGCCGCAGACCCGTACGCTGAGCTAAAGCAACGTATTGGCGCGATCTTCGCGCGTCATAAAGGCCGCTACGGCTATCGCCGTATCACGGCGGTTTTGCGCCAGGCAGGTGATCTGGTGAACCACAAAACGGTGCAGAAACTGATGCAGGCATTGGGCTTGAAGTCGCTTGTGCGCGCCAAGAAGTACCGGTCATACCGAGGCCAGTCACATCACGTGGCGGCCAATCTGTTAGCGCGTGACTTCGAGGCTGCGCAGCCGCACGAGAAGTGGGTTACCGACGTGACCGAGTTCAACGTGCGTGGGGAGAAGTTGTACCTGTCACCGGTGATGGACCTGTACAACGGTGAGATCGTGGCTTACGAGACCAGCCGGCGACCGGTGTTCAAGCTCGTGGGCAACATGCTGAAAAAGGCGCTGGCTCGGCTACGCCCGGCGGACCGTCCTGTCCTGCACTCCGACCAAGGTTGGCAGTACCAGCAACCCGCATACCGACACATGCTCGTAGCCCGGTCAGTCACGCAAAGCATGTCACGCAAGGGAAACTGCCTGGACAATGCGGCCATGGAGAGCTTCTTCGGTACCTTGAAGGCTGAGTTCTTCCACCTGAACCGCTTCGAGAGCATCGAGCAGTTGCAGGTCGGCATCAGGCAGTACATCCGTTACTACAATCACGATCGCATCAAGCTCAAGCTAAAAGGCCTGAGCCCGGTGCAATACCGAGCTCAGGCCTTCGGGCTTTAGCTTCTGACCGTCCAACTTCTGGGGGTCAGTTCATCACGGGTGCCTGTTTTTTTTGGCCGCCGGATCAGCGCGGCGAAGCGGGCGGCGCCAGATCCACCTCGGCGCGCCGTGCCAGTTCAGCCGCCGTCACGCCCACGAACGGCTGCACGCGCGATGCCTGATTCAGATCACATCCGGCCGGGCCGGCGGCCGCATCGAGCACCTGCTTGACCGCACGCCCGCCCATCGGGCTGACCGGCCCGTTGTTGCCAAGCTGCCAGGCCAGCACATCCGCCACCGCCATGCCGCAACGCGCCGGCGTCTTCGGCGTGCCGCCGATTTCAAGCAGCAGCCGCACCTTGTTGTCCATGCCCAGGTTCAGCATCGTCACCAGCGGCAGCACGTCCGCCGCCGCGACGCCCTCGATCCGCATGTCGGAATCGCTCCGGTCGGTCGGGTCAGCGCCCGCCTTCAGCCAGGCCTCGTACAGATCGTCGGGCAGCCACGGCAGGCTGAGCGGCGCGATTCGGTTGCGCAGCGGTTCCGCCGTGCCGGCCGGCGCGGCCAGCGGCACCCCCGCGGCCACCAGCCGGTCCGCGGTGGCGCGCAACCGCGCGCGCTGGCCGTCCCACGCCGCGCTGTTGCCGTCGGCCGCCGCGCGTTGCTCCACGCGGTTCCACATCGACAGCAGGCTGGAAAGCGGCTCTGTCGACAGCGGCGCCTGCGGCGGCTTGGCGGCCTGCACCAGCTGATCGATCAGGCCCGGTTGCAGATAGCGGACCGCCAGCGACAGCCCTTCGTTCAGCCCGTTGCGGTCCGGCGCTTCCTTGCTGGCGCCGTAGCCGCCCACCGCGGGATCAGCGCCGTGGGCCAACGCATACGTCACGCGCTCGGGCACCGCATAGGCCGCCGTCGGCGTCAGATCGCCGCTCGGCGATTCGCGCAGGGCTTCGAGCAGCGGCGTTTCCCACATGGGGCTGTTGCCGTAGTACATGCGGGTGTAGGCGGCATTGATGTCTGCGCCACGCGCGAGCAGCTTTTCGGCAAACCAGAAATTCTTCGGTGTTTGCAGAGCGGCATGCAGCGGCGTGCGTCCGTTCTTTTCGCGCGCGTTCGGATTGGCGCCTTTCTCCAGCAGGTAGACCAGGTTGTCGCGGTTCTCGCTGTAATAGGAGATCCGGCGCATCAGCAGCGGCGTGCCGTTCGAATCCAGCGCATCCACCGGCGCGCCCGCGGCGATCAGCATGTCGGCCAGCGCGTAGCGCTCGGCGGCCGGGCGGGCGTCCTTGACGTCCGGCAACGCGCTGGCGACCAGCGAGAACCCGTTGTCGGGGCCATCCGCCTTGGCGCCCGCGTCCAGCAGCACGCGCACCATTTCAAGTTGCTTGCGCGACACGGCCACGGCCAGGGCGGACCTGCCGTATTCGTTCACGCCGTTCGGATCCTGTCCGCCCGCGAGCTGGGCCCGTACCGCGTCCAGATCGCCCGCCTGGATCGCCGGAAAGATTGCCAGGCGCGGACGGCAGACCTGCGCATCCAGCGCGGAGACTTCCAGCGCCGCGCCGATGCGGGTCGCGATGTTGCCCGGAATGGTTTCATTGGCGGCAAGGCGTTTTGTGCAATACAGCCGGTAGTCCTCGCGCGCCAGCGCTTCGTAATAGGTCCGCTCCTCGCGCGATTTCTCGCGCTGCTTCCAGCGGGCGTCGGCGCGGTTCAGATAGGCGGCGGTGCGCGACGGATCGCGCCGCAGCACGTCAGTCAGGATGCGTTCCGCCTGCGCCGTGTCGCCCGACTCGGCCAGCCAGAAGCCGTAGTCGTTCAGGGCGGTCAGCATCTCGGCGTCCTTGCCGCCCGGATCGATCTCGCGATAATCCTGCGCCATCACGAAACGGCGCAGATCGGCCAGCGCACGGTCGAACTCGGCCGTCTTGGCGCGCGGAATGGCTCGCGCCACTTGATGCAACGTGCGGAAGGTGGCCGTCACGTCTGGCGCGGTCTGGTGTTCAAAACGCACCTGCGCAGGAAACGCGTTCAGCCGCGCGGGATAGTCGCGCAACGCGGTCTGCAACGTTGCCAGCGCCTGTGCCCGGCGTGCCTCGTCCCACGGCCGGCTGCTCGTAACCACGGCAAGCTGCGTGTCGGCGTCGACCGAAGCGGCCTCGCCTTTGCCGTCCACCAGGAAACCCGTGGCCTTGCCGGTGCTGGCGCCGCGATCGGCATAACCGATCCAGTAGAAGGCCTCGCCCGCGCGGGGGGACCGGACGGCGACGTTTTCCTCGCGCGACGCCTTCCAGCCTTCCGGGTCGATCACCAGCGGCTGCGAACGGAAATCCAGCTTGAATTCCTTGCCCCCCTCGCGCACGTACCGGTACAGGTACAGCCGGTTTTCCATCTGCCCCACGAGGACGGCGTCCTTGACGTTTTCGGTGCCCCAGACCCGGCGCTCGGGTTCGCGCAGCGGATAGCGGGAAAGACGGATCGAGTCGATCACCGCCCCGACGTCGAAGGCCAGTGCGGGCGGCGGCGATGCCGCCATGCCGGCCAGCGCCAGCGCGACGGCGCCGAATAGACGGGTGACAGCGGGGCGATAACGGCGCGGCATGTATTGGGAAATCAGGCAATGGAAAGGACGCCGATGATACCCGTCCCCGGTAAACACCCTGGGGTATGTCCCGACGCAGATTCTTGGCATATGGCAGAAACGCGCCGATTTTTCGTTATATATTCGCCCCTACACTGTTTAGTTAACAGCTTAATAAAACCATTACCGCATTAAGAATCATGATGGACGCCGTGCCCGTGCCGCCCTTTATTCCCGACGCCAGCATTATTGATCGGGCCCAGCGGTTTGCGCATGCCCTGCTGCGTCATGCACCGCCCGTTCATCCCGATGCCGGCTTTTTCGCGGCCGTCATCGGCACCAGCATCGCGCACGACGATCTGGCACGCAGCGGCCTGTCGCCGGCCGAACTGCACGACCTGCTTGATTATCTGTTCCCGGGCGCCCTGACCGGCTTCGACACGTCCCTGTCCGCCCTGCGCGAGCAATATGCCGCCTACGTCAGCACGGGCGCGAGCGATCCGCAGCCCGGTTTCACGCTGTTGATGCGTGTCCTGCTCGACGCCTACACCGCCCCCGGCCCCGACACCACCCCATGGGTCAGCAGCGTCCTCGCGCACGCGTGCCTGCGGCCCGACCACCTGTGGCGCGATCTGGGCTTGTCGGGACGCGAAGACGTCACCGTGCTGCTCGCGCGGCACTACCCCGGTCTGGTGAGCCGCAACGTGGACAACCTGCGCTGGAAGAAATTCCTGGCGCAATCCGCGTGCGAACACGCGGACCTGCCCCCCGCCGCCGCACCGGGATGCAGCAATTGCGAGGACCACGCGTTCTGCTACCCCGCCGCGGCGTAAGGCGCTTTAAGCGCCCCTTTCAGAACCGGTACGTCGCCCCTACGCCCACGCCGGCATTCCGTCCCGGCGCCGGTTCGTAATAACGCCCATTGCCTTCGTTGACGATGACCGAGCCCGCATAGTCGCGATCGAACAGGTTGTCGACGCGGGCATAGGCGTTCAATTCCCATGGCCCCGCGCGCTTGATGTAGCCGACGCTGGCGGCCGCCACGAAATAGGCGGGCGCGTCGCCGTTGTTGGCGTCGTTGACGTAGATCTTGCTCAGGTAACGGCCTTCCACCCCCGCCTGCCAACCTTCGGGCGGCGCCCAGGCCAGCGATGCGTAGGCCGCCTGACGGGCAATGCCGGGGATCTTGTTGCCCGCGCGAATATCGCCGCTGCCGTCGTCGGCGTAGCGCGCGTTGAGCAGCGTATAGGCAACCTGCGTGCGCCAATGCCGCGCGAATTCGCCGGACCAGCTCAGTTCCAGGCCATCGCGGCGGGTGCGGCCGGCGTTCTGGTAGCTGGTGCGCCCGCCCAGGCTGCCGGCGGACACGATCTCGTCGTCGGTGCGGGTGCTGAACACCGCGGCCGTCAAGAGGCCGCCCGCCATCCGCGCCTTGACGCCCGCCTCGACGTTGGTGCTGACCGACGGCATCAGCCCGAAGTTCAAGCCCGGCTCGCCGCCGGGCCGGTACGAGATTTCGTTCAGGGTGGGCGTCTCGAACCCGCGTCCGTACGAGGTGTAGACGCTGACATCGTCGTTGACGGCATAGCGCAGCGCGGCCACGGGCAAGGCCTTGCGGTAGCGCGCGCCGCCGCTGTCGTCGGAGTTGCCGGCGGTGATGTAGTGGTCGTCGGAGTCAAAGCGGACCGTGCTGTAACGCAGGCCGGCGTCCAGCGTCCAGCGGTCGGCGAAATTCCAGGAGGCCTGCGCATAGGGATCGGCGTTGTACACGCGGTTGGTCTCGTCGCGCCGCAGCGCGCCTTTCACGCCCAGTTGCCGGCTGGCGCCCGAACCGATGAAGTTCTCAAAGCCCTTGCGGTCTTCCTGCATGGAGTCATACGAAAAGCCGCCGATCACGGTCAGCGCGCGGCCCGCCAGAGTCAGCTCCGAGGTCCAGCGCACGTCCGCACCGCCGTACTGGCGCTTCAGATCAATGACGCCGCCGGCTTGCGTGGGCGGCATCTGCACGGCGGGCGGGATCGACTGATACTGCGTCGTGTCGCGCTGCCCGTAATACACCATCACGCGCAGCGCGTTGCGGCCGTCGACCTGGTGATCGAACACCAGCCCGCCCTGCGTCTGCTTGACCGTCTTGCGGGTGTTGTATTGCTCGGCCAGCGGCGCGCTGCGCGGGTCGTCCTGGAACTGCTGATAGGTCAGGCCCAGCGGATCCTGCGCCTTCAGGTCGACGCTGTTGACGACGAGCGTCAGACGGCTGTCGTCGTTCAGTTGCAGGCCCAGCTTGGCGTTGCCCAGGTTTTTGCGCGCGGCGCTGTGGTCGCGGTAGCCGTCGGTGGTGAAGCGCGAGAGGTCCAGCACGTAATCGAGCTGTCCCGCCCCCGTGCCCGCGCCTGTGCCAGTAAGGCCGCTTGCCTGGGCGCCATAGCGCCACGTGCCGTAGCTTCCGCCCCAGCCGCTGGCGCTGATTTCGGGCGGATTGGCGCCGTCCTGTGTGAACACCTGGATGACGCCGCCAGAAGAGTTGCCGTACAGCGCGGAGAACGGACCGCGCAGCACCTCGACCCGGTCGATGGAGCCGATGTCGATATTGGACGTCTGCCCCTGGCCGTCGGGCATCGTTGCAGGAATGCCGTCCACATACAGGCGCACACCGCGCACGCCGAACGTGGACCGCGCACCGAAGCCGCGGCTGGAGATCTGCAGATCCTGCGCGTAGTTCTGGCGGTTCTGGATCTGCAGGCCAGGCACGCTGGCCAGCCCTTCGGACAGGTTGATGCCGGGCTGCTGCCACCGCATGGTGCTGCCCCGGACGACATCGACGGAGGCCGGCGTGTCCAGCACGGCGGTGCCCAGCCGGGTGCCGGTCACCACCACCGGGGCCAGCGTGTCGGCTTGCGCCAGCGCGGTGGCGGCCGGTGCAAGCGCCAGTATCGTGCTTGCCGTCCACCGCCACGTTCCGCTGTCCCGCCATTGCCGCTGTACCAAACTTCTCTCCTGTGACTGGGCGGGAATGGGTTCTAATACCCGCCATGGAAAATACGCAAGACATCGAACGCCGGCTGATGGACCTGGAGGTCAAGGCCAGCTTCTCGGATGATCTTCTGGAGCAGTTGAACCAGATCATCGTCCGCCAACAACAGCAGATCGACCGGCTCATGCGCGAGGTCGCCGACCTGCGCCAGCAGGCGCCCGAGGGGGCAGCCCCCTTTCGCAGCCTGCGCGACGAACTGCCGCCGCACTACTGACCGCTAATAGTGATAGCGCAGCAGCCTGGTCATACTACCCAAGGGCTCGACCCGGCGCATCAGCCATAGCGCCGCCTGCGCCGGCAGCGAATATCGTGCCCGCTGCGCGGCGTCGTCCGTTTCGTACCCGCCGCGCACCGTGCGCAACCGCAAGGCGGGCACCTGCGCCTCCAGATCCTGCGGGCGCCTCAGGCTCCAGCGCGTGACGGCGCCCGTCGATTGGATCATGCGGTTGTGCGCCACCCAGCTCAAGCCCAGGCGGTTGTAGGCGTCGAAAACGACCTCGCCGGACGGAAACCGCGCCGTGACCGCGCGCAGCAAGGTCAGCAGCGCGTCTTCGGGCAGATAAAGAAAAAGCCCTTCGGCCACGACCAGCGTCGGCTTGCCCGCCGGGATTCGCGCCAGCCAGTCCAGGTCCGTGACCGGCGTGCCCATCAGCGTGCAGCCCGGACGCGCGGGATACAACTTGCGCCGCAATTCAATGACTTCGGGATAGTCGACCTCGTACCAGGCGATGCCCGGTGGCGGATCCACCCGCTGCACGCGCGTATCCAGCCCGCAGCCCAGATGCAGCACGGTGGCCTCGCCGTGCGCGGCGATGAATTCGCGGGCCCAGCCATCCAGCGTGTGGGCGCGCATCGCCAGACCGATCATTTCGTCGCGGCGCATGCGCAGGCGGGAAAAATCGTAGTCGATGCGGGCGACGGCATCGGCGGCGTGATGGTCCTGCAGCACGGAATCAGGCAGCCGGCTTTCTCGCGCCTTGGCGTACAGCGTGATGAGAAGCGTGGCCTTTTCTCGGGTGAGGTCGATTTTTTCCATGCACAGTCCTGTCGATCCGCCCCGCTTCGGCATTCCAAAAATGGTGACTCAATAGCAATAGAAGCCACATCTTCCCATTGATGGAATTATCTTTTACCGATATCCGGGTTTATCCGCATTCTAGATCGGCGCAAGATTCAAGCCATCGGGAAACAGCAACGAACCACGACGGAAAGGCCGCCGGATTCGCTCCCAGGCTCTAGAAATCGGAGGTTTACCATGAAGACCCTTGCTACCGCTTTGATGTTCTCGCTAGCTGCACTGAGCGCCGGCGCCTACGCCTCGCCCAACATCGAACCCAACAACGTGCCCTTCCAGGGCGTCTACGGCACCCCGTACGAAGGCCCCACCCGCGCTCAGGTGCAGGCCGAACTGGCTGCCGCGAAGGCCGCCGCCAAGGCTGCCGGCATCAACACCAACGCCGAACCGAACAACACGCCGTTCCAAGGTGTGTATGGCACGCCGCACACCGGCAAAACCCGCGCCGACGTGAAGGCCGAACTGGCCGCCGCAAAGGCTGCCGGCCAGGTGTCAAACGTGGAACCGAATGACATGCCGTTCGCCGGCGTGTATCACGGCAACTGAAACGGCAACTGAATCGGCAACGGGGCCCGCAACGTATGGGCAACCCGGCCGCGCAACGATTTACCCTCCCCTTGTTGTAGCTTGGCCGCCCGATGGGCGGCCTTTTTTTGGCGTACTATCGGCTCAGATTCACGGTGCAGACTCGCTTACCGCCTAATTGGCTGTTCACATCAGGAGCCCATCTTGAAATACCCCCGCGTTCTTGCCGCAGTGCTTCTGTCCGCCGGCATGGTCTCGGCGGCGGTCGCCGCCCCGGCCGTCATGCTCAACGACGCCCTCATCACGCAAATCTTGCCGGCAGACCGCGCCTCGTTTCACGAGGCCGTGGCACAGTCACTGAACAGCTCGGCCGACGGCCAGAGCACCGAATGGAAAAGCACGCACCAGCGCAAGAAGGCCGCGCCGATCACGGTGCAATTGACGCCCAAGCAAACCACCAAAACCGGCAATGACCGCGTCTGCCGCTTTTTGGTCGGCAACTTCGCGCGGACCACCACGACGGAAACCTGGCAGTTCTGGTTCTGCAAGCAACCGGACGGCACCTGGAAGGCCAGCGCGAACTAAGCCTGGCCGCTCACCCGCAGAAAAAAAATGCGCGCCGGCTCCGTGAGGAGCGGCGCGCATTGTCTTGGCCGCGCGAATCACGCGGCGGGCTCAATGGCGATCAGGCGCCTTCGATGCGGTTGGCGTCGAGCACCGTCATGGCCGTCATGTTGATGATGCGGCGCACGGTGGAGCTGTTGGTCAGGATGTGCACGGGGGCATTGGCGCCCAGCAGGAACGGGCCCACCGCGACGTTGCCGCCCGCTGCCGTCTTGAGCAGGTTGTAGGCGATGTTGCCGGAGTCCACGTTCGGGCACACCAGCAGGTTGGCTTCGCCCTTGAGCGTGGACGACGGCAGGATGCGCATGCGCAGGCCTTCGTCCAGCGCGCAGTCGCCGTGCATTTCGCCGTCGATTTCCAGGTCCGGGGCCGCTTCGCGGACCAGTTCCAGCGCGCGGCGCATCTTCTCGCCCGAGGCCGAGCTGCCCGAGCCGAAGTTCGAACGCGACAGCAGCGCGACCTTGGGCGCCAGGTTCATGCGCGCCATTTCCTGCGCGGCCATGATGGTGAATTCTGCGATCTGCTCAGCCGTGGGCTCGTCATTCACGTGCGTGTCCACCAGCACCACCGTGCGCTCGTCGAGCAGCAGGATGTTCATCGCGGCGTAGACGTTGTGGCCCGGACGGCGGCCGATGACCTCGTCCACGAAACGCAGGTGGTCGTGATAACCGCCGACCGTGCCGCAGACCATGCCGTCGGCATCGCCCAGGTGCACCATCATTGCGCCGATCAGCGTCAGGCGGCGGCGCATTTCCACGCGCGCCATTTCCTTGGTGATGCCGCGGCGGCTCATCAGCTCCCAATACGTCGTCCAGTATTGGTGGAAACGCTCGTCGTATTCGGGGTTGGTGACTTCGACGTCTTCGCCCAGACGCAGGCGCAGACCGAATTTTTCGATGCGCGACAGCAGCACCGCGGGACGGCCCACCAGGATCGGACGGGCCAGGCCTTCGTCGACAATGACCTGCACCGCACGCAGCACGCGTTCGTCTTCGCCTTCGGTAAAGACGATCCGCGCCTTGCCGCCCGAACGCACGATGCGCTTGGCCGCCGAAAACAACGGCTTCATGAACGCGCCCGAGTGGTACACAAACTGCTGCAGCTGTTCTTCGTAGGCTTCCAGGTCAGCCAGCGGACGCGTCGCGACGCCACCTTCCATCGCAGCCTTGGCCACGGCCGGCGCGATGCGCACGATGAGGCGCGGATCGAACGGCTTCGGGATAAGGTATTCGGGGCCGAACGAGATGTCGTAGGTGCCGTAGGCAGCGGCCACGACTTCGTTCTGTTCTTCCTCGGCCAGATCGGCGATGGCATGCACGGCAGCCATTTCCATTTCGCGCGTGATGGTCGTGGCGCCCACGTCCAGCGCGCCGCGGAAGATGTACGGGAAGCACAGCACGTTGTTGACCTGGTTCGGGTAATCCGAACGGCCCGTGGCCATCACCACGTCGTCGCGCACGCCGTGGGCGACTTCCGGCAGGATCTCGGGCGTGGGGTTGGCCAGCGCCAGGATCAGCGGACGTGAGCCCATCGCCGCAACCATTTCCGGTTTGAGCACGCCGCCGGCCGACAGGCCCAGGAACACGTCCGCGCCGCCGATCACGTCGGCCAGCTTGCGGGCGTCCGTCTTTTGCGCAAAGCGCGCCTTGTCCGGATCCATCAGCGTGGTGCGGCCTTCATAGACCACGCCCTCGATGTCGGTGACCCAGATGTTTTCCAGCGGCAAGCCCAGGTCCACCATCAGGTCCAGGCACGCCAGCGCCGCGGCGCCCGCGCCGGAGGTAACAACCTTGACCTTTTTGATGTCCTTGCCCACGACCTTCAGGCCGTTGATGAAGGCGGCCGACACGGTAATGGCGGTGCCGTGCTGGTCATCGTGAAAGACCGGGATCTTCATGCGTTCGCGCAGCTTGCGCTCGACGGTGAAGCATTCCGGGGCCTTGATGTCTTCAAGGTTGATGCCGCCGAAGGTGGCTTCCAGGCCGGCGATGATCTCGACCAGCTTGTCCGGGTCGGTTTCGTTGATTTCGATGTCAAAGACATCCAGGCCGGCGAACTTCTTGAACAGCACCGCCTTGCCTTCCATGACCGGCTTGGAGGCCAGCGCGCCGATGTTGCCCAGGCCCAGCACCGCGGTGCCGTTGGAGATCACGCCCACCAGGTTGCCGCGGGCGGTGTAGCGGTACACGTTGGACGGGTCAGCCACGATTTCTTCGCAGGCCGCCGCCACGCCGGGCGAATACGCCAGCGCCAGGTCGCGCTGGTTGACGAGCGGCTTGGACGCCACGACGGAGATCTTTCCCGGGGTGGGGAACTCGTGATAGTCCAGGGCTGCCTGGCGGTCGGAGGGATTGTTCATGGGCTGTGGCCTCGCTGTCTTGAATGTGCAAAATTCTAGGGTGGAAGACATAAGGCGTTCATTCGGATTTAATATCGTCCCATTATGTTTCCCTAATGTCTTGTCTATGACAGCCTTTGATCCGGACGCCGTTTTCCGGAAATTGACCTCGCGCCTGAAGATGCGCCACCTGATGCTGCTGCTGCAGATCGAGCAGCACGGGTCGCTGACCCGGGTGGCCGAGCACATGGCGACCAGCCAGCCCGCCGTGACCAATGCGCTGGCCGAACTGGAGAGCATGTTCGGCGTGCCCCTGTTCGACCGGTCGGTGCGGGGCATGACGCCGACGCCGATGGGCGCCGTGGTGCTGGCACGCGCCCGCGGGCTGGTCCACGACCTGGGCCATCTGGTGCAGGAAATGGAAACGGTCGCGGCCGGGCACGCCGCCCACCTGCACATCGGCGTCATTCCCTTCGTGTCCGGCCAGATGCTGTCGGCGGCCATCGGCCGCACCTTGCCGCAGGGCCGGCAACTGACGGCGACCATTCACGAGGGCCAAGGGCCGGCGCTGCTGCGCCAACTGCGCGACCACACGCTGGACGTGGTCGTCGGATGGGCCACGCCTTCGGTCGACCTGAGCAACATCGGCTTCGAGGTCCTGTACCACCAGCAGCCGCGTCTGATCGCCAGCCGCCGGCTGGCCGCCCGGCTGGGGCGGTCGCGCCTGGAATGGAACCGGCTGGCCGATCTGGACTGGATCCTGGGCACGCCGGGCAGTCCGATCCGCGAGCAGGTGGCCGACATTTTCTTGCGGGCTGGACTGGCGCCCCCGCCGCCGTCCGTGCAAAGCGACTCGTCCAAACTGATCGGCGAGATGATCGTGGCCAGCGACCGCGCAGTCACGATCCTGCCGGCCGACATCGCCGATGAGCTGGTCCGCATTGCGGGCGCGGCCATCGTGCCGTACTCGTTTGACTGGACGCTTCCGCCGATCTCGCTGTTCACGCGGTCCGATGGATTGCGGCGCGACGTCGAGGCGCTGTTTGCGGCGGCGTTGCGCGAGGTCTATCTGAAGGGCACGCGGCCGATGTGATGCGCCGCATGGCCGCGGCGGCGCTGCAAGGGCAGCGGGCCCATGCGCCCCCACAAAAATGCCAACAAATGTAAAGGCCTCGGCCGCGCGGCCGTGCGCGCTCCTATACTTGCGCCCGCCAAGTTTCATGCAGGAGGGCCGCCGCTTGTTCACCATCTCGCCAACCCTTGCGAGCCGCCGCGCGCTTTGCCTGCTGGGGCTCGCCGCGCTGGCCGCGCTTTCAGGCTGCAGTTCGATGCTGGGAGAAGGCACGGGTGCGGCCGCCGGTATCGCCGGCACGGCCATCGCCAACAAGGTGACCGACAACGCTACGGTGGCCACCGGCATCGGCCTGGGCGTGCAGGCAGGCGCGAAGGCCGCGCTGGCCTATGCGCAGCGTCAGACACGCGGCGAAGAGCAGGACGCGATCGCCAAGGCGGCCGGCGCGCTTGCGGTCGGCAAGGTCGCAAGCTGGAACGTCAAGCATGCGTTGCCGATCGAGGACGACGCGCGCGGCCAGGTCACCGTCAGCCGGCTGATCGGCGGCGGCGACCTTCAATGCAAGGAAGTGGTGTTCTCGGTGGACACGCCTGCCGACAAGGCGGGCGCCGACCCCGAGCGCGAGTTCTACGTCACGACCGTCTGCCGCGACGGCGAAAACTGGCGCTGGGCCAGCGCCGAACCGGCAACGGCCCGCTGGGGTTCGCTGCAGTGACGCGCGCGTTTGGCATGCTGGCGCTGGCCGCCAGCCTGGCGCTCGCGGGCTGCCAGAGTTCCTCGATCGGTCCCGCGACGGGCGCGGTGGTCGGCACGCTGAGCGGCGCGGCCACGGCCAATCCGGTTGCCGGCTTTGCGATTGGCGTGACGGTGCAGGCCGTGGTGGATGCCACGGTGAAGTACGTGCTGCGCGAATGGAAGAACGACCAGCAGAACGTCATGGCCAACACGGTCGGCGCGCTGCCCATCGGCGAAGTCCGGCAGTGGCAGATCAAGCGCACCCTGCCGGTGGGCAACGAGCGCGGCAGCATCCAGGCGGTGCGCGACATCGACACGCCGCTGGCGCATTGCCGCGAAGTGCTGTTCACCGTAGAGGTGGAAGGCGCCGCCCCCGCCTATACGAGCACGATCTGCCAGCGCCGGGACGGGCAATGGAAGTGGGCCTCGGCCGAGCCGTCGGTGGCGCGCTGGACGGGACTGCAATAGCAGGCTTGATCGCGGCAAGCGCGGCGGGCGATACTGGACCGGCCTTTTTTACGCCCCGTCCATTGTCATGCCCGCTGGCCAGTTCCACATGCAACGCAGCGCCATCCCCGGCGTGCAGGCCGTATCGGCCCGCAGCGGGCATGCGTTCGCGCGGCACACGCACGAGCAGTTCGGCATCGGGGTGATGCGCGCGGGCGCACAGATATCGCATAGCGGGCGCGGCCAGGTCGAGGCCGGACCGGGCTACGTCATCACGGTCAATCCGGGCGAAGTCCATGACGGCGCGCCGATCGGGGACGGTGAACGCGCCTGGCAGATGCTGTATCTGGATCCCGGCGTGGTCGCCGCCTGCACCGCAGACATCGCGGGCGACGGCCCGCCGACGCTTGGCGACGCGGGCGTGCTGTTCCGCACGTTGCGCTATGCGTTCGAGCACCCTGCCCGCAACCAGCCGGATCTGGCGGGCCGCGTCCTCGCGCTTTACACGCAGGTCACCGCCGGCGCGTCGAGGCTGGCCTGCGATGCACTCCTGTTGCGCGTGCTGGCGCACGCGGGCGGCCCGCGCGGCGCGCCCATGGCCCCGCCCGATCGTGAAGGCATCCCGGCGTCCCTGCGCCATTCGATTTCCCTGATCGACGACGACCCGGCCGCCGCGTTGTCGCTGGCCGATCTGGCCGGCGCCAGCGGCCTCTCCCGCTACCAGGTGCTGCGCGCCTTCTCGCGCGCCACGGGGCTGACCCCGCATGCCTACCAGATGCAGCGCCGCCTGCTGCTGGCGCGCCGCCTGATCCGCCAGGGCGTGGCGCTGGCCGGCGCCGCCGCATCAGCCGGGTTTGCCGATCAAAGCCACATGACGCGGCTCTTTGTCCGCGCCTACGGCGTGTCGCCGCACCGGTACGCGTTGGCTGCCGGCGCCTGACCCGCCTTCCCTGCAATTTCATTCAAGACCGGCCCCGCCCCCGCACGTAGCCTGAGCTTTTCCACGGAAAAGGCATGCGATGGCCATCAGCAAACAGCGGCTCGGTTATCTGTATCTGGCGACGGCCATGGTGCTGGTCGGCAGCACCGTGACCGCCAGCAAGATCATAGGCGCGGACCTGCCGCCCTTCACCGCGACCGCGCTGCGCTTTGCCATCGCGCTGCCCTGCTTCGCGCTGCTGATGGCGGTATCGGGCGCGCGGCTGCCCAGGCTGAATTGGCGCGACTGGCTGCTGCTGATGGTGCAGGCCATTGCCGGCAGCGTCGGGTACACGACCCTGCTCATCGCGGGGCTGCAACGCACCTCGGCGGTGGACGGCGGGATCATTCTTGGGACGCTTCCGCTGGTCACCGCCGCCATCGCCGTGCTGCTGCTGGGCGAGCGGCCGGGCAAGCCGGCCGTGGCCGCGATTGCGCTGGCGGCGTTTGGCGTGTGGCTGATGTCGGGCGAGGTGGCCGAACCGGATGCGCAAGGCTCGCTGGCAGGCAACGCGCTGATCGTGGGCGCCGTCGCGTGCGAAGGGCTCTTCATCCTGCTGAACAAGCGCCTGCGCACGCCGGTCGCGCCGCTTGCCCTGTCGACGGTGATGGCAGCGTTTGGCCTGGTGTTCTCGGCAGCGGCCAGCCTGATGGAGGCGCCGTGGACGCTGACCTTCACGCCGGACGCGGTCGCGGCGGTTGCGTATTACGCGCTGGTGCCCACAGTGGGCGGCTTTCTGCTCTGGTATGCGGGCGCGGCGCGCGTGCCCGGGTCGGAAGCGGCGCTGTTCACGGCGCTGGCGCCGTTATCGGCGGTGATGCTGGCGGCCGGTCTGCTGGGCGAATCGCTATCGGCCACGCAGATTGCCGGCATGGGCTGCGTGCTTGGCGCGGTCGTGTTGCTGGGCGGGACCCGGCGCAGCGGGCCGGCCGCACCTACCCCCGGCTGAAGGCCAGCGCAAATTCATCCGAAAAGATATCGGCCAGCGCGTGGCGCAATGCCGCGGCACGCTCGACGCCGTACGCGGCCTCGAAACGCGTCTGCGCGTCCTTCCACAAGCGGCGTGATTCCGCCAGCTTGGCGCGGCCGGTCTCGGTCAGTTCGACCCGGCGGCTGCGCCCGTCCAGCGGGTCGCGCATCATGTGCACATACCCGTCGCGCTGCAAAGGCTTGAGGTTGTGGGCCAGCGCGGACCGGTCCAGCACCATCGCGCGGGCCAGGTCGGTCATCGAGGGCGACCCCGCGCGCGCAATGTGCACCAGGATCGAATGCTGCGACACCTTCAGGCCGCAGGGCGCGAGTACGGTGTCGTAGAGCTGGGACACGCGGCGCGTCGCCTTGCGCAGCGCAGCGCCGTTACAGACGAGCGGATCCGGGGGAACGGCGGAGCCGAAGAGCGGGGCGTCGGACATGGCGGCCAAAGAAGAAAAATCGGCGGGCAAGGTCATAACGCTACCGCCGGGGCGGGTTCGCGTCCAGCCCGTAATTGACAGATATTGGCATATGCACGTAAATTTTGCCAATCACGTCTTCCGGCCTTTCCCATGCCAGCGACCGCTTCGCCACGTCCCGCCAATGCGCGCTTGCACGCGATGCTGCATGGCCCCATCGCGCCCACCCTGGCACGGCTGGCGTGGCCCAACATCCTGATGATGCTGGCGCAGTCGTCCACCGGCCTGATCGAAACCTGGTTTCTGGCGCGGCTGGGCACGCCGGTGCTGGCCGGCGTGGCGCTCGTCGTGCCGGTGCTGATGCTGATGCAGAACATGTCGCAGGGTGCGATGGGCGGCGGGATTTCCGCGGCAGTGGCGCGCGCCCTGGGCGGCGGCCGGCAACAAGAGGCCGACCAGCTCGTGCTGCACGCGGTCGTGCTGAACGCCTTGCTGGGTCTGGCCTTTTGCGTGCTGCTGCTGGCCTTCGGTCCGGCGCTGTACCGCGCGCTGGGGGCCGAGGGCGAAGCGCTCGATGCCGCGCTGGCGTATTCCAATGTGATCTTCGGCGGCATCATCCTGATGTGGTTGATGAACGCCTTTGCCAGCGCCATTCGCGGCACCGGCAACATGCTGGTGCCGGGCGCGGTCATCTGCGGCGGCGCGCTGCTGCTGATTCCCTTGTCGCCGTGCCTGATCTTCGGATGGGGCCCGTTCCCCGCGCTGGGCGTGGCGGGCGGCGGCTGGGCGCTGGTGATCTACTACGCCGTCGGCACGCTGATCCTGGGCGCCTATTGCGCCAGCGGACGCAACGCGGCGCGGCTGGTCGCCAGCCGGCTGCATGCCACATTGATGCGCAACATCCTCAGCGTGGGCGCGCTGGCCACCATCAACCCGCTCATGACCAACGCGCTGGTGGCGTTGACTGCCGCGCTGGTTGGCGCCTACGCGGGCGAGGCGGCGGTGGCGGGCTATGGGGTGGCGGTGCGGCTGGAATACCTGCTGATGCCGATCGCGTTCGGGCTGGGCGCGCCCATGGTGGCGATGGTGGGTTCCAACATCGGGGCCGGCCAGCCCGAGCGCGCCCTGCGCATCGCCTTGACGGGCGGGGCGATGGCTTTCGTGCTGGCCGAAGCGATCGGGCTGACGGCGGCGTTTTTCCCCGAAGCGTGGCTGCGCCTGTTCGGCGCGCAGGACCACATGCTGGAGGCGGGCGCCGGCTATCTGCGCATCGTGGGTCCGGTGTACGGCTTCTTTGCGCTGGGCTTTTCGCTGTACTTCGCGTCGCAGGGCGCGGGCAGGCTGAAGTGGCCGCTGACGGCGGGATTCCTGCGGCTCTTGATCGGCATCGGCGTGGGCGGCATCGCGCTGCACGTCACCGGTTCGCTGACGGTGTTCTTCGTGATCTCGGCCGTTGCGATGTGCGTCTACGGCCTGATCATCCTGGCCGCCGTCGCGTCGGGCTCGTGGTTCGACCGCGGCCACCTGCCGGGGCGCCGGCTGTTCGCGCGGTGACGCGCGCAGGCGCGTCGGGGACCGGGTCCACGGGCGCTTGGATTGCATCGCCTGCCGGCGCGTCGCGCAACGCATAGGCCACCAGATCCGCCGCATACGCGGGAAGATCGTCGCGCACGCACAGCACCAGATCGCGTGACGCCCACGGATCCGCCAGCGCCACGCGGCTTACCCCCGCCGCGCGGCCGTAGCGCACGGCCGCCGCGCGCGGCACGATGGCCACGCCGACGCCCTGCCCGACCATGCGGCACACGGCATCGAAGCTGCGTAGCCGCACGCGATAGGACAGCGCCTTGCCGCTGCGGCGCGCGTGATGCGAAATGTGCTCCTGCAGCGCGCTGCCTTGCACCAGTCCCACGAATTCAAACCCGGCCACATCCTCCAGCAGCACCTGTGGCTGCGCGGCGAGCGGATGGCCGCGCGGCACGATCAGCGTCAGCGGGTCGTGGCGAAAGATGCGCGTGCGCAGGCCGTGCAGGTCGGCGGAGTCCGCCAGCACGCCGATGTCGCACGCGCCGGTCCGCAGCGCGTCGGCGATCTCGTGGCTGAGGCGCTCTTCGAGGTCGACGGAAATATGCGGATGGTCCTTGAGAAAGGCGCCCAGCACGGGCGGCAGGTATTCGCTGAGCGCGGTGGTGTTGCACAGCACGCGCACATGCCCCTTGAGTCCGGCCCCGTAGTGATCCAGCTCGCCGCGCATGCGGTCGATCTGGCCCAGCACCAGCCGCGCGTGGTGAACCAGTGTGCGTCCGGCGGGCGTGATCTGCACGCCGCGCGGCTCGCGCACCAGCAGCGGCACGCCCAGGGCGTCTTCCATGCCACGGATGCGCTCGCTGGCCGACGCCAGCGTCATGTGCGACCGCCCCGCGCCCGCCGTGATGGAGCCGGTTTCGTGCACGTTCAGAAAAAGGCGTAGGTCGGTCAGGTCAAAGCGCATGGAAAAAAGCGTAGCACGCGAGCCTCAGGCGCATCCATAGCCTGGGTACGCCAGATCCCGATAGGCGCGGCCCGGCGCGCGCAGCAGAATGCGTCCATACCCACCCAGACAGGCGGAAACCATGAACATTTCACTCTTGCGCAGCCGCGCCGCGCGCTGGCCGGGCCTGGCCCTGGTCGCACTGGCGCTGCACGCCTCAGGCGGGGCCGAAGCGAACACCGGGCTTGGCGGCCCCATCACGCCCGCCCAGCAATTTGCGCTGGCGCTGGAAGCCCAGACGCAGGGCGACCATGGCGCGATGCTGACGTGGCTGCGCGCCGCCGCGCGCGCGGACCACCAGCCCGCCCAGCGGATGCTGGGCATGGTGCTGATCGGCGGTCCGGCGTTGTACGGCCCCTCGCTGCCCGCCGACCTGTGCGAGGGACGCGCGTGGCTGCTGCGCGCCGCCCGCCAGAACGCAGGCCCGTCGCAGGATGTGGCCTACGCCCTGTTCGGCCGCCCCAAGGACGCGCTGACCGCGCACTGCGAGCCCGCATGAATCTTCTCGATCCCGCTTTGCTCGCGGCTGTTGTCGCCGTCTTCATCCTGGCCGGCGTGGTCAAGGGCGTGGTCGGGCTGGGCCTGCCCACCATTTCCATGGCATTGCTGGCGCTGGTGATGGCGCCGGCGCAAGCCGCGGCGCTGCTGATCGTGCCGTCGCTCATCACCAACCTGTGGCAGGCGCTGCCGTGGGTCACGATGCGCGCGGTCCTGCGCCGGATCGCCGGCATGCAGGCCGGCGTCTGCGTCGGCACGGTGGCGGGCGCGCTGTGGCTGGGTCCGCCCTCGGGCGAATGGGCCGGCATCTGCCTGGGACTGGCGTTGGTGGCCTACGCCGCCTGGGGGCTGTTTGGCACGCCGCCCACCGTGCTGCCCCGGCACGAGCCATGGGTCGGCATCGCGGTCGGCACGGTCACCGGCGTGATCACGGCCGCCACCGGCGTCTTCGTCATCCCGGCCGTGCCTTATCTGCAAGCCCTGAAACTGGACAAGGACGCGCTCATCCAGGCCATGGGGATTTCCTTCACGGTGTCGACCGTGGCGCTGGCCGCGGGACTCTGGCTGAATGGCGGCTACACGGCAGGCGCCGCCAGCGCGTCGCTCCTGATGCTGCTGCCGGCGCTGGCCGGGATGGCGCTGGGACAGCGGCTGCGCAATCGGCTGTCGCCGCGCACGTTCAAGCTGTGCTTCATGATCAGCCTGGCGCTGCTGGGCGCCTACCAGGCCGGGCGCGGGCTGTTGGGGAGCTAGGCGGCCAGGCGGCTTGCGTCAACGGCACCGATCGACACCGACATCTCGCGCCAGCGCGCCAGCTCCTGCTGCACCGACTGGATCTTGCTGCGCGCCTGGTCGAAGGAATCGCGCCCCAGGAACAGATGCAGCGGCGCGTACTGCGCCTCGGCGGCCTGGATCAGCGCCTGCGCCGCCTTGAGCGGGTCGCCGCTCTGGTCCCAGCCCTGCACGCCGCGCGCGGCCAGCTCAGGGGATTGCTCGGCACTGCCCGCGCGCATCGCGCCCGGATAGACGAGCGACACGCGGATGCCCAGCGGCGCGGCCTCCGTGGCCAGGGATTCGGTCAGCCCGCTGACGGCAAACTTGGCGGCGCTGTACGCGCCCCATTCCGGCGCGCGGCCATCGAAGCCAAGAATCGACGAGATATTGAACACATGCCCGCCGCGCTGCGCGCGCAAGCGCGGCATGACCGCGCGGATGACATTCAACACCCCGAATACATGCGTATCGAAGGTGCCGCGCAGTTGCGCGTCCGACAAACGGTCAAGCGCGCCTTGCACGCCCTGCCCGGCGCCGTTCACCACGACGTCGATGCCGCCAAAGGCCGCCGCTGTGGCGTCCACCGCGCGGCGCACCGCGCGCTCGTCGGCCAGGTTGACCGTCAAGGGCAGGAACCGGCCTTCCAGCTTGGCGCCCACCGCTTCCAGCAACGCATCGCCATCGCCCGACGTGGCCGCGACCTTATGCCCCTGGTCCAACAGCATTTTGACCAGCGTGACGCCCAGTCCCGCCGACACGTCCGTCACCAACCAGATTTTTTCGGTATTCATGCGATTCCCTTCCCTTGCTTGCAGCCCCGGCAAGATGCCTGGCTGCCCGGCCGATGCCCCCGCGCTCCGCAAAGCCGCGGCCGGCGCGGCCCTGGACAGGATAGTAAGAATCGGCCGCGCGGGCGTACAGGCAGGATCTTGCGTGAAACCTGCCTATTTCTACGGCAATGCGATATGGCGGATAATCCGTCTGTTTGCCGCCGCCATGCGCGGCGGGTCACTGCGGGGCGTTTTTCCCGCTGCTTTCGGAGTTAGCTATGCATCGCGGCATTGAGGCGATCGAACACTTCATGGAATCTATCGGCCTGCCCTGGCAGCCCGGCCGCGTCGCGCGCGCCGAACTGCGCGTCAGTTACCGCATCGGCAATACCCGCCCGCTGGGCATCGACCGCACGCTGGTGGAATTCCACTGCGACGCCAAACGGGCAAAGGTGTGGGTGCCGGAGTTTTCGCGCACCAGCTTCCACCAATGGTTCGAAGTCCCTTATCAGGACTTCGAGTACACGCCCGGCGGATCGATGCTGAAGATCAAGGCCGCCGCGCGCGGCAACGCGCCGCCCTATAGCGTGGGCATCAAGCCGCTGGCCTGATCGCCCCGCCCGGAACGCCGGTCATAGCTGCTTGTACATGATCGTCGTTCCATCCACCTTGGCCGGGTCGAGCGGATCGCGCGCAAAACCCGGAATCACCCCCACGGTCTGATAGCCCAGCGACGCATACAGCGGCTCGGCTGAATCGCCCGTGCGCGTGTCCAGCGTAAGCAGGCTGCGATGCAGGCGGCGCGCCATGTCCTCGACCTCGTGCATCAGCCGGCGCGCAATGCCCTGGCGGCGGAAATCCGGATGCACCAGCAGCTTGCGCACCTCGGCGCGGTGCGGCTGGTTCGGCGGCGTGTCGACATCCAGCTGCACGGACCCGGCAACCTGCCCATCCACGCTCGCGACCCACAGCTTGACCGCCCCACTCTCGACGCCCGGCAGCACCTTGCGGCGCCAGAACGCCTGCGCATCATCAACCGTGTACGGCAGCACGAAGCTGACGCTGGCGCCGCCCTGCACGCACGCGTGCAGCAGGGTGGCCAGATCGGGGGTGGCGGCCTCGGCCGCGTCGGCCGTCAGCAGCGTCAATTCAAGATTTGCAGGGGTCATGGCAAGGCTCAGACGATGAAAAGCAGGTAGCGGGCGCCGCTGTGCGGCGGGGTGACGAAGGCGCTGGCGCCGAAGAGCTGGTAGCGCAGGCAGTCGCCCGGCAGCAGGCGATGCGCTTGCCCATCCACCGTGACGCAAAGCTCTCCGTCCAGCATCAGCAGATGGTGTTCAAGGCCCGGCCGCGGGGAGTGGTCGTAACGGATGCTGGCGTCGGCGGCCAGTTCGCAGGCCAGCACCTCGCCCGCCAGGCGCTGCGACGGCGGCGACACCGAGCGGCGTCGAAAGCCCACGCTGTCATCCACCCACACCGCCTGCGCGGCTTCGGCCACGCGGGCGGCAAAGTCGTCCTCGACCATCAGCATGAGGCGCGACATGGTCATGCCATGGGCGGCGCAGAGCTTGCCCAGCACGCTGGCGGTGGGACTGACCTCGCCGTTCTCAAGCCGGGAAAGCGTGGCGCGGCTGATGCCGGCGCGGCCGGCCAGATCGTCCAGCGACCAGCCCCGGTCCTGGCGCAGCGTTTTAAGCCGGGCGGCAAGGCGAAGATCCAGCCCGGCATCGGCGGTGGCGTTTGGTTGTTCCATATTCGGGAATTTATCCCAGATATGAAAAAACGTCGACCGCGTGGTTTCCCCGATGCGCAATCCGTTCGCCCGCCGGACACTACGAGCGACCCGCGCCGCATTCGGCACAATAGCGGTCATGCACTTGGGCAAACTCCTCTACATGACCATCTTTTGCGCGTTGACCTCCGGTTGTTCCCTTCCCTCGCTGGACAAGCGCAGCGTGTCGCAGGGCCTTACCGCTGAGGAGGCCGGGGCCACGCCCCTGGGCCAGGCGATCGCCCCGCTGGCCGCCGCGCATCCCGGCAAGTCCGGCATCCACGCCCTCGCCAATCCCCTGGACGCCTTTGCCGCCCGCATGATGCTGGCGCGCGCGGCCGAGCGCAGCCTGGACGTGCAGTACTACATCTGGCACGACGACATGACGGGCATCATGCTGTTCGAGGCGCTGCATGAGGCCGCCGACCGCGGCGTGCGCGTGCGCCTCCTGCTGGACGACAACGGCACGGCGGGACTGGACCGGACGCTGTCCGCGCTGGACGGGCATCCGAACATCGAGGTCCGGCTCTACAACCCCTTCACACTGCGCTGGCCCAAGCCGCTCGGTTACCTGACGGACTTCAACCGGCTGAATCGCCGGATGCACAACAAGTCGTTCACCGCCGACAACCAGGCCACCATCGTCGGCGGCCGCAATATCGGCGACGAGTACTTTGGCGCCACCGACGGCGTGCTGTTCAGGGACATGGACGTGCTGGCCATCGGCGCTGCCGTCAGCGACGTGTCGGCCGATTTCGACCGCTACTGGCGCAGCGAATCCGCCTATCCGGTCGCAGGCATCGTGCGCAAGGCTGCGTCGAACGAACTGGAAGAACTGGAGGCGGATGCCGCCGCGGTCGAACAATCGCCCGAGGCCGCGGCCTATGCGCAGGCCATGCGCGACCTGCCCTTCATCCGGCAATTGCTGCGCGGCGAGCTGCCGCTGGAATGGGCGCGCACCCGCATGGTCAGCGACGATCCCGGCAAGACGCTGGGCACCGCGCCGCGCGAGGCGATGCTGCCGCACCAGTTGCACGAGATCGTGGGCGAGCCGGCAAAGGAACTGCTGCTGGTGTCGCCCTATTTCGTACCCACGGCCGCGGGCACGCAGGCATTTGCCAAGATGGCGCGCAATGGCGTCAAGGTTCGGGTGCTGACCAACGCGCTGGAAGCGACCGACGTGGCAGTCGTGCATTCGGGCTACGCCAAGCGCCGCAAGGACCTGCTGGCCGCCGGCGTCGAGCTCTACGAAATGAAGCGCGCGGTGCAGGGCGTCGAGCGCAACAAGAGCATGGGCCCCTTCGGCAGTTCAGGCTCCAGCCTGCACGCCAAGACCTTCGCGGTGGATGGCGAGCGCGTCTTCGTCGGGTCATTCAATTTCGATCCGCGCTCGGCGCGTTTGAACACCGAGCTGGGATTCGTGATCGACAGCCCCGCGCTGGCGCGGGGCATCGAGAAGGCCTTTGAAGAGGAACTGCCCCGCACCGCTTACCAGGTCAAACTGGACGACATGGGCAAGCTCTATTGGCTGGAAGCGCGCGACGGCCATACCCTGCGCCACGACCGCGAACCTGGCGCCAGCCTGCTGCAACGCGCGACGGTGTGGGTGGCGTCGCTGCTGCCGCTGGAGCCGTTGCTGTAGGGGTGCAACGGTCGAAAACCGCAACAAGCGGAGTGGCCCGCTTGTCCGCAAGGCGTAGACTGGACGCAGCAGTTTTTCCGCACCGGTTTTCCATTCAACGACCATGACCACGACGCCCGCCGACGCCCTGCTCGCGCAGCAGGATTGGACCCGCGCCGCCGCCGACCTCGACGCGCACGGCAACGCCATCCTGCCCGCGTTGTTGACGCCTGCGCAATGCAACGGGCTGTCGGCCGCCTACGACCACGATGATCGCTATCGCAGCCGGATCGTGATGGCGCGCCACGGATTCGGGCGGGGCGAATACAAGTATTTCCGCTATCCCTTGCCGGAGCTGCTTGCCCGCCTGCGCGGCGCGCTTTATGCCCAACTGGCGCCCATTGCCAACCGGTGGAACCGGCAGATGGGCATCGCCGTGCAGTATCCGGCGGACCACGCGGATTTTCTTGCGCGCTGCCATGCGGCCGGCCAGCGCCGGCCGACGCCGCTGATCCTGCAATACGGGCCGGGCGACTACAACTGCCTGCACCAGGACCTGTATGGCGAACACGTGTTTCCGTTGCAGGTGGCGGTGCTGCTGTCCGCGCCCGAAGCGGATTTCACGGGCGGTGAATTCGTCATGACGGAAACCGGCAGCCGCGAGCAGCGCGCCGACGTGCTGCCTTTGCAACAGGGCGATGCGCTGATCTTCACGGTGAACCAGCGCCCGGTTCCCGGCGTGCGCGGGTGGCGCAAGGTGGCCATGCGCCACGGTGTCAGCGAACTGCGGTCGGGACAGCGCCATACGCTGGGCATCATCTTTCACGACGCGGTGTGACATGACCCTGGATCTATTCGGCGGCGACGATCCCGCCCAGCAGGGCCGCGTGATACTCGGCCCGCAATCGGTGGTGCTGCGCGGCTTTGCGCTGCCGACCGTGGACGCGCTGCTGGCCGGCGTGGACGAGGTGACCGCGCAGGCGCCGTTCCGGCACATGGAGACGCCCGGCGGCTACACGATGTCGGTCGCGTTGACCAACTGCGGCGAGCTCGGTTGGACGACGGACGCACGGGGTTATCGCTACAGCCGCATCGACCCGGTGTCCGGCCAGCCGTGGCCCGCGATGCCGCAGGCCTTCAGGCAGTTGGCGCAGGACGCGGCGCGTGAGGCCGGCTTTCCGGATTTCGCGCCGGATGCGTGCCTGGTCAACCGCTATGAACCCGGCTCGCGCCTGTCGCTGCACCAGGACCGCAACGAACGCGATTTCGGCGCGCCCATCGTGTCGGTGTCGCTGGGCATGCCGGCGATGTTTCTGTTCGGGGGAGACGACCGCGCGGACCGCGCGGCGCGGGTGCCGCTGTTTCATGGCGACGTGGTGGTGTGGGGCGGCGTGGACCGGCTGCGGTTTCACGGCGTGATGCCGTTGAAGGACCTGCCGCATCCGCGGCTGGGCAGCCGGCGCATCAACTTCACGATTCGCAAGGCGGGATAGGGGCGCCCGGCCTCTGCCGGCGCCCCCGTGGAACCGCCTTGGTTACCCAGGCCGGCCCCGCATCGCTTACGCAGCACGCAACTGCACACGCGGGAAATCCACCGGCACGTCGAACGCCACATTCACGTAATTGGTGAAGAGGTTCAACGCCACGTGCGCCAGGATCTCGACGATCTGCTCGTCATTGAAGCCGGCCGCGCGCACCGCCGCCACGTCGGTGTCGGCCACCTGGCCATGCTGGCGCACCAGCTTCAGCGCAAAATCCAGCGCCGCGGCGGTCTGCGGATCGTCAGCGCGGCCGGCCTGGGCCGCGGCCATCTGTTCGGCGCTGGCGCCGGCCTTGCGGCCCAACGCGGTGTGCGCGGCCAGGCAGTATTCGCAGCGGTTGCGATCGGCGACCGCGACGGCGATCTTTTCCGTCAGTTGCGGCGGCAGCACGCCGCCGCCCAGGGCGCCGAACGCGCCCCACATGCTTTTCAGGGCGGCGGGCGAGTTCGCGACGGCGCGGAACATATTGGGAGTCGCGCCGAACGCGCCGTGGATCTGGTCAAGCAGCGCCTTGCTGGCAGCGGGAGCAACGGAGGAGTCGATGAGTTGAACGCGGGACATGATGTTTCCTTTCAGTGAGTTGATTCAGTCGTTGTGGGAAAGGCGCCGGTTGGTTTCCTGCTGCCTTTGCGCCAGTATGGGCGGGTCGGTAGTAATATTGGGCACCTATCGTCCACGATTCATATCTATTCGTCCAAGGCACCATGACGCCCTCGCTTGACCGTCTGTCCGCCCTGCTCGACCGGTTCCGCGTGCGGGCGCAGCTGTTCCATGCCGGCCCGCTGTGCGGCCTGAACCGGTTCGCGCCCGAACCCGGGCGCGCCTTCCTGCATGTGCTGCGGCGTGGGGACATGGAGGTCGCGCACCGGGCCGGCAGCGGTCTGCCCCGCCGGCTGCGCGTGGCCGAGCCGACGTTGCTGTTCTACGCGCGCCCGGTGCACCATGAATTCCATAACCCGCCCGAGGACGGCTCGGACTTCACCTGCGCCACGCTGCATTTCGAAGGCGGCGACCACCATCCGCTGGTGCGCGCGCTGCCGCCGCTGATCGCGTTGCCGCTAGCGCGCGTCGACGGACTGGAGCAGGCGCTGACGCTGCTGTTTGCCGAAACCGAACAGGTGCGATGCGGGCAGCGCCTGCTGGCGGACCGCCTGTTTGAAGTGGTGTTGATCCAGCTGCTGCGCTGGCTGATCGACCACCCCTCCGAGGCAGGCATACAGATCGGGCTGATGACGGGACTTGCCGAACCGCGCCTGGCGCGCGCGCTGGTCGCCATGCACGAGCAGCCCGGCGCGGCGTGGACGCTGGCGGCGCTGGCAACCCGCGCGGGCATGTCGCGCAGCGCCTTTGCCGCCGCGTTCAAGAACGTGGTCGGCCAGCCGCCCGCGGACTATCTGGCCGACTGGCGCCTGACGCTGGCGCAGTCGCGCTTGCGGGAAGGCATCGCCGTCAAGACGATCGCCGCCGAGCTGGGCTACGCCAACGCCTCGGCCCTGTCGCGCATCTTCAGCCAGAAGCTGGGCGCGTCACCGCGGCAATGGCTGGATGCGCGCGCGGGCCAAGGCTGAGCAAGCCTAGGTTGACGATCGGGCAGCCGGCGTTGCGCAGGCCGGATCGCCGGTGACGCGGCGGCCCAACATGAGGGTTCACCATGTCTGGCGGCGGCCGCACGGCGGCCCTACTATTGCGCACCCCTCAGGCCTACCCGTCGGACTGTCATGCCTATCCGCACTGCCCTCGCCCTGCTTTGCACCCTGACCTGCGCGTCCGTCCTGGCGGCCACCCCGCCCGACATCGTCGAGAACTCACTGGGCATGACGTTCGTGCGCGTGCCGGCAGGCACGTTCCAGATGGGCAGCGATGAAGATCCCGCCACGCTGGCCGCCGCTTATCCGCACTATCCGCCCGATCGCTACGCCCAGCTCTTTGACGAAGCGCCCGTGCACACCGTCCGCATCACGCGGCCGTTCTACCTGGAGCGCACGGAGGTCACCGTGGGCCAGTTCCGGCGATTCATCGAAGCGTCCGGCTACGTGCCGGAGTCCGAAGCCGATGGCACGGGCGGCTACGGCTACAACGCCGCGTACGACCCGGAAACGTCCGCGTCGGGCGACGCCTTTGAAGGCCGCGACCGCCGATATTCGTGGCGCAACCCGGGCTTTGCGCAGGGCGACGATCACCCCGTGGTGAACATCAGTTGGAACGACGCGCAGGCGTTGGCGCAGTGGCTGACCAAGACGGAAGGCCGCGTGTACCGCCTGCCCACCGAAGCCGAATGGGAATATGCCTGCCGCGCCGGCACGCGCACCCGTTATCAAAACGGCGACGATCCGGCGGCGATGCCGGACGTGGGCAACGGCTTTGATGCCGACGCCAGCCCGCTGTGGCCAAAATGGCAAACGTTCGCTTCACCGCGCCACGACGGCAACACCTTCACCGCGCCGGTCGCCAGCTACGCGCCCAACGCATTCGGCCTGTACGACATGCACGGCAACGCCTGGGAATGGGTTGCGGACTGGTACGGCGAGGACTACTACGCCCACTCCCCGACCGACGACCCGCAGGGCCCGGCCGCCGGCAACGTGCGCGTGCGGCGCGGCGGCTCGTGGCATACGTGGGCGCTGTACACGCGCTCGTCGTACCGCAACTGGAACACGCAGGAAACGCGCTATCCGCTTGTCGGCCTGCGCCTCTTGCGCGAGGCCGACGCCGCCGACTGACGTAAAAGACTTCCCGGTGGGTTAGCATGGCCGCACGATCCATTTGAAGAGAATCCTGACATGCACACGCTGGGCCGTCTCGTCCTGCTTGTAAACGACTACGACACCGCCATCGCCTTCTACCGGGACAAGCTCGGGATGGAGGTGTCTGTCGACATGCCCGTCGGCCAGCAGCGCTATGTGCATCTGCGTCTGCACGATCAGCCCTCGGTGGGCATGTGGCTGCTGCAAGCGCAGACACAGGCGCAGCGCGATCGCGTGGGCGACCAGACCGGCGGCCAGCCGGTCGGCGTGTTCTACACGGACGACGTGCTGCGCGATCACGCGCACTTTTCGGCCAAGGGCGTGCGCTTCACGCGCGAGCCCGTGCACGAAGAGACCGCCGCCTATGCCCACTTCATCGACCTGTACGGCAACGAGTTCGTGCTGGTCCAGTTGAAGCAGCCGGCGTAACTGCCGGACCCGGCCATGGCCATCGATGCGACCCGCAAGGACTGGATCCGGCGCGCCGCGCCGTCCAGCCGGGTCGAGCGCATCGAGGCGTATTTCGGCGGCCACGGCTACGACATGCACCGCCACGACACCTACGCCATCGGCCGCACCCTTGCCGGCGTGCAGAGCTTTCACTACCGGCGCGGCATGCGGCACAGCCTGCCGGGCGGCACCATCGTGCTGCATCCCGACGAAGCGCATGATGGCCAGGCCGGCACCGACGCGGGCTTTCATTACCGGATGATCTACGTGGAGCCGGCGCTGATCCAGCAGATCCTGGGCGGCCGCGCACTGCCGTTCATCCGCGACGGCATCAGCGCCGATCCGCGGCTGTACGCGGCCAGCGGCGCGCTGCTCCCGGCCACGGGCCAGGACATCGACCCGCTGCAGGAAGACGACGCGCTGTTTGAACTGGCGCACGCGCTGTGCGCCGCCGCGGGCCGCCGGACAGGCCGGCGCGCGCCCGACTACGCCGCCGCCGAACGCGCGCGGCACTACATCCACGCGTCGCTGGATCAGCCGATTCTGCTGGACGACCTGGCGCGCGCCGCCGGCACGGATCGCTGGAGCCTGTCGCGCGATTTCCGCGCGCTGTTCGGCACCAGCCCGTACCGCTACGTGATGCTGCGGCGCCTGGACCTGGCGCGCCGGCTGATTGCGGCGGGTACTCCACTGGCGCAGGCCGCGGCAGACGCCGGCTTTACCGATCAAAGTCACCTAACGCGCCGCCATGTGCAGGCCTACGGCATGGCGCCGGACCGCTGGCGGCGGATGCTGAACGGCTGACACGCGGCGCCGGCGGCCCTCGGCAAAACCTGCGCGATCGTACAAGACGGCACGCCTGGCGCCGCCGTATCGTGGGGTTTTCCTTTCCGAGAGTCCGCCATGTCCGTTCCCGCTTCCATCAATCTTGCCGCCAAGCTGGCCCTGATTAACGACCACTGGATGCCGAAGGTCATCGCGGAGATGAACGACTACCAGTTCAAGCTCGTCAAGCTGCAAGGCGATTTTGTCTGGCACTCGCACGCTGACACGGACGAGACGTTCATCGTCATCGCCGGCCATCTGCGAATCGCGCTGCGTGGCGGCGAGATCGCGCTGGGTCCCGGCGAAATGACGGTGATACCCAAGGGCGTGGAACACAAGCCCTGTGCGCCGCAGGAAGTGCAGCTCATGCTGATTGAGCCGCGCGGCGTCGCGAACACCGGCGACGAAGGCGGCCCGCGCCGTGCGCCCAACGACGTATGGATCTGATCGGCGGCGTTTGCTAACGTGTGGCCCACAGTGAATCCCCACCGGGGACGAGCCAAACAGGAGGAAACCATGTCCAAAGTCATGCTGGTCACTGGCGGCAGCCGCGGCATCGGGGCCGCCGTCGCCAAGCTGGCCGCGCGCCGCGGCTACGCGGTCGGCGTCAACTACCACGCCAATGCCGACGCCGCACAGGCGGTCGTGGACGAGATCGCCCGCGACGGCGGCAAGGCGGTCGCGATTCAGGCGGATGTTGCGCAGGAAGAGCAGGTGCTGCGCATGTTCCGCACGCTGGACGAACAGCTGGGCCGCATCGACGCGCTGGTCAACAATGCCGGCATCCTGGAAAAGCAGATGCGCGTCGAGGACATGGACGCCGCCCGGCTGCACCGGGTGCTGTCCACCAATGTCGTCGGCGCGTTCCTGTGCGCGCGCGAAGCCGTGCGGCGGATGTCGCCGCGCCACGGCGGCCAGGGCGGCGCCATCGTCAACGTATCGTCGGCGGCCGCGCGGTTGGGTTCCCCCAACGAATACGTGGACTACGCCGCGTCCAAAGGTGCGATGGACACGCTGACCATCGGGCTTTCCAAGGAAGTCGCGCCAGAAGGCATCCGCGTGAACGGCGTGCGCCCCGGCACGATCTACACCGAGATGCACGCCAGCGGCGGCGAGCCGGGCCGTGTGGACCGGCTGAAAAGCGTCATTCCGCTGCGCCGTGGCGGCACCGTGGAAGAAGTGGCCGGGGCGGTGATGTGGCTGTTCTCGGACGAGGCCGGCTATACCAGCGGTTCGTTCATCGAGGTGTCGGGCGGCAGTTAATCGGCACCCCGGAACAGGATCCGCTGACTACGGCGCCCCCTTGTCGTCCGTCGAGATCACGCGTTTTTCCTGGCTTGCGGAAATGCGCGCCTCGACGCGGCGCAGCACGGCCAGCACGAAAAGCGCCATCAGGGTGCTGACCACGGCAGTGGCCTCGCGGCCCATGCCGGCGGCCACGCCGATGGCGGCGGTCATCCAGATGCTGGCCGATGTGGTCAGGCCGTGGATTTCGCGCTCGGCGCCCAGCTTGATGATGGCGCCCGCCCCCAGAAAGCCGATACCCGCGATCACGCCTTGCAGCACGCGGCTCAAGTCGCCGACTTCCATGCCGCCCTGCAACGGCACCAGCACGAAAATGGCCGCGCCCAGCGCCACCAGCATGTGCGTGCGCAGCCCGGCCGCCTTGCCGCTGCGTTCCCGTTCGTAACCCAGCAGACCGCCCAGCAGGACGGCCATGCTTAAGCGCAGCACGATGCGCGTTGCCTCTGCCACATCGGGAATATCGGCAAACTCCGTACGCACTGCAGTCCAGATTTCCAGCCAGATTTGCGACATCGACGAGTCCTTGGAGCCGAGGAGAAACCGAGCATAGCAGGCGGCACGCGGACGCGGCACACCTGCGAGCCTTCAAAAATTCTTCGTCGGGTCCCACAGCGCCGTGCATCCGGTTTACAACGTCTGCAAGGCCGCGCCGATCGGCGCGCATCGACAGGAGCGCTACATGGATCTGGAGCTGGCGGGTAAACGCGTACTCATCACGGGTGCCTCCAAGGGCATCGGCCTGGCGTGCGCCATCGCGTTCGCGCGGGAAGGCGCCGAGCCGATACTGGTTGCGCGCGACGATGCCGCATTGCATGGCGCCACGGCAGCCATCCGCGAGCAGACGGGACGGCAGGCGGGCGCGGTCACGCTGGACCTGGCGCAGACCGGCGCAGCCGAACGTCTTTGCAAGGAGACGGGTCCCGTCGATATTCTGGTGAACAATGCCGGCGCCGTGCCGGGCGGCGCGCTGGATCAGGTTCAGGACGAACGCTGGCGCGCGGGCTGGGAATTGAAGGTGCATGGCTACATCAGCCTGGCGCGCCACTGCTATCCGGCGATGCGCGACGCGGGATCCGGCGTCATCGCCAACATCATCGGCATGGCGGGCTCGGCACCGCGCGCCGATTACATCTGCGGTGCGGCGGCCAACGCCTCGCTCATTGCGTTCACGCGTGCGCTGGGCGGCGAATCGCCGCGCCACGGCGTGCGGGTGTTCGGCGTCAATCCGTCACGCACGCGCACCGACCGCGTGCTGACGCTGGCACGGCAACGCGCGCAGGCGCGCTGGGGAGATGAATCGCGCTGGCAGGAAACCCTGTCGGACCTGCCCTTCGGGCGGCTGATGGAACCGGGCGAGGTGGCCGACATGATCGTCTTTGGCGCCTCGCCGCGCGCGGGCTATCTGAGCGGCACCGTGATCGACCTGGACGGCGGCGAACAATACGCCACGCACGGGCGCTGACGCTGGCGCGGCGGATACGCGTCAGGCGCTAGCCGCCCGCCAGCCCGACAGCAGCGCCGGCAATTCGCGCATGTCCGTGAACACGTGCGACACGCCCACGTTGCGCAGCGCCTGTGCGCCGCTGTGGCCCGGTTCGCCCGGGCTGTAGCCGAACACCGTGGCGCCGGCGGCCACGCCCGCCGTTGCGCCGGTGACCGTATCCTCGACGATCGCGCAGCGCGCCGGATCCACGCCCAGCGCCTGCGCGGCCGCCAGGTATACGTCCGGGAACGGCTTGCTGCGCGGCATTTCGTGACCGCTAAAGACGCGGCCCTCGAAGCAGTCCGCAATGCCCACCTTGGCCAGTTGCAGCTCGACCTTGCGGCGGTCCGCGCCCGACGCCACGGCAATGCGTCCATTCAGCGCTTCGTGCAGCGCGCGCACGGCATCGGGCGCGCCGGGGATTTCGACGAGGTCACGGTCCAGCGCGTCGTTGCGGCGCTGGCGGAACTGGTCGAACCACGCTTGATCGATCGTGGCGCCGGTGCGCGCCTCGATCAGCGGCAGCTCGTCCTTGACTGCCTTCCCGGTGAAGATCTGCATCGTCTCGGCGTGCGTGATGCCCCAGCCCAATTCATTGAGCATCTCGGTCAGCACGCGGCTGGTGATGGGTTCGGAATCGACCAGAACGCCGTCGCAGTCGAACAGCACGGCATCAAAGGGAAAATCAGTCATTGCGGGCAGCGGGGGGAGTGTCGATGAAGCGGGTAAGCATACTGCACGGCAACTGACCGGCGGCTGGCGCGGCCCTGCGGACAGCAAGCGGCGGAGTGCCGGGGTGCGCTGGAGTGGCTAAGCTGTGGATTCGTACGACCACGCCCCCATCCAAGACACGCCAAGGACCATGACCACGCCCACCTCTCGCCCGCTCGGCGAATACGACTGGACACGCATTGCGCAAGACCTGAATGCGCAGGGCTGGGCGCTGCTGCCCGCGCTCTACGCGCCGGACGATGCGCGCACGCTGGCTCGGACGAAAGCCCTGTCCGAACCCCTGCCGCCACCAATGACCAGCCTGCGCACCGATCTCTACACGCGCCTGCTACCGGTGGCTCGCGCGTGGGCAAGCGCATTGGACGCGGAAGTCTCCTACCCAGAAAATCTGCCCGCCTACATCCAGCAGAACCGCCAATCAGGTCAAACGCGCAGCCTCTCCACGATCCAGCGCCTGCACGCCCCCGGCTACCAGCCGCTGCTGCAGCATGCCGACGGCGCCAGCGTGTTTCCGTTGCGGCTGATCGTGCTGCTGTCCGAGCCCGGCGTGGACTTTACGGGCGGCGAACTTGTCATGACCGAGCAGCGCCCGCGCATGCAGTCGCGCCCGATGGTGCTGCCGCTGGGCCTGGGCGATGGAGCAGTATTCGCGACGTCGCATCGCCCCGTGTCGGGCACGCAGGGCATCTACCGCGTCACGGAACGCCAGGCCATCAGCCGCGTGCGCAGTGGTGAACGCGTCGGCCTTGACGTGATGCTGCACGACGCGCCGTAACGCACCGCACCGCCGCACATCCCGCTTTCAGTTTTCCGCCGTGATGTTGCCGTCGGTCACGACCTTGGCAAACACCGCCGTCTGCGCCTTGATGAACGCGCGGAATTCATCCTGGCTCATCGGCTGCACTTCGCCGCCCAGCTCGCGGATGCTGGCCACGAATTTCTCGTCCTTCAGGCTGCGGTCGATGGCGGCCGCCAGCTTCTGCTGCACTTCCGGCGGCGTATTGGCCGGCACGAAGACGCCAAACCAGTTTTCCAGCGCGTAGTCCTTGAGCGGCGCGTACTCGGCCAATGCGGGAATGTCGGGTGCGAACGACGCGCGCTTGGCGGATGTCACCGCCAGCGGCTTGACCTTTCCGCTTTTGATGAACGGCAACGCGCCCGCCAGGCTGACAAAGGTCAGGTCCACGCTGCCGGCCGCCACGTCCACCAGTTGCGCCGCGGCGCCCTTGTACGGCACGTGAACCATCTTGATGCCCGCCAGCGACTGCAGCAGCTCGCCATTCAGATGCTGCGGATTGCCCACGCCGCTGGTCGCGTACGTGAGCTTGTCGGGATGCGCGCGGCCATACGCCACCAGCTGCTCGACATTCGCAACCGGCAGCTTGGGATTGGCGACCAGCACGTTCGGCACGCGGGCGATCAGCGCGACGGGCGCCAGGTCCTTTTCGGGCTGGTATTGCATCTTGCTCTTGAAGACGAGCGGATTGATGGCCGTCTCGCCGGCGGATCCCAGCAGCAGCGTCGCGCCGTCCGGCGCGGAACGCACGACCGCCGTCGCGCCCAGCATGCCGCTGGCGCCTGGCTTGTTCTCCACGACCACGCCCTGCGGCAGTTCGCCGCGCAGGCGCTCGGCCAGCAACCGGCCCATGCCGTCCACGCCCCCGCCCGCGGCGAAGGGCACGATCAGGGTGATGGGCCGGTTAGCCGGCAGGTCGGCGGCGTGGAGCGGGGTTGAGGCGGCAAGCGCCAGGGCTGCGGCGGCGGCCAGGGTACGGATGGGGGGCATGGTCTGTCTCCTTTGGGCCTTGCGTCATTGCGCGGCCGGGTTTTTCCTTAATTGCATTTTAGGCAGGCAATATGCAAAACTGGCAGCTATGGAAAACACCAATGCCCCGCTGCGCCGCGCTCGCTTCACCCTGAACGGCGTCCCGTACACCTGCCTGGACCTGCCCGCCGAATACGGCGCGGACTACTTCCGGCTGCCGGTCGTGCTGCGCCTGCTGCTGGAGAACGCGCTGCGCAACATGCAGGGCGCCGAACGCGACGCCGCCGTTGCCGCGCTGTTCGGCTGGCTGGCGCACGGCACCAGCGAATCCGAGATCGCCTTCCAGCCTGGCCGCGTGCTGATGCACGACACCACCAGCACCCCCGCCTTGGTCGATATTGCCGCCATGCGCGACGCGCTGGCCGAGGCCGGCGTCGATCCATCGGTGTTGAATCCCGTGCTGCCGGTGGACGTGTCGGTGGACCACTCGCTGGCGGTCGAGGCCTATGCGCGCGCCGACGCGGCGCAAGCCAACCTGGACCTGGAACTGCGGCGCAACGCCGAGCGCTACCGCTTTCTGCGCTGGGCCTCCAAGGCCCTGTCCAACGTGCGCATCCACCCGCCCGGCACCGGCATCATGCACACGATCAACCTGGAGCAACTGGCCACGGTGGTCTGCCAGCAGCCGGGGCCGGACGGCACGGCGCTCTATCCCGACATGATGATCGGCACCGACAGCCATACCCCGATGATCAACGGCATCGGCGTGCTGGGCTGGGGCGTGGGCGGTCTGGAAGCGCAGACGGTCATGTTCGGCATGCCGACCATGCTGCGCATTCCCGACGTGATCGGCGTGCGGCTGACCGGCGCGCTCCAGCCCGGCGTCACGGCCACGGACCTGGCCTTGACCGTCACCCAGCGCCTGCGGGCCATCCACGTCTCCGGCGAGTTCGTCGAATTCTTCGGGCCGGGCGTGGCCACGCTGCCCGCCGGCAGCCGCTGCGTCGTGGCCAACATGGCGCCCGAGTACGGCGCGACCACCGGCTACTTCCCCATCGACGGTGAAACGCTGGCCTACCTGCGCCAGACAGGCCGCTCTGAAGATCACATCGCGCGCGTGGAAACCTACGCGCGGCTCACGGGCATCGCGCTGGATCCCGATGCCGAGCCGCGCTACACCCGCGTGGTCGATATCGCGCTGGGCGCAGTGCAGATGCACGTGGCCGGCCCCAAACGCCCGCAGGACCTGCACCCTTACGCGCAGACGCGCGAGATCCTGGCGGCATTGGATTTCACGCCGCGCGCGCACGCCGCCCTGCCCCGCCACGCCATCGCCATCGCCGCGATCACCAGTTGCACCAACACGTCCGATCCGCGCCTGTTGACGGCCGCCGGGCTGCTCGCCCGCAAGGCCCGTCAGGCCGGACTGCGGCCGCCGCACTGGGTCAAGACCTCGCTGGGCCCCGGCTCGCCCGCCGCCGCCGAATACCTGGCGCGCGCCGGTCTGCTGGAAGACCTGGCCGCGGTGGGCTTTGACATCGTCGGCTACGGCTGCACCACCTGCATCGGCAACTCCGGCCCGCTGCCGCCGGTCGTGCGCGAAGCCCTGGCCGACGGCGCCATCCACCCCGTGGCGGTGCTGTCCGGCAATCGCAATTTCACGGGCCGGATCCATCCGGATCTGGACCTGGGTTTTCTGATGTCGCCGCCGCTGGTCATCGCCTTTGCGTTGGCAGGCGACGCGGAAAGAGACCTGAGCCGCGAGCCGGTTCAAGTGACGCCCGACGGGCGCGCGGTGCACCTGTCCGAGCTCTGGCCGACGGAAGCCGAGATCGACGCCGCGCTGGCCGCCGGGCAACGACCCGACGACTATCGCGCCGCGTTCAAGATCGCCAGCGCGAACCCCGCCTGGCAGGCCCTGCAATCGCCCGCGTCGGCGCAGTTTCCGTGGGATCCCGCGTCCACCGCGTTGCGCCGCCCGCCGTTTGCCAGCACCGAGGCCGGCAGCCAGCTTGGCCGCTACACCGCGCATCCGCTGCTGGTCGTGGGCGACGACGTCACAACAGACCATCTGTCGCCCGCCAGCGCCATCCCGCCCGACAGCCTGATCGCGGATTTTCTGGTCGAACGCGGCGACGACCGCAACGACCTGAACGTGTTCGCATCGCGCCGCGGCAACTGGGAAGTGATGATGCGCGCCGCGTTCTACAGCAAGAGCCTGTCCAACCTGCTCTGTCCCTCGGCCCCCGTCGGCCACACCCTGCACGCGCCCAGCGGCCGGATCGAACCCATCTGGGACGCCGCCGCGCACTACGCCAAGGCCTCGCAGCCCGTCGTGCTGGTGGCGGGCGCGCGCTTCGGCACGGGGTCGTCGCGCGACTGGGCCGCCAAGGGTCAGCGTCTGCTTGGCATTCGCGCGGTGCTGGCGGTCAGCTTCGAACGCATCCACCGGTCGAACCTGATCGGCATGGGCATCCTGCCGCTGCGCCTGCCCGACGGCGTTACGCCCGCGACCCTGCAGCTGCAACCCGGCGACCGGATCGAGATCGACGCCGAGGCCGCCGCGCTGACGCCCCGCGCCGCCATCCCCGTGCGCATCCTGCGCGCCGATGGCCGGGCCGAACCGCTGACCGCCACCGCGGCCGTCGAGACCCGGCTGGAGATCCGCCTGTTGCAGATGGGCGGCGTCATTCCCGCTATTCTGTCGGACACCATTTCATCGGCCGTCCGCCACCCATGAGCGCGCAAACCAATACCGTCACGAAGATCCTGGACCTCATCAAGGAAGATCGGCTGCAGGAAGGCGCGCACCTGCGCGCGCAGAAGATCGCCGACCGCCTGCGGCTGTCGCGCTCGCCGGTCAACGATGCGCTCGGCATTTTGGAGCAGCACGGCGTGGTGGCGCGCAAGCCCAATCGCGGGTACTTCCTGCTGCGCGACTTCGATGTCGCCGGCGAGGCCCCCGCCGACATCGCGCCCCCGTCGGCGGACGACATCGTCACGCGGACGTACTTCGCGCTTGCCGATGAACTGCTGCGCGGCGAACTGCCGATGCAGTGCAGCGAAGCACTGCTGCGCACGCGCTACGCGCTGACCAACGCGCAAACGCAGGCGCTGCTGGGCCGCATTTCGCAAGAGGGCTGGGCACAGCGCCGGCCTGGCTACGGCTGGGAATTCTCGTCCATGATGACGACGCCCGACAGCCTGCTGCAGTCCTACCGGCTGCGCCTGGCGCTGGAGCCGGCGGCGCTGCGCGAGCCCGGCTTTCGCATCGAAAAATCCGTGCTGGCGCGCTGCCGCGCCGCGGAAATGCACCTGCTGAACGGCGGCATCGCCACCGACACCGCCGACCAGCTCCACGATCGCGGCGTACGTTTTCACGAGTCCCTGGTGGAAGCTTCCGGCAATCCGTTCTTCATCGACACGATCAAGCGCGTCAACCGCGTGCGCCGCCTGCTGTCCTACCGCTCGATGCAGGACCGCAGCCGCTACACGCAGCATTGCGATCAGCACCTGGCCATCCTGGATCTGCTGGAACGCGAACGCAACGACGAAGCGGCCGAGGCCCTTGCCGCCCATCTGCGCAGCACGCTCGACAACCTGGCCCGCATCAGCGGCATCCTGACTTCGTAGCGCCGCGCGTGGTGCGGCTGTTTTCAACTGGCTGAAAAGAGGCTCGCGCCATGTATGTCTATATCGGCTCCCGGACCACCCGGGAACGCAACGCCCGCGGCGAGGGCATCAGCGTGTTCGACTACGCGCCCGAAACCGGAACGCTGACGCTCAAGCAGGTCGTGGGCGGTCTGCACAACCCGTCGTATCTGCTGCCGCACCCGTCGCTGCCCGTGGTGTACACCGTGCACGGCGACAGCAGCGAAGTCAGCGCGCTGCGCCGCGATGCGCGCGACGGCACGCTGACGCCCTGGCACACGCAGGACTGCCAGGGCCGCAATCCCGTCCATCTGGCGCTGGGGCCGTCGGCCCGCTATCTGATGGTGTCCAACCATCTGACCGGCGCGCTGGCGGTGCTGCCCGTGGCGGCGGACGGCGCGCTGCAAGCCGTGTCGCAGACGGTGCCGCTGGCCGGTGAGCCGGGGCCGCACCGCAAGGAACAGCCGTTTTCCAAACCGCATTTCAACGTGCTCGACCCGTCGGGCCAGTATGTGGCGGTGCCCGACAAGGGGCTGGATCGGGTGTTTCTGTATCCCGCCGACGCGCACGGCATCGGCGCGCAGCCTGCCAGCGTCGCGGCCGCGCGCGAGGGCGCGGGGCCGCGCCATGCGGTCTTTCATCCGTCGGGGCGGTGGCTATATGTCGTCAACGAACTGGACAACACCGTCACGGCCTATGCCGTCGACACGGGCGCACTGCGCCCTTTTCAGGTGCTGCCCACCCTGCCCGACACCTACACCGGCAACAGCCGCGCCGCCGGCATCGCGCTGGACAACAATGGGCTGCACCTTTACGCGTCGAATCGGGGCGACGACAGCATCGCGGTGTTTCGCGTGGATGAAGACACCGGCCGCCTGACCCCCGTGCAGCACGCGCACACACACGGCAAGACACCGCGCTTTTTCACGCTGTCGCCCGACGGCCGGTTTGTCTTCGCGTTGAACGAAGACAGCGACACGCTGCAGCGGTTTCACGTCGATGCGGCCAGCGGCACGCTGGCGCACGACGGCTATGCGCTGTCCGTCGGCAGCCCGGTGTGCATGGTGTTCGCCAGCCGTTAGAAGTCCATCGATTTAAAAGTCCATCGTCGCCGACAGCATGACGGTGCGCGGCACGCCCTGCGAGATCGTGCCGTACGACGCCACGCCGGACCAGTAGGCGCGATTGAACACGTTGACGACGTTGGCGCGCAGCGTGACGTCCCGGCCCTGGACCTTGAGCGCATAGCGCGCGCCCAGGTCGAACGTCGTCCACGACGGCACGGACTGCGTGTTGGCTTGGTTGATGTATTCACGTCCGGTGTAGACCATGCCCCCCGTCAACGTCAGCCCGGTCACCCACGGCGTGTCCCACTCGGCGCCCAGGTTGACCGCGACGGTCGGCACGCCCACGGGCCGGTTGCCCTGCGTGGCCGCGCTGTTGGTGCGCGTCAGCTCGCCATCCAGGAACGTCACACCGCCCAACAGGCGCACGCCGCGCATCGGTTCGCCGGACACGTTCAGTTCCAGCCCGCGGTTGCGCTGCTCGCTATCGGCCGCATACACCCCGTTCGTGAGCTGCCCGCTGGGCTTGGTGATCTCGAACGCGCTCAGCGTCACCATCGCGCTGTCCAGCTCGACCTTGACGCCCACTTCCTTCTGCTTGGCCTTGTACGGCTTGAAGACCTCTCCCGCGTTGGTGGCGGTGGCAGGCGCGACGTCGCCCTTGCTCAGGCCCTCGATGTAGTTGGCGTAGAACGAGACGTTGTGCCAGGGCTTGATGACCAATCCCGCCAGCGGCGTGGTCGCGCTTTCGTCGTAGCTGACGGTACGCACGCCCGTGGCGCCGTTGAAGTTGCGCGATTCGATGCGCTGATGGCGCAGGCCCAGCGTCAACTGCGCGCGCTCGTCCAGGATGCTGAGGGTATCGGCCAGCGCCAGTCCGGACAGGTCGGAGGACGACACCTTGGGTACGTTGGCCGGCGCGGGAATGTGCTGCTCGGGACGCGTGATCGGGCGGTAGATGTTGGACGTGAGCGGTGTGCCGTTCACGCTGGCCTGCAGGTTGCGGTCGCTGTACAGGCTGCCCATGAAGCTGATCGCGTGGCGCACCGGCCCCGTGTCCAGCTTGGCGCGCAGCCCGGCGTTGTAGGTGCTGCGGTTGACCTGAAAACGGAAGTTGTTGGGCGTCACCACGGTGTCGCCGGCCTCGTTCACGATGGTGGGCGTCTGGTCCGACAGGCGCGACACGGTGGTGTCCGAGCCGCCCGCGTCCGCAAACACCGTCAGGCGGTCGCTGATGTCGTATTCCACGCGCAGCAGCGCCGATTGGCCGTCGGACTTCCACCAGCCCCACGGCTGCGTGGCGTTGCGGCGGCCGTCGGCCGCGCGCGGCACGGCAATGCCCGGCGCCACCAGGAATGGCCGCGTCGGGGCGTCGATCTTCTCGTGCTGCGTCAGCAGGTCCAGCGAGGCGCGCAACCGTTCGCCCTGGTAATCCAGCGACAGCGCGCCGATGGTCGTGCGCGATTTCATGTTGTCCAGCGGCGTATCGCCCTGCCGCTGCATGCCGTTGACCCGCACGCCCCATTCGCCCGCGTCGCCGAACCGGCGGCTCAGGTCGACCCGGGCGCCGAACTGCGAGTCGCCGACGTAGTCGGCCGACACGCGGGTCAGGTCCTCGGGCAGCGCGCGCTTGGGCACCATGTTGATAACGCCGCCCACCCCGCTGTTGGGCGACATGCCGTACAGCAGTGCGGCAGGCCCCTTCAGCACTTCCACGCGCTCGATGTAGTCGGTGAAGACGTGATAGTTGGGCGCGACGCCATAGACGCCGTCAAACGCGATTTCGCCCAGGTTGCCTTCGCCGATGGGAAAGCCGCGGATGTAGAACGAATCGGTCACGCCGCCGATCTGGCCGGTAAAGCGCACGGACGGCTCGACGGTCAGCGCGTCGGCCAGCGTCACGGCCTGGCGGTTCGCCAGCAGCTCCGACGTATAGCTGGTGACATTGAACGGCGTGTCCATCACGTCGCGGTTGCCCAACAGGCCCATCCGCGCGCCGCGCGCCACCTGGCCGCCCGCGAATTCGGCCGGCAACGCCGAGGGGCTGACGCCCGCCCCATCCACCGTCACGGCGGGCAGCACGGTGGTCTCGCCAGCGGCCACGGGCAGCTTGCGCAGCGAATACGTGCCGCCGCCCTGTTCGGCCAGCGCATAACCGGACCCCGACAGCAGCCGGGCGAAACCCTCGCGCACGGTGTAGTCGCCCTGCAGGCCGGCACTGTGCTGGCCCGCCACCAGGGCGGGATCAAACGACAGCGGCACGCCCGCACTGGCGGCAAACTGCGCCAGCACGTCGCCCAGCGGCCCCGGCGCAATGGCGTAGGACTTGCGCGGCGCGGCGCTGGCGGTCTCGGCCGCGAACGTGGGCGCCGGCATTCCCGAGGCCGCGAGCAGCGCCAGCCCCAGGCCGGCGGCGCGCACCAGCGACGCCGCAGGCGACAGGACGGCAATGCCGCGCGGCAGGCGGGGCGATCGGGAGAGTCGGGAAACCATGAAACGATCCTTCGTGGGGTGGGGTGGCGCGCATGTCGCGGCGGTTCACCCGGTACACCGGACGAAGCGGAAAAAAGTGTCAGCCGATCGGCGATTAATTTGTAACGGCGGCGCGCGGCGCAATCGTCGTCCACCACGGCGTCACGCGGCTGACCCGGACCGGCAGCGTCTTTTGCAAGAGACGCAGGCTGGCCTCGATGTCGTTCAACGGAAACGCCCCCGACACGCGCAGGTCGGCCACGGCCGGATCGCATCGCAGCACACCGTGGCGGTAGCGGCCCAGCTCGTCCACCAGATCGGCCAGCCGCCAGTTGCGCGCGGCCAGCATGCCGTCCGCCCACGACGCCGCCAACGCGTCGGCGGCGACCGGCGCCTCAGCACCACCGGCCGAGAAGACAGTCTGCTGGCCCGCCGCCAGCACGACGGTGCTGGCGTCCGCCCGAGCGGGCCGGACCTCGACCGCGCCCTCGTACACGGCCACCCGGACGCTGGCGCCTTCGTCGCGGACCATGAAGCGCGTGCCCAGCGCCCGCAGCACGCCCTGCGTCGTCTGCACCAGGAACGGGCGCGACACGGGCGCGGGGTCATGCCCCGTCGTCAGCAGGATTTCGCCCGCGCGCAGCCACAGCACACGTTGCGTCGGGGTGTAGTCGATGTCCACGGCGCTGGCCGTGTTCAGCACCAGCTGCGTGCCATCGGCCAGTTCGACGCGGCGCTGCTCGCCCGTCGCCGTGCGCAGGTCCGCGCGCCATTCGCGCCAGGGCAGCTCGCGCACGCCCAGCCACGCCGCCGGCCCCAGCACCAGCAGTCCCGCCAGCGCGCGCACGGCCTGGCGGCGTCCGGCGCGGTCCGCCTGCCGCAGCGCTTGCCCGCCGATCCGCGGCGGCACCTGGCCAAAGCCGCGCAGCATCGCCTCGGCGCGTTGCCAGGCGGCTTCATGATCGGCGCTGCGCGCCCGCCAGCGCGCCAGCGCCGCGCGGTCCGCCGCCGACAGCGTTTCGGACTGCAAACGCACCAGCCAGCCGGCCGCTTCGTGGAGGATGGCGGGGTCGATGACCGGGTTCACGCCGCATCCGCCTGATAGGCGATCAGGCACGCGGCGAAGGCAGCCTGCATATGGCGTTTCACGGTGGACAGCGACACGCGCTGCTTGCGCGCGATCTCGTCATAGCCCATGCCGTCGAACTGCGACAGCAGAAAGACTTCCCGCGTGCGGGCGGGCAGCGAACGCAGCGCGGCGTCGATGGCGTGCAGCGTTTCCAGGATCAGGGCGCGCGCCTCGGGCGATGGGGCCTCGGCCTCGGGCACGTGCGCCACGGCGGCCAGGTAGGCGTCTTCCACCGCGCGGCGGCGCCAATGGTCCGCCACCAGGCCCTTGGCGATGTGGGTCAGCAGCGCGCGCGGCTCGGCGCCGGTGTCGTCGCGGCGCCGGCCCGCCATCAGCCGCACGAAGGTGTCGTGCGCCAGGTCCGCGGCGTCGAAGGAACTGCCCAGCTTCTTGCGCAGCCACATCGAGAGCCAGCCATGGTGCTCGCGATAAAGCTGGGTGACGTTGTCGGCGGATGGGGATAGCGGCGCAGGCAAGGCGCACCTCGGCATATGTGCAAATAGGAATTGTTCTTATTCTATACGAGCCGCCTGTCCGCGCACACGCGCCCAGGTGCTGCGATAGAATCGGTCACCTCCCCGCCACCCTATCGAGCGCCATGCAGAACGACCCGTCCGTGCCTCTGTTCCTTGCCAGCGGCGGGGAAATGGGCGCACGAGTCAGCCGCCACGACTGGGCGGCCACGCCACTCGGTCCCATCGCTTCCTGGCCCGCCTCGTTGCGCATTGCCGCGAGCATGGTGCTGTCATCCCGGTTTCCGTCCTGCCTGGTCTGGGGCCCCGAGCTCATCTCGATCTACAACGACGCATTCGTTCCCATCCTGGGCGCCAAACCCGACGGGCTGGGCCGTCCGTTCGATGAGATCTGGCGCGAAGCCTGGTCGCTGATCGGTCCGATCGCCGAACGCGCCTATGCCGGCGAGGCCACCTTCATCGAGGACTATCCGCTCGTCGTCCATCGATACGGCCGCGCCGAGATGGCCAACTTCACGTTCTGCTACAGCCCCGTGCGCGATGAAAACGGCGATGTCGCCGGCATGATCGACACCGTCATTGAAACCACGGCGCGGGTCGGCGCCGAAAAGGCCCAGGCCGACGCGCTGCGCCTCGCCGAAGAGGCCCTGCGCCAAAGCCAGAAGATGGAAGCCATCGGCCAACTGACGGGTGGCGTCGCGCATGACTTCAACAATCTGCTGACGGGAATCTCCGGCAGCCTGGATTTCCTGTCCCAGCGCCTCGCGCAGGGGCGGACCGATGACCTCGGCCGTCACATCGCGGTGGCCAAAAGCGGCGCCGACAAGGCGGCCGTCCTGACACGGCGCCTGCTGAACTTTTCGCGCCGCCACCCGCTTGAGCGCACGGCCGTGGACATCAATGATGTCATCGCCGACATGGAGGCGCTGATCGCGCGCAGCGCCGGAGCGGCGGTCACGCTGGACGTGGACTGCGCCGCCGGGTTGTGGCCGGTCTGGGTGGACGCGCATCAGCTTGAAAATGCGCTGCTGAATCTGTGCCTGAATGCGCGCGACGCCCTGTCCGCCAGCGGCACGCTACGCATCGCGACATGCAACGTGACCCTGGACGCCGAGGACGCGCGCGAGCGCGGCCTGCAACCGGGCGACCACGTCCGGCTGCGCGTGTCCGACACGGGGTGCGGCATGACGGCCGAGACGATGCGGCGCATGTTCGAGCCCTTCTACACCACCAAGCCGGCCGAGCGCGGCACCGGCCTGGGACTTGCGCTGGTTCACAACTTTGTCCGTCAATCCGGCGGGCATATCCAGGTGCGCTCGCAGCCGGACCAGGGCACGGATATCGACCTTTACTTTCCGCGCCACGGCGGCGCCCGCATCGAGGTCGCCGCGGACACGGCATCCGCACTGCCGCCGCGGGCCTTGCAGGGCGGAACGGTGCTGCTGGCCGAGGACGATCCGGCCGTGCGCGAAGTCACCGCCGAAGTGCTGAAGGAAATCGGCTTCGACGTGATCGAAGCCACGGACGGCGCCAGCGCGCTCAAGCATCTGACCACAGAGGACCGGATCGACCTATTGGTCTGTGACCTGGCCTTGCCGGGCGGCGTGAACGGGCGGCGGGTGGCGGAGACCGGCAGGACATTGCGGCCGGGAATGAAGGTGCTGTTCATCACGGGCTACGGCGAAACCGCCGAGGGGGACAACGCGCCGGCGGCGGATGCGCCCGTGTTGCTGAAGCCATTCACCCTGGATGACCTGGCGGGCCAGGTGCATGCGCTGATGCGCTAATGCGCTGCACGCCGCCGGGGGATGCTCACGCGGACGGCAGGCGCCGGGTCGTGCGGATCCAGAACAACCCCGCCCCCGACAGCAGCAAGGCGAACAGCAGATACGCAAAACAGATCAGCAGGCCGAAGAAATAGTAGCGGTCGTAGACGCTGGCCGCCCACCACGCCACGCCGCCATACACCGTCATGACGATGAACGGCAGCCACAGCACCGCCACGCCGGCGCAGCGCCAGCCCGGGGTGTTCAAGCGCGGAAATCGATGGGGCCGGGCGCGCACAAGCAAAGCCAGCGCCGACAGCGCCGGCAGCACAAAGGCCAGCACCGCCAGCACCAGCAGGCCGGCATCCAGGAACGTCGCCACGGACTCGCGCAAAATCAGCTCCTTGCACGGCGCGCACGGGTGGCGCCGTCCCGGACGTTATACACGAGCCGCCGCGCGGGTCCTTACAGCTTGGGCGCGTAGCGCACGGTCAGCATCACATTGCGAGGCTCGCCGTAGTAGTTGTTGCTGGACAGCGTGTTGTACGAAGGCACGTAGTATTTCTTGTCGAACACGTTGTTCACGTTCAACCCGAAGCTCAGTTCCGGCGTGGCCTGGTAACCCAGCCGCGCGTTCCAGATCGTGAATCCCGCCAGCTTGAATTCGCGGTCCGAGCTGATCGTCGACGTCTGCGTATTCACGCCGGCGCCCACGCTCAAACGGTTCCACGTGCCCGGCAGCCTGTAGTTGGCCCACAGGCGCAGCATGTGCTTGGGCGTCCAGGTACTGAAGACCTTGCCCTGGTTGTCCGGATCTTCCAGGAACTTGGTGGTGTTGTAGGCGTAGCCGGCATACAGCTCCAGCCCCTTGACCACTTCGCCGGAAATCTCGGCCTCGACGCCCTGGCTGCGGACCTTGCCGGCCGCGCGCGAGCAATACCAGCCGTTGCAGGCAAACCCGGCGTCGTAATCGTTGACCGCGCGGTTCTTGTGGTCGTAACGGAACAGCGCAAGCAGCGTATTGACCCGGCCGTCCGCCAGCTCGCCCTTCACGCCGACCTCGTAGTTGTTGCCCTCGATCGGCTTGAGCAGGCTGCCCGACACCGTGCGCTGGGTCTGCGGCTCAAACACCGTGGTGTAGCTGCCGTAGACCGACCAGTTGTCGGTCAGCGAATACACGATGCCGGCGTACGGAATGAACTCGCCCGAGGTCGACGACGTCGTGGTGTCGTCCCCGCCGCGGTAGCTGTAGTCGAACCAGCCGACACGGCCGCCGCCGATCAGCGCCAGGGACTGCGTGGGCTTGACGCGCCACGTGCCGTAGATGCCCTTCTGCCGGATGTCGTATTCGCTGCGCGAATCGTAGCCGCTGGCGGCGACGATGGAATCGATGTCCTGCCACGGACGGTGATGGTCCAGATCGAAGATATTGCCGCCGCTTTCCCACGAGCGGGTGAAACGGTCATTCGTCGTGAGCTTGGAGTAGTTGGCGCCAATCACCACTTCCTGCGCCATGCCCCAGGCGTTGAAATCACCCGCCAGCGACATGTCCATGCCGCGCTGGCGGCTCGTGAAGTCCACGCCGAAATTGCCGTAGTCCATTCCGCTGCCGTCACGCTGCACGGGTCCGGTCACGCGCTGGTGCACGGTCGTGTTGTCTTCGTCCATCGCCACGCCGGCAAGCCGGAATCGCCACGCCGAATTGAAGCGATGCGTGACGTCGGCGTTGAAGATGGTCTGGTCGTTGGTGGCGCGGTTCCAGGTCGCGCCGGTGAACGTCGAGCGCGGCAAATCGATGCTGCCGCCATCTTCGAAACGGGGATAGCCGACGAACATGGGCCGCGACTTGCTGTACCGGTTGCTGACGCCCAGGCCCACCGTCGTGTTCTCGGTGATGTCGTAGTCCAGCGCGGCGTACAGGTTGCGCGTCCTTTCCCACACGTAGTCGATGTACGAATGGCTGCGGTCTTCGTCCAGCACCACACGTCCGCGAAGCGTGCCCGATTCGTTGAGCGGGCCGCCTGCATCCAGCGTCAGGCCGTAGTGATCCCATGACCCCACCTTGCCCGTGATGACCACCGAGGGTTCGGCGCCACCGCGCTTGCGCACCAGGTTGATCGCGCCGCCGGGGCTGCCCGCGCCTTGCAGCAGGCCGGCCGCGCCGCGCAGGATCTCCACGCGGTCATAGAACACCAGCGAATCCTGCTCCCAGTTGCCCAGGCTGTAGCTGTTGCGCAGCAGGGACACGCCGTCGTATTGCAGCAGATCCACGGGGAAGCCGCGCGAATTGATCGCGACGCCGGCGCCCACGCCCTGCACGCCCACCATGCCCGCCGTGTTGTTGACGGCGTCGGGCAGGCTGGTCATGTCCTGGTCGTCCATCCGCTGCCGCGTCAGCACGGTGATGGACTGCGGAATGTCTTTGAGCGCCTGCGGCGTCCTGCCGATAGTGACCGCCGGCGACGTGTACGAACCCGTGCCGTCCGTCGTGGTGTTGTAGGTGCCGGTCACCGTCACGGGCGCCAGCGTCGCGGCCGCCTCGGCCGGCGCCTGCCGCAGTCGATAGCCGCCCTCGGCGCGCGCAACCGCTTCCAGGCCCGTGCCGGCCAGCAGGCGCTCGAGCGCGGCGTCCACGGCGTACGTGCCCGTCAATCCTCGCGTCGAGGCGCCGGCCGTCAGGCCCGGATCGGACGCCACCATCACGCCCGCCTGCACGCCAAACGTGCCCAGCGCTGCGCTCAGCGGCCCGGCGGGAATGCTGAACGCAACGGCACGCGGCGCCTGGGCCTGAGCCTGGGCATGGACCGCCACCGGCGCCAGGACGGCGACCGCGGCAAGCGGCGCGAAACGCCGCAATGCGGCGCTCAGCGCCGTGCGGCGCAGGGGGAGGCGGACAAGCGCCGCGGCGCTCGCGGCGCGGACAGGACGAGGTGACATGAAAGGGTTCCCAGGCTCATGAAAGGTCGGTGCAGCCACGACACACGGGGCTGCTTTCCTTACATGAAGCGCGAGATCGGGATATCCGCCGTTGCTGTTACAAAAAAGCCGGCGACGAAGGAAACGCGGCTCACCGAGGGACGAGAATCACAGGGCAACGCGGTTCACACGTGGCTCACCGTTACCCAGTAACGCGTATAGCGGCGCACCTGCACCGGCAGGATTTCCTCAAGCATGGCCAGCACCTTGTCGGTGTCGCCCAGCGGGAACGCCCCCACCACGCGCAGCCCGGCGGCTGCGTCCGTGCAATGCAGCAGGCCCGGGCGGTAGCGGCCCAGCTCGTTCAAGAAGGCGGACAAGGGCATTTCGTCCGCGATCAGCATGCCGTCCAGCCAGGCGGACACGCCGGGCTCCAGTGTCCCCGGCGCAAAGCTGCCGCCCGCGGTGAATTCCGCCTGTTCGCCGGCCCGCACGCGCCGCGGCGCCGTGTCCGGCGCCAAACCGCGCACATCCACCGCGCCTTCCAGCACGGCCACCCGCATGCGGCCCGCCTCCAGGTCGCGCACCAGAAAGCGCGTGCCCACCGGCGTCACCACGCCCCCGCGCGTGCGCACGCTGAACGGCCTGCCGTTCGCATCGCGCGCGGTCGCGATCAGGATTTCGCCGTGCAGCAGCACCAGTTCGCGCTGGCTCGCGGTATAACGCAGGTCCACCGCGGTGCCGGCGTTCAATTCGAGTTGCGTGCCGTCCGGCAGCGTCACTGACCGGCGTTCGCCGGTGCCGGTGCGCAGGTCCGCCGACAAGCGGCGGATCGCGTCACGCTCGCCCACGGCCCACGCGCCCAGACCCACGCCAACGGCAGCGAACATCAGGCGCATTGCCGTACGGCGGGACTGGATCAGCGGCGCCTGCAGCAAGGTGCGCGACGCCACCGACGGCCCCGCCTGCGCCACGCCCGCGGCCACGTCGCGCGTCAATGCGCCCAGCCGTTGCCAGGCCAGTTCGTGGGAAGGCTCCGCCCGCCGCCAGCGCTCGAAGCGTTCGCGGTCGGCGGGGCTGGCGTCTTCGCGCAGACGCGCCCACCAGTCCGCGGCCTGCCGGATCACCTTGGGATCGATGGCGCCCGCCTCGGGCGCGTGCGGCCGCAGCAGCTTGGCGTTGTCCATGAATGCGGGGATCAGCCGTACACGGCCGTGTAGCAGTGCACCAGCGCGCGCGCCAGGGACTTCTGCACGGCGTTGGGCGTCAGGCCCAACTGCTGCCCGATCTCGGCATACGACAGGCCGTCGATCTGCGCCATCAGGAAGATCCGGCGGCTGGTCATCGGCAAGGCGTCCAGCAGTTCGCAGACTTCCGCAAGCGCCTCCAGGATCAGCGCGCGGGCCTCGACCGAGGGTTCGACCGCCACCGGCTGCAGCGCCAGCGTCTCGGCGTAGGCGGCTTCCAGCGCGGCGCGGCGCGCCCGGCCGATCAGCAAGCGGGTGGCGATGGTGCGCAGGTAGGCGCGCGGTTCATTGAGCGGTTCGCGGACGTTGGCGCGGATCAGGCGCTCGAACGTGTCGTGCGCCAGGTCGGCCGCATCCGACGCATTGCCCAACTTGCGGTGCAACACGCCCCGCAGCCATTGGTGATGGGCCTGATAAACGGACTGCACCTCTGCACGAGAGGCAAATGAGGAGGATGGCATGGCGGTGCGGCCCGGCGTCGCCGCCTGAGAGCAAGACGAGATGAAAATGATTCGCAATTATAGATGCGGTTTCCGTCTTTGCAAGGCTCTGCCCCACATGCCAGCCGTCTGGCGGCGTGGCGCCGCTAGTAGTCCATCGGGACGTGGCTCTGCGCGGCGCGTATCTCCTGTATATGGCGTTCGGCTTCCTGGCGTTCGATGGCGGGCGGCAGCGCGCGCCAGCTCACCAGGTTGCCCGGCGTCTTCAAGGGCATCCAGCCCAATACGCTGTACAGCGAAATCGCGGTGCTGCCGGTATCGAGCCGCGTCTCGTAATAACCCTGGCGGTCCGGCACGGTGTCGCCGGGCGTCCAATCCAAATGTGGCATCCAGGTCTCCTCCTGGTGAAGCTTATGTGCAAGGACGCGCGGTCCTCGCAGGGCGGATCTCACTGATCGTATAGCGTCCGGTTCCGCTTGTCCCCTGTCAAAAAGCCAGAATTTCCCATTCTTGACAGAGGGGAATCCCTAGGCAGCCAGCAAGTTTTTGCATTGCTAAAGCCCGAACACAGGCGCTAGCATGCGGCAACGGATTTTTACCCCCGGCCAGACGTGAATCGCCCGGGCCCCTTGCGTGACACGACGGCCATGCCGAAATCGATCTTCCCGCAGTACCCAAGAGATCGGCTGGCCGCCCTGGCAAGCGCCAATTCCCTGCGCGCGATCCGCGAAGGCCTGCTGTGGGCCATGCCCTGCCTGCTGGTCTCCGCCTTGTTCCTGGTGCTGTCGGTCTGCGCGCGGCTGTTCGGCCTGCCCGACGGCATCGCCGATCTGCTGGCCGGTCTGCACCGCGCACTGTCGGGCGTCATCCCCCTGCTGGCCGGCACGGCCATCGGCTACATGCTGTCGATCCGCCACCGGCTCCCGCACCTGCCCACCGCGCTGCTGTGCCTGTGCTTTGTCGTCCTCGCCGAAACCCTGCTGGCGCCCTACCCCCGCGCGGCCTCCACCCTTACCTTGTTCATCGCGATCGTCACGCCGATCGCGGCTGTGCCGGCGATGGCCTGGCTGCACCGGCGCCGCTGGACGCAACTGGCGCCGGACGGACTGATCGGCGAAAACGTCCGCGACTCGCTGAACATGATCGTGCCGGGCTTGCTGACCGCGGGCCTGGTGATGGCGGTGCTGTCGGCCGCGTTGCGCATCCCCGCGGTGGCGCAGGTCGACATTCCGCTGAGCCTCGCGTCGCTGGACAGCCCCTACACGTCCGGCGCGCTGGTGGCCGCGCTCAATTCCCTGTTCTGGTTTTTCGGCATACACGGCGCGCAGGCCATGGCGCCCATCATGGACGTGCTGGACCAGGCGACCCGGCTCAACGCCACGAGCGTGGCCGCGGGCTACGAAGGCGTCTATACGCTGAACGGCACGCTGCTGGGCGCATTCGTCTTCATTGGGGGCTCGGGCGCGACGTTGTCGCTGGTGGTGGCGATCCTGCTGTTTTCGCGCAGCGATTCGCTGCGAGTGCTGGCGCTGGCCAGCATTCCGGTGTCGCTGCTGAACATCAACGAGATCCTGCTGTTCGGCCTGCCGCTCATCCTGAATCCCCGCCTGCTGCTGCCCTTCGTGCTGACGCCCATGGTCAACGTGCTGGTTGCGGTGGCGGTCGTACAGCTGGGCTGGCTGGCCCCCGCCACCGTGGCGCTGCCGTTGACGTCGCCCGTGCTGTTCAACGCGTACCTGGGTGCGGGCGAGCACCTGGCGGGGATCGTGCTGCAGTGCGCGCTGGTCGCGCTGGGCGCCTGCATCTATGTGCCCTTCCTGATCGCGCTGGAGCGCCAGCGCCAGGCCGACGCCACGGTGTACTTCAAGTCGCTGGACACCACCTTTCCGCAGCTGCAGGAAGAATCCCTGCTGTATGCGCATGACCCCGTCGCGTCCACCTACGCCACGCGGGCGCGCCGTCAGGCCGAGGTCGCGCGCATCCGCGCGATCAGCGAATACGATTTCTACCTGGAGTTCCAGCCGCAGGTCTCTCTGCGCACGGGCCTATGCACCGGCTGCGAGGCCCTGCTGCGCGCCACCGGCCCCGAAGGCACGCAACAGGCGCCGCTGGAATTCTTGCGCTGGCTGGCGCGGGCCGACCTGATGCGCGAAGTCGATCTCTGGGTGGCGCGGCAGGCCGTGCTGCAATGCCTGGCGTGGCGCGCGCAAGGCTTCACGATGCCGATGACCATCAACGTCACGAGCGGCACATTGACGTCGCCGGCCTTTCTGGACCGCTTGATCAAGGTGCTGGCGCAGGCGCAGGGCCAGGTTTCGGTCGAGCTCACGGAAGACGCGCTTGTCGAAGACGCCGACGCATTGCACACGGCGTTTGACCGCCTGCATGGCATCGGCGCGCGCGTCTATATCGACGACTTCGGCACGGGGTATTCGGCGCTGAGCTATCTGCACCAGTTCCAGATCGACGCCGTCAAGATCGACCGCAGCTTCGTGATGGCGCAGAGCCACGACCGGGGCGCGCTGGTGATGAGCGGCCTGCTGCGATTCTGCGAGGCGCTGAATCTGCAGATCATCGTCGAGGGTGTGGAAACCGAGGGGCAGTTGTCCGCGCTGGCGTCCAGCGCGGAGATCGTCGTGCAGGGGTGGTATTACAGCAAGGCGGTGTCCGGCGAACACGTCGTGGACTTCGCGCGCCGGCGGCGCGAGCTCTCCGCCCTGCCGGCGCATCCTGCCAGTGCGGCCGCTATTTGATGCCGATGAACGGCAGCGCGGCACCCGGCACTTGCGTGGACGGCAGCACGCCATCCCACTTTTCAACGGCGTTCAGGCTCACCAGATTGGTGTTGGCGGCCAGCGCCTCGGCCTTGGCTCGGATCGACGCGGCTTCTGCTTCGCCGCGCATGCGGATGCCATCGGCTTCCGCGGTGAACTGCTGACGGCGCGCGTCGGCTTCGGCCTTGGCCTTGACCACCTGGATCTCGGCGGTGATCATCGCCGTTTCCTTTTGCTGGCGCGTCGTCTCGATCTGCACCTGCGCCAGCATGCGCTGTTCGATCGAGTGCTCGTAGGCCTGCGAAAAACCCACCTCTTCGATTTGCACGCCCACCACCTGCACCGGCGCGCCTTCCATCGTCTTGAGCACGGCGTTGTTCACGTCCAAACCCAGCTTCTGGCGTTCCTGAATGGCGCGCACGGCCGTGTACTGGCCAAACACGTTCTTCACCGCGTCCGGCGTCTTGCGTTCCAGCACGCGCATCTGCAGATTGGCGATGGTGCCGTACTCGGAGTAGAGCTCGGCCACGTGCTCGGACGGCACGCGGTAGGTGACCGACACGCGCAGCGTCGCGGGCTGCTGGTCGTAGCTGTAGGCCTCGAGCTTTTCGAACACGAAGGTGTGGTCGCGCACGGACACCGTCATCACGTTGTCGATAAAGGGCGTCTTGAAATCCAGGCCGGGTTCGGCCACGCGCACGAGCTTGCCGTTGCGCAGCACCACGCCGCGTTCGCCCTGGTCCACCTGGAACCACGACCCGAAAGCGATGAACAGGATCAGCAGGAAGATGAGCGCGGTGCCAATGGCGAATTTCAGGTTGCGCGGCTTGACCGCGCCGATCGTCTTGACCATCTGGATATCTGTCGGCTTCATCTTCACTTCCAATCCCTGTCTGTTCTTTTGCGTTTACGGTCCGAGAGCACCGCTGCGATGCCGCGCGCGAGCAGATAGGCGATCACCGCCGCCCCCACCAAGATCAGGAAATACCGCATCGAGCGTCCCCCCCGGGAAAGAAGGACGGGATTCTATCCCGCAGCAGGCGCGCCGCCGCAGGCGTGTATCGACGTAATGTGGCGATACGTTTCTGAACGTATCAAGGACGGCGGTTTGACCGGTTTCAGGCGCCGTACCAGCGCAATCCCAGCCGCGACAGCGAGTCCGGGTAGTCCCAGAATGCGTGGTCCAGCGTCTCCATCTGCTCCTGCTCTTCTTCGGTCATTGCGCCGTAGATGTCGTTGAGCTGCACCACCTCGGGCGAGTCCTCGAAACGGTCGATGAGCCCGCGCATGCGCGACAGGATGTCCAGCGCGTGCACGGCGCCGATCTTGCGCAGGGCCTGCAACGCCAGCTGGCAGGTCTCATCGCCCCAGTTGCACAAAAACTGCATGAAGCCGCCATTGTTGATGTCGGCCTCCATGCGCCACAGGGCCACCAGTTCCTGGTCGGTTTCCGACAACCGGTCGAGCTTCCATTCCGCGGCTTGGAGCGTCGCCATGGCCCGTTCGTAGCGCTGGTCCCACAGCAGGTCGTGCACGTTCAGCATGCCCTCTGGCACCGGTGCGGCCAGCGCGGGCCACACGACGCCATGCCCATCGTCCACCAGTTGCCATTGCGCGCGCGCCTCGGGTGTCGCCTCGTGCAGGCGGATGTGCCGCCGGATCGGCTCCTTGACCTCGTGGCCGTCGGCAAGCGTCAACAGCACGTGCGTATCGGTGAGCGACAGGGAAACGATGCGGTAGTCAGGAGCGGGCATGCAAGGATCCGGCAAAACAGGAAAGCGCAAGACGCTACCGGATCGGCGCGGCGCTGTCGAGGCGCGCGCGTTGCCGCCGCGCATCGCGCCGCATCCTGTTACGGCGCGCTGTCCACCCATCTGCTACGTTAACCAGGCACGCGCCGGGGGCCCCTCCGGCGCCCTTGCTGGAGACCGACCATGCCCCGCCCTTCCGAGTCCGCTCCATTGATCGGAGTGGTCCCGCCCTACATGCTGGACCGGCTTGCGCAGCACACCGATGCGCGCGTCAGCATGCCTGCCGTCAAGACGATGATCATCGATCAGCAGCAACGCAGCCTGCGCGAGATGGCCGAGCAGCCGCCGCGCGCAACGCTCGCGCCGGCGCGACAGGTGGCGCCGGCCGGTACGCCGGACCGCGCCGTGCACGACGCAGGCAACAGCACCACGCTGCCCGGCAAGCTGGTGCGGGCCGAGGGCGCACGGCCCAGCGGCGACGCCGCGGTCGACGAGGCTTACGCCCATCTGGGTTCGACCTACAAGCTTTTCTGGAACGTCTACAAGCGCCACTCCATCGACGCGCACGGCCTGCCGCTGATCGGCACGGTGCATTACGGCGAGGACTACGAAAACGCCTTCTGGAACGGCGCGCAGATGGTGTTTGGCGATGGCGACGGCGAAATCTTCAACCGCTTCACGGTCGCCGTCGACATCATCGGCCATGAGCTCACGCACGGCGTGATCGACACCGAGGCGGCGCTGCTCTATCAGGGCCAATCGGGCGCGCTGAACGAATCGCTGTGCGACGTGTTCGGCGCGCTGGTCAAGCAGTATTCGCTGGGGCAGACCGCCCGGCAGGCGGACTGGCTGGTGGGCCAGGGCCTCTTCACGGAAAAGGTGCGGGCGCGCGCGCTGCGCTCCATGGCCGCGCCGGGCACCGCGTACGACGATCCTGTGCTGGGCAAGGACCCGCAGCCCGCGCACATGCGCGATTACGTCGATACGCCACGCGACAACGGCGGTGTGCATATCAATTCGGGCATTCCCAACCGCGCGTTCCATCTGGCCGCCACGGCGCTGGACGGCAATGCATGGAACGGCGCGGGCCAGGTCTGGTACGACACGCTGTGCGACAAGCGCCTGCGTCACGACGCCGGGTTCGAGGATTTTGCGGGCCTGACGATTCAGATCGCCGGCGAGAAGCACGAGGCGGCCGTGCGCCGCGCCATCGAAGCGGCCTGGAAGGCCGTGGGAGTGCTGCCATGATCGAACTGCCTTCGCTGGATCTCGCCCAACTGGTGCGCCTGACCCGCGAGGGCGGCCTGGCGTATCTGCCCGGCCTGGCGCAGCCGCGCCACATCGACATGACCGCCTGCCCGCCGGGCGTGCGGCAGGAAGTGTGCGAAGCGCTGCTGCATGCCGCGCCCAAGGCCGTGTCGTGCGAGCCGGATGCGCGCGGCGATCAGCGCTACTTCCACGTTGAAGTGGAGTTCGCAGGCGCGCACGCGCCGCGGATCACTTTTGACGTGCCCGAGGCGGATGCGCCGCAGACGCTGGTGCAGCTGTGGAAGCGCCAGGCCGGCCAATCTGAATAGCGCGCCCGGCGTACAGCCCGGCCACTGCCATCAGCGCGCACAACGCGGCGCACACGCCCAGCGCAACGCCCCAGCCGCCCAGCGCGTCGTGCACGCTGCCCACCAGCGTGGGGCCCGTCGCGGCGAACAGATACCCCACGCACTGCGCCATGCCCGACAGGGCCGCCGCCTGTTGCGCGTGGCTGGCGCGCAGTCCGACAAACGCCAGGCCCAGGATGATGCCCGCGCCGGTGCCCAACCCCAGGAACGCGATCCACACCACGCCCCATGCGGGCGCGGCGATCAGCCCCATGAACGCCACGAACGACGCGCCTGCCGCGCAGAACGCCGCCACGCGCTGGTCCTTCAAGCGGCGCAGCAACGGCGCCAGAAACAGCGCGGGCGCCGCGGACGCCAGCTGCATGAAGCCGTGCAGCGATCCGGCGCGCTCGGCCGAAAAGCCCGCGTCGTGCAGGATGGCGGGCAGCCAGCTCACCGCCACATAGAACACGAACGAATTGATGCCCAGGTACGCCGTGACCTGCCAGGCCAGCGGCGAGCGCCACAGACGCACGCCGTGCGGCGCATGCGCGGTGGTCGCGGCGGGCGGCGTATGGTTGGCAAGCTGCGGCAGCCACAGCAAGAGGCTGAGCAGCGGCAGCGCCAGCATGCACAGCGTCGAAAACCGCCAGCCACCCAGTTGAAACCCGGCCAACGGCAGTTCGGCCAGCGGAATGGCGATGGCCGACGCCAGCCCGGCCGCCAGGCCCATCGTCAGCACATAGGCCGACGTCAAGCCCGCCAGGCGTTGCGGAAAATCGCGCTTGAGCAAGCTGGGCAGCAGCACGTTGCCCAGCGCAATGCCCGCGCCGATGATGGCCGTGCCGGCGTACAGACCCACGGCGCCGCCCAGCACGCGGATCCCGATCCCGCCGGCAATCAGCAGCAGCGCCGCAAACAGCGTGCGTTCCAGTCCGAACCGGCGCGCCAGTCCCGCGGCAAACAGCGACACCACCGCAAAGGCCAGCAGAGGCAGCGTGATAAGCATCCCCGCCGCCGCCGACGACAGGCCCAGTTCGGCGCGGATGAGACCGATGAGCGGCGGCACGCCCGTGAACGGCGCGCGCAGGGCCATCGCGATGCAGAGGATGCCAAGGATCAGCAGCGCGGGGCGGCTGGGCGTCGGGTGCCTGGATGCGGGATGGCTGGCTGTGGGGTGGCTAGGTGTGGGGTGGCTCGGCATCGGGTGGCGGGAGGCTTGCATGGGGTCAACGTGGAAATTCTTCAGGGATGGAGGCCCTATTCGATCCCGCCAGCTTACGCATCGGCCGCTTTACCGAATTTCGAGATAATGACAAACTCTCTCGCAATCCGGCCAACCCTGCCCTTCTGCCCGGCCGACGCCCATGCGCACGCCCGACACGCCCCCCGCCCCTTTTGATCCCGACAGCCCCACGCAATGGGCGTTCGCCATGCCCGTGCATGCGGCTGAACGGGACAACGAATCGCCCACGCACCAGCATCAAATGGGCCAGCTCGTCCTGGCGCTGCGTGGCGGGGTCACGTGCTCGGTGGCGCAGGGCCTGTGGATGGTGCCGCCGCAGTGCGCCGTCTGGATTCCCGGCGGCGTGCCGCACAGCAATCGCGTGACCGCCAATGGCCGCGTGTGCTTCCTGTTCGTGCCGGCCGATGCGCCGCGCCTGCCCACGGCTTGCTGCACGCTGTCGATCACCCCGCTGGTGCGCGAGCTGGTCGTGCACCTGGCCCACCTGACGCCCGCCGAGGCTGCGGCCGCCGCCAACCGCAAGCTGGCCGACGTGCTGCTGGACCAGTTGTCGCACATGCCCACCGAGCAGCTGCACCTGCCGATCTCCGACCACCCGCGCCTGCGCGAAATCGCCGGGGCGCTGAACGCCGATCCCGCCGACCGCAGCACCGTCGCGCAGTGGGGCAAACGCGTCGCCATGAGCGAACGCACGCTGGCGCGGCTGGTGCAGCAGGAGGTCGGCATGAGCTTCGGCCGCTGGCGCCAGCAGTTGCACATCATCCTGGCGCTGCAGCGGCTGTCGGCGGGCGTGTCGGTGCAACGCACGGCGGAGGACCTGGGGTACGAATCGGTCAGCGCCTTCATCACCATGTTCAAGAAAACACTGGGCAAGACGCCCGCGCGTTACTTCGCGGACAAGACCGACGGGCAGGCGGCCATGCAGTAAGGGGGCCAGGCGTTGCGCCACTACGCCTGCTTGGCGCCCGCAACAATGAAAAGCCGCGGAAACGGCAGCAGCACCGTGCCGTCCGCCAGCGCGGGATAAGCCGCTTCGATCAGCGCCTGATAGCGCGCCAGAAAACCCGTCTGCTCATCGGCATCCAGCTTGTCCAGATACGGCCGCAGCGCCGTGCCCTTGAACCACTCCACGACTGCCGCGGCGCCGGCCAGCGGATGATGATAGGTCGTGCGCCACACATCCAGCGTGCCGCAATGCGGCTTGAGCAATTCGTAGTACCACGCCGCGCTGTGCCGCGGCGGATGCTTCACGCCGCCGGTCTTGGCGGCCCAAGGCGCCTCGCCGGCCACCTGGCGGGCAAGACGGTGCGCGGGCTCTTCCAGGTTGTCCGGCGTCTGCACCGCCAGGCTGCCGCCGGGCGCCAGCTTGGCCACCAGCGCCGGGTACAGCGTGGCGTGATCGGGCACCCACTGCAGCGCGGCATTGGCCAGGATCACGTCGTAGGCCTGCGGCGGATTCCAGCTGGCGATGTCTGCCAGTTCGAACGACAGCGACGGCATGCGCTTGCGGGCGGCGTCGATCATGTCCTGCGAACTGTCCATGCCTGAAATCTCCGCGTCCGGATAGCGGCTGGCCAGCACTTCGGTGGAATTGCCCGGCCCGCAACCCAGGTCCACGGCGTGCTTGACCACCAGGTTGGGCAGCGCCGCCACCAGGTCCCGCACCGGACGCGTGCGTTCGTTTTCAAAGGCGGAATACTGCTTGGCGGACCAGGTGTTCATGATCGTTCCTTGGATTCGGCTGAATGGCGCTGAGTGGCTACCCGTTAGCCGCCGACTGTACGCCTGGCCCTTTCCCCTGACAAATCCACAAAGCCGCCGCCTGCCATATCCCGCGCATATGGCGACCCACAAAAAAAATCCGCCCGCCGGGTTTGCCGGCGGGCGGGTTCGTGGGGCGGGAAGCCGGATTACTGGGGCTTCAGCTCATCCGAGCGGGTTTTCCACAGCGAGAACAGCACGCCGCCAAGAATCAGGCTGAACGTCACGCCCAGCGAGATCGCGGGAGGCACCTTGCCGATGAAGCCGACCAGGAAGATCTTCGTGCCGATGAACACCAGGACCAGAGCCAACGCGTACTTCAGGTAATGGAAGCGGTGGATCATCGCCGCCAGGGCAAAGTACAGCGCACGCAGGCCCAGGATCGCGAAGATGTTGCTCGTGTACACGATGAACGGGTCGGTCGTGATGGCGAAGATCGCGGGCACCGAGTCCACGGCAAACACCAGGTCGACGAACTCGATCAGCACCAGGGCCAGCAGCAGCGGCGTCGCATAACGCACCTTCTTGGACGTCGCCGGATCGGTCTCGGTCACCATGAACGCGTTGCCGCGCAGGCCGTCGGTGACACGCATGTGACGCTTCAGGAACTTCAGGATCGGGTTGGTCGCGATGTCAGGCGTCTGGTCCGCGATCATCCACATCTTGACGCCCGTGAACACCAGGAACAAGCCGAACAGATACAGCAGCCATCCGAAGTTGCTGACCAGCGCGGCGCCCAGGCCGATCATGGTGGCGCGCAGCACGATCACGCCCAGGATGCCCCAGAACAGCACACGGTGCTGATACTGGCGCGGGATCGCAAAGAAGCTGAAGATCAGCGCAATCACGAACACGTTGTCCATGGACAGCGACTTCTCGATCATGAAGCCCGTGTAATAGGCCATGCCGCTTTCGGCGCCCATGTTCCACCAGACCCAGCCGCCGAACAGCACGGCAGCCGAAATGTAGCCGGCGGAAAGCAGCAGGCTTTCACGCACGCCGATCTCGCGGTCTTCCTTGTGCAGCACACCCAGGTCAAAGGCCAGCAGGCTGACGACGATGCTGACGAAGAGCAGCCAGCTCCAGGTTGGCGTGCCGAGGAAATCGGCGTTGAAGAAGGTGATCAAAGTGTCCATGATTGCCCCGCTAGATTCGAAGGTGCCCATGATCCGGATCCGGCGCAGATGGAGAAATCAGCCTGAAAGTGAGTTAAGGTTCGAAAAAACCGAAGTGATCCGACAAAGTGAACCGACACCCATGCTGAACTACCGCCACCTGTACTACTTCTGGATGGTCGCCAAAGAGGGCGGGTTTTCCCGCGCCGCCGAACGCCTGGACATGGCCATCCAGACCATCAGCGCGCAGGTCCGCGAACTTGAAAAGAACCTGGGCCATCAGCTGCTCAAGCCGGCCGGCCGCGGCGTGACGCTGACCGATGCCGGCGAAGCGGCCTTCGCCCGCGCCGAAGAAATCTTCCAGATCGGGCAGGTTTTGCCGCAGGAAGTGCGCGCCGCGGCCACCAAGCCCGTCGTGCGCCTGTCCGTGGGCCTGTCGGACGGCATCTCCAAGCTGGCGGCACACGCCTTGCTGGGGCCGGTGCTGCATACGCCCGATCTGCATTTGACCTGTCATGAAGGTGAAGTCGAGGAGCTGCTGGGCGAGCTGGCGCGTCATCACCTGGATCTCGTGCTGGCCGGCCAGGGCGCCCCCGCCAACCCCAACCTGCGGCTTACCAGCGACCGTCTGGTGTCGTCGCCGGTGGATTGGTACGGCCCGGCCAAGCTGGTACGCAAATCGGACACGCTGGACTTTCCCGGCTGTCTGGCGCGCCTGCCGGTGCTGCTGCCCACCGGCCACTCGGTGCTGCGCCAGACGCTGGACCGATGGTTCGCGGAACAGGGCGTGTACCCGAACGTGGTCGGCGAGTTCGAGGACAGCGCGCTCATGTCGGTGTTTGCGGCGCGGGGGCTGGGCGTGTTTCCCCTCAGCCGGCTGGGCGGGGACGATGTCGCGCTGCTGCGCGGCCTGCGTCCGCTGGCGCGCTGCGACGACGTGCACGAGGAAATCCATGCCATCCGCAACCGCCGCGGCCAGCATCACCCCCTGGTCCGGGAGATCCTCGCTCAGGCTAAAACTTCGGTTTTATCTTAATGTTTGTCACATCCACTCTGGTTTTTCAGAAATAGAATCCCCGGTATCGTGGCCGTTCTTTTTGAGTCATCGGAGTACCTAATCAAATGAAGAAAATCATCTGGCTCGTTTTCGCCGTCCTCGCGGCGCTCTGGACCGGGCTGGTGGCGCTGACCCTGCAACTGACCGACTGGGTGCTGGTCACCATCGCCACGGCGCAGGTGCCCGGCACCGCCATCGACACCTCGCAATGGGTGGCGCCGGCCTGGGCGGCGCCGTGGGTTGACCCGGCATGGCTGCAATCGCTGCAAGGGGGCCTGGTCTGGGCCGCGCAAGGCCTGAACCAGGTCCTGCCCTTTGCCGGCAGCCTGGGTTCGCTGATCACCGTGCTGGGCTGGATCTGCTGGGGCTTCATCATGGCGGGCCTGCTGGTGCTTGCGCTGATCCTGCACTGGCTGGCTGGCAAGCGCGAGCAGCAGACGGCCCCGGGCCGTCAAGTGGTGTAAAAAGGGGCAGGCGACGCGCCGCCCGGCACGCTGCCCTCAACCGGAGCGTGCCGTGCCCTCTCGATCTACCCGCCGTCTGATCCTGCCGTTTGCGGCGCTGCTGGCCAGCGCCGCCGCGACATCCGGGCAGGCGGCGCCTTCACAACCCGCACCAACGCAAACCGCATCCCCCCACGGCATCGACGTGTGCACGGTGACGGGGACCTCGGGGCAATACAGCGTGCGGGTGCGAAACACCAGCGATAAGGCGCTATCCCACGCGGACGTCGTGGGCGTGCATCTGAACGCCGCGGGCCAGGGCGGCGACACCGTCACGGTCAACCTGCAGGACGTGCCGCCCGGCAAGTACAAGACCGCCGTCCTGGCGCGTCACGGCGAATCGGCGGCGCTGGTCAGCATCGCCACCTACCAGACGATCAACGGCGTCGACACGCCGCAGCAGGAACTCTACGCAGGCAAGGTCGCCCACGTGGCGCCCGGCTCGGCGTTGCAATACACGCTGGCGCCGCTGGCCCTGCGCGGCTGGACCGTGGCCTATGGCACGGCGCAGAGTCCCAAGCTGGAACCCGGCAGCGCGGTGCTCCTTATCTATCCCGCCCGCACCGGCAAGAAGCGTGACGTCACGCGGCCCGATGCCGGGCGCGCGCCGGCGGACGTGGTGCCATTGCATTCCTGCGCGACGCCCCGCAAACACTGATCGCAGTCGTTTACCAACGCGGGACCGCTCCGGTGCCGCGCGATCGCAGTCCAAAATCCACCTCGATTTCCCCTCACGTGCCGCTCAGCAGGTCGCGCTCGTTCAGCAGCGCATAGACGATCTCGGGCCGGTTGTCGAAACCGCGGCGGATGGCGGCAGGCAGCGACGCCCGCGTCTTGCGGCACAGGCCGGGCAGTTCTTCAAGCTGAATGGAAATGCCGCGCGAGGTCCGCACCTCGTTTTCGCTGGGCGTGATGAGGATCACGATGCCAAGCTGCGCCTGAATGCGCCCCTGCATCGCCCGCAGGTCGTCCAGGCTGGTGATGTTTTCCAGCCGCGCCACCAGGCGCTTTTCTTCTTCCCGCGTCAGCCGCAGGATCCGCAGGTCCGACGCCGGATTGGCCAGCAACTGCTCCCGGTCGCACACACAGGCGCCGGGAGGACATTCTTGGCGGATGGGAAACGGCAAGTTCATGGGGACGGTGCGCCAGCCAAAACGGCGCGGGACGGTATCTTCCGGATTCTAACCAGGATGAACGACCGCCCGCGGACGCGCACTGCTCGTTTACCCGCAAGCGCGGGCCCGGCCCGTCCCCGTCCCGCTACCAGTAATAGTTCAGGCTCAGCATCGCCTCGCGCTCCATGCCGCGGAACGTGTAGGTGTAGTAGCGCTTGTCGAACACGTTGTTGACGTTCAACGCGATGCGGTAGCGCGGCGTCTCGTAGGCGATGGCAACGTCGGCCAGCGTGAAGGCCGGGTTGTATTGCGTGGAGCCATCGGCCGCGGTGTTCAGCGGCGCCTTGCCGCGATAGCGCAAGCCGCCGCCCAGCATCAGGCCCTGCACCTGCTGCGGCCGGTAATCCAGCCACAGGCTTGCCGTCTGCCGCGCGGTCTGCGTGAGCTGGCGGCCCACGTCCTGCAGGCGGTTGCTCTTGGTCGTGCGCGGGTCGATGTAGGTGTAGCCGGCCATCACGCTGAGTTCACGCGAAAGCGGAAACTTCGCTTCCAGCTCGACGCCGGTCGAACGCACCTCGCCCGTCTGCACGCTGAACCGCGGATGGTCCGGGTCCTGCGTCGTCACGTTGGTCTGGCGGATGTCGAACACCGCCGCGGTAAAGAGCGCATCGGTGCCGGGCGGCTGGTACTTCAAGCCGACTTCGTACTGCTTGCCCTCGCGCGGCTTGAACGCCGTGCCGTCGAACTGCTTGCCCGTGATCGGATCGAATGCCGTCGAATAGCTGACGTACGGCGCCACGCCGTTGTCAAACAGATAGAGCAGGCCCACGCTGCCGGTGGTGGCCGAGTCGCTGATGCGCGGTTGCGTGGTGCTGGTCTGATTGGTGCGCACGAAGTCGCGCCGCAGGCTCACGTTGCCGACCCAGTTGTTCCACTTGAGCTGATTCAGCGTGTAGATGCCCGTCTGCTTCAGATCCGTGCGGGACGGATCCAGCTCGGGATACTCGATGTTCTGCCCATAGACCGGCGCGTAGATATCCAGGTTGGGCACATCCCAGCCAAAGCCCAGCGCATCGTTCTCCTTGTAGCGCAGGTAGTCCACGCCCAGCGCAAAGGTGTGCTGCAGGTCGCCCCACTTGAAATCGCGCGACGCGCGGCTGTCCACGGCAAACGTCTTGCCGTTGGTGCGTTGGGCCAGACTGCCGCGCGTGACCGTGCGCCGGTCGTCCAGCAGGTCCATCGCGTAGATGTGCCGGTAGTCGATGTCGATCTCGGAATAGCGCAGGTTCTGGCGCAGACGCCAGCCGTTGTCCGTGTCGTGCTCGAAGGCGTAGCCAATGGACTTGGTGTCGCGGTCGAAGCGGTCGAAATCCGGATCACCGGCCGTGCGGCTGAGCGGCAGGTCGCCGATCTCCGGATAGGTATACAGATTGGGCCACCAGCTCTTGGGCGTCGCGCGCTCCTTGGAATACGTACCCAGCACGGTCACCCGGGTCTGGTTCGTGATGTTCCACAGGATCGACGGCGCCACCGAGATCCGGTCGTCGCGCGAACCGTCCGTGCGGCCGTCGCTGTCGCGGCCCAGCACGTTCAGGCGATACAGCACCTTGCCTTCGGCGTCGAACGCGCCACCCAGGTCCGCCGTGAGCTGGCGGCGGTTGTACGTGCCGTAGCTGGCGCCGACGCTGTTGACGTGATCCGCGGAGGGCCGTTTGGAGACCACGTTGATGACCCCGCCCGGCCGCCCCTGGCCGAACAGCACCGACGCGGGGCCCTTCAGCACTTCGATGCTGTCGAGCTCTTCGATGTTGTCGTTCCAGGAGGCATACGTGCCGGTCGACAGTTGCTTCAGGCCATCCTTGAAGTAGGCGCTGCCGTCGCTGAAACCGCGAATGACGGCGCCCGTCATCCGTGCGTCGCTCGACCCCGACACCTCCGTCTGCACGCCGGGCGTGTAGGCCAGCGCGCTTTCCAGGTTGCGCGGCGCCTGCACCTTCAGCTGCTCCTGCGTCACGATCGACACCGAACGCGGCGTCTCGATCAGCGGCACACCCAGCTTGCCACTCTGGCTGGACAGCGCCACGTAGCTGTCCGCCGTTCCCACCGCCACGCCATGCACCGTCACCGGCTCGAGCTGGGCGGAGCCGCCGGACGGCGCGGTCAGCGACACATTGCGTCCATCACGCTGGAACGCGATGCCGGTGCCCGCCAGCAAGCGGCGCAGCGCCTCGTCCGGCGTCAGCTGTCCCGATACCGCCGGCGCGGTACGGCCGCGCACGGTCTCGGGCAGATAGAAGATCACCAGCGACGCCTGCTCGCCCAACTGGAGCAGCGCATCGCCCAGCGGCTGCGCCGTGATGCTGATCTGCACCGGCGCGGTCTGCGCCACCGCATCATTGGGCATGGCGCCCCACGCCAACGCCAGGGAAATCGCCAGCGCGCCGCAGGCGCCGTGCGCACCGCGTTTGGCGGCCTTGCGCGCCACTGCACGCTGCTTAACTTGCTCGTCCATCATCAGTAGAAAATTCCGGTACAACTGCCCGCGCTTTAAGCGCCCGACACCCTTGGCCAAAGGTTGCTTCCAGGGTCGATCCGCTTCGCGCGTACGGCCCCTTTCATCGGATAGACGCCGCAGGCCGGAAAAAACCGGAATGATTCTCGATAGAATATTTGAAACAAAATGATTCAGGCTGGCGACGGTCGCCCCGCGGCGTTCCGCGCGGCCTTGGCCGGGACCCCAGCCCTAACGCGGCGCCAGGACCGCGCCGCCCCCGGCGGGATACAGCACGATCACCGGGGCGATGTGAGGCAGCACGTCCAGCACCGATTCGGGCTCGTCGATCGGCAGGGTGCCGGCCACGCGCAGTTGCGCAAGCTTGCGGTCGTCGATCCGCAACGGAATGCGCAGATACCGGTTCAACTCCGCCACCACCTGCGCCAGCGGCGTGTCGCGGAACACCAGCCGGCCACGTTGCCAGGCCGTGACCGCTGCCACGTTTTCCTGATGCGGGGCGTCCAGGGGCGTGCCGGGCGCGTAGCGGGCAGCGTAGCCCGCCGTCAGGTGGCGCGTGGTCCTGTTCCACCATGAGCCCGCTGAGAACGCCACACTGCCCTCGTCCACCGCCAGCGCCACGGCATCCCCCTCGCGGCGGACGTTGAAACGCGTGCCCGTCACCCGCACCTGCGCCGCGCCCGCGTTCACCGTGAACGGCCGCGCCGCATCGGGGCTGACCGTGAACAAGGCCTCGCCCGCCAGCAGTTCGACCTCGCGCCGGTCCGCATACAGCGCGACCTGGAGTTGCGTGTCGGTGTTCAGTTCCACCAGGGAGCCATCGGGCAAGGCCACGCGCTTGCGCTCGCCCCGGGCGGTCGCCAGCGATTGCGTAAAACCGGGTGCGGGCGACCACAGCCGCGGGGCGATCACACCGGCGGCAACCGTCAAGGCACAGGCAGCCGACAGCCCCACGGCGAACCTGCGGCGGCCCGGTCGGGCGGGGGCCTCATCGGATCGCGCCAGGATCTCGCGCATCTCGTCTTGCGGCAGGCTATCCGCCACGCGCCACAAGGCCTGCATCGCGCGGTACTGGCGCGCGTGCTCAGGGTCCGCCGCCAGCCACGCGTCGAACGCGCGCCGTTCGGCCTCGTCCAGCGCGCCCAGTCGCTCGCGCGCGAACCAGTGCGCCGCCTGATCGCGCGGCGTCGCAGGCGTGGGGGAGGCGTCCGCGCGGGTATCAGTGCGGGGCATGATCTTGCAACCGGTCATGGATATGGGTCAGCGCGCGCTTCATGTGTTTTTCGACCGTGCTTTGCGTCAACCCGAGTTTCTCGGCGATTTCGGCCTGGGTGTAGCCCTCGAGCTTGTTCCACAGGAACACCTGCTGGCATTTGAGGGGCAGCTCGGACAGCGCCGACTTTAGCGCATCGGCAAGCTGCGCCGCGCGCATCGAAGACTCGGGATCCGCGTCGACGGGATGCTCGGCATCCGTCAACGTGTCCAGGCTCAGCACCTCGCGCCGCGATTGACGGCGGAACTCGCCGTTCAGGCGGTTCTGGCTGGCGCCATACAGGTAGGCCTTCGGGTCCAGCACGGCAGATTCGCCATTGCGCAGCATGTTGGCCACGACATCCTGCGCGGCATCCTCCGCGTCGTGCCGGCTCGTGCTGCGCCGGGTCCACGTCCCGATCAGCTCGCGGTAATGCGCGAGCCAACCTTTATCGGAGGGCGGTGGACGGGACATGGAGAGCAGCGGAAAGTTGCAGGCGGAAAGGGCCGCATTATCAATCATGATTCTCATTACGACAAATGCGGCAGCAACGCCTTTTGCCGTAAGCTCCTGCCCTCGTCTTCTTTCCCACACACGACATGACGTTTTCGTTCTGCCGATTTGCGACCCGCGCCGTGTTGATTCTGGCGGCGATCGTGCTGCTGGCGGCCGTCGTGCTGGCCGCGACTGGCCTGTCGGCTAGCGCGCGGAACGCCGACGTGGCGGTCGTGCTGGGCAACACCGTGCAGCCCGGCGGTCAGCCTTCGCCGCGCCTGGCCGCGCGACTGGACCGCGCGTTCGACTGCTACGCCGCATCGACATGCCGCATTCTGTTCGTCAGCGGCGGCGTCGACGCCGCCGGCACGGACGAGGCCGCCGCCATGCGCGACTACCTGCTGGCGCGCGGCGTGCCCGCCGACCGCATCGTCGTGGACAGCGCCGGCGTCGACACCTGGGCCACGGCCCGCCACGCCAGCGCCTACATGCGCGAGCACGGCTACACGCGCGCGCTGGCCGTGACGCAATACTTCCATGTGCCGCGCACGATGCTCGCGCTCAAGCGCCAGGGCGTCGCGGACGTAAGCGGCGGCTACCCGGCATTCTTCGAATTACGCGACGTCTATTCCGTTTTGCGCGAACTGCCCGCCGTGGCGCTGTATATTTTCCGGCCACTGTAGCGGCGCATCCGCCTGCCCTTCCCTTCCAGGACCTTCCATCGTGCTGATCTTCCACAACCCCGTTCACGACAAACACAGCGGCCGCCAGGAGATGTTCCGCGGCAAGCTGGTGCCCTGCCACGAAACGCCGGCAAGGCTGGAATACGTGCTGGACGCCCTGCGCCAGCGCGGCATCGGTGAATTGCGCACGCCCTCCGCGCCCGACATGGATCTGATCACACGCGTGCACACGCCGCGCTACGTGGACTTTCTGGAAAGCGCCTGGAACGAATGGATTGCGCTGGATCCGGCCAACGCGGCCCTCGACGTGCTGCCATCGATCTGGCCCGTGCGCGGATTTCGGCACGACGTCGAACCCACCAACTTTGCCGCGCGCGTCGGGCTGTTCTCGTTCGATAGCGGCTGTCCGCTGACGGCCGGCACCTGGGAGGCAGCCACCGCGGGCGCGGCCTGCGCCATCGACGCCGCGCGCGCCATTTCCCAAGGCCAGGGTCAACGCGCCGCCATGGCGCTGACGCGCCCGCCCGGCCATCATGCCGGCGCGGACTTCTTCGGCGGTTACTGCTTTTTGAACAACGCGGCGCTGGCGGCCCAGGCGCTTCGCGACGCCGGCGCGCAGCGCGTTGCCGTGCTGGACGTGGACTATCACCATGGCAACGGCACGCAGAGCATCTTCTATGATCGCGGCGACGTGCTGACCGTGTCGGTCCACGGCGACCCGACCACCGAGTATCCGTTCTATCTGGGATATGCGGACGAGCGCGGCGACGGCACGGGCCAGGGCTGCAACCTGAACCTGCCGCTTCCCGCCGGCAGCGACTTTGCGGCATGGACGGCCGCCTTGCAGCAGGGCCTGGATGCCGTGCGCGCATTCAAGGCCGATGCGCTGGTCGTCGCGCTGGGCGTGGATACGTACGAAGGCGATCCGATATCCAAGTTCAAGTTGAAGAGCGCCGACTATCTGCAGGTTGGCCGCATGCTGGCCGGCCTGGGCCTGCCGGCAGTGTTCACGATGGAAGGCGGCTATGCGGTCGCCGACGTGGGCATCAATGTGGCGAACGTGCTGGAAGGGTATCTGGGCTGAACGCCAGGGCAGCGACTCGCTGCCCCTCGTTCAATCGCGGGTTTCAAGCACCTTGTTGATGCGCAGTGCAATCAAGGTGCACGCCACGCCGGACAGCAGATACACGCTGACCGCCACCAGCCCGAATCGCGCCGACAGCCCCAGCGCCACCACCGGCGCGAACGCCGCGCCGACCAGCCACGCCATGTCGGACGTCAAGGCCGCACCGGTATAACGGAACCGCCGCGTGAAGTTGGCGGTGACCGTGCCGGATGCCTGCCCATACGACAGCCCCAGCAGCGCGAACCCGATCAAGATGAACGCATCCTGCGCCTTCGGCCCGCCGCCCAGCAACCACGGCGATACGATCGCGAACACGCCGATCAGCATCGCCAACAACCCCAGCGTTGTACGCCGCCCGATGCGATCAGCCAGCCATCCGGACGCGATCGTGCCCAGGATGCCGATCACCGCGCCGATGATCTGAACGATCAGCACATCCGAAATCTGTTGCGTGCCGCTGACAGCGATCCACGACAGCGGAAAAACCGTGACGAGGTGAAACAGCGCATAGCTGGCCAGCGCGGCGAACGCGCCGATGAAGAGGTTGTAGCCTTGCTGGCTGATGATCTCGCGGATGCCGATGGGTTCGAGTTCGCCTTCTTCAAGCAGCTGCGTGTATTCCTCGGTGACGACCAGCCGCAGCCGCGCAAACAGCGCCACGACGTTGATCGCAAACGCCACGAAGAACGGATAGCGCCAGCCCCATTCAAGAAAGTCCGCCTGCGTGAGCGTCACATGCAGATAGAGAAACAGCGCGCTGGCCACCAGGAAGCCGACGGGCGCGCCGAGCTGACCCATCATCGAATACCAGCCGCGGCGATTGGGCGGCGCGTTCAGCGCCAGCAGCGACGGCAGGCCGTCCCACGAGCCGCCAAACGCCAGGCCCTGCAGGCATCGGAACACCGCGAGCAAGGTGATGGCGTGCACGCCAATGGATTCATAGCTCGGCAGAAACGCCATGCCCACGGTCGCGGTGCCGAGCACGAACAAGGCGACGGTCAGCTTGGTGGCGCGGCCCCATCGGCGTTGGATCGCCATCGACAGCGCGGTGCCGATGGGACGCATGATGAAGGCGAAGGAAAAGATGATGAAGGCCGACAGCGTGCCTTCCAGCGGGTCTTCGAAGGGGAAGAACACCTTCGGAAAAACCAGCACGCACGCGATGCCGAAGACGAAGAAATCGAAGTATTCAGAGGCGCGTCCGACGACCACCCCGACGGCGATTTCACCGGGCGCCACCTTGGCGTGGCTGGCTCCGCCGCTGATCGCCCCGGGACCGGATCCGGGAGCGGGATGACCAGGATACTGCGTGGTGGTCGACATGGGTTCGCTCGCAAAAGAAGGTTCTGGATACGCCTTGTCTACGATCTTGCAACACACCAGCACCACGGTACGCGCATCATGCCGGAAGCCGCAAGCGTTTTGGCCCATGACTGCCCCGCACGCGTTCCCGTGCATACTTTTGCTCTTTTTACCCTAGATTTTTCGCGGCTTCCAGCGTAGTGTTTCGTTTACTTCGCACGGTTACGTTTCGGGGTATGACCATGTCGTCCTTCGCAAGGCTCCGCGGATTGATCCTGTTTGCCGCCCTGCCGCTGCTCGCCGGGTGCAATGCGGTCCTGCTGTCGCCATCGGGCGACGTGGCCGTGCAACAACGCAACTTGATCATCATCTCCACCGGCTTGATGCTCATCATCATCGTGCCGGTCATCATCCTCACGCTGCTGTTCGCATGGCGCTATCGCGCCAGCAACAAAGAAGCCGCCTACGATCCCGACTGGAATCACTCCACAATGTTGGAGCTGCTGATCTGGGCCGCGCCGCTGCTCATCATCATCGCGCTCGGCGCCCTCACGTGGGTCAGCACGCACCAGCTCGATCCCTACCGCCCGCTGGCGCGCCTGTCCGAAGGCCGCGAAGTGCCGCCCAACACCAAGCCGCTGGTCGTCGAAGTGGTCGCGCTGGACTGGAAGTGGCTGTTCCTCTATCCCGAACAGGGCGTGGCCGCCGTCAACGAGATGGCCGCGCCGGTGGACCGTCCCATCCAGTTCAAGATCACGTCGTCATCGGTCATGAACTCGTTCTTCGTGCCCGCCCTGGCCGGCCAGATCTACGCCATGCCTGGCATGCAGACCACGCTGCACGCCGTCATCAACCACCCCGGCGAATACGAAGGCCTGTCCGCCAACTACAGCGGCTCGGGCTTTTCGGGCATGCGCTTTCGCTTTCATGGCCTGGACCAGAAGGGTTTTGACGACTGGGTCGCACAGGCCCAGAAATCGCAGGCCACGCTGGACCGCGCGGCGTATCTGAAGCTTGAACAACCCAGCGAGCGCAACCCGGTGCAGCTTTACGCCACCGTTGCGCCTGGCCTTTTCGACGCCATCGTGAACCGCTGCGTCGAACCCAACCGCATGTGCATGCGCGATGCCATGGCGATCGACGCGCAAGGCGGCGCCGGCATACCGGGCGCGCACAACCTCACCACCCTGGACCCGCAAGTGCGCGAGAAGCTGGGCCTTACGGAAACGCCGCCGCGCAAGTATGTCGGCGCCATGTGCACGGCCTCTGAAGGACTGGTGCTCTAGCGCGGCAGGTTTTTCGGCACGCGACGTGCTCCATGTAAACGCGGTTTTTTTGCTGGAATCGAGATGCCTGATCAACCTGACCTCACCAAGCTGATCTTCGGCCGGCTTACCTGGGACGCCATTCCTTTTCACGATCCCATCCTGCTGGGCACCTTCTTCGTGGTGGCGGCGGGCGGCATCGTGCTGCTGGGCTCCGTCACGTACTACAAGAAGTGGGGCTACCTGTGGCGCGAGTGGTTCACCAGCATCGACCACAAGAAGATCGGGATCATGTACGTGATCCTCGGCATCGTGATGCTGCTGCGCGGCTTTGCCGACGCCATCATGATGCGGTCCCAGCAGGCCGTGGCCTTCGGCGACTCCACCGGCTTTCTGCCGCCGCACCACTACGACCAGATCTTCACGGCGCACGGCGTGATCATGATCTTCTTCGTGGCGATGCCGCTGGTCACGGGGCTGATGAATTTCATCGTGCCGCTGCAGATCGGCGCACGCGACGTCGCGTTTCCGTTCCTGAACAATTTCAGCTTCTGGATGACCGCGGGCGGCGTGATCCTGGTGATGATGTCGCTGTTCGTAGGGGAATTCGCCCGCACCGGCTGGCTGGCCTATCCACCGTTATCGGGCATCCTGCACAGTCCGGACGTCGGGGTTGACTACTACATATGGGCCTTGCAGATAGCGGGCGTGGGAACACTGCTATCGGGGGTGAACCTGCTGGTCACCATCGTGAAGATGCGCGCACCCGGCATGAAGATGATGCGCATGCCCATCTTCACGTGGACCGCGCTGTGCACCAACGTGCTGATCGTGGCGGCCTTCCCCGTGCTGACGGCGGTGCTGGCGCTGCTGTCGATGGACCGCTACGTGGGCACCAATTTCTTCACGGCCGACTTCGGCGGCAACGCCATGATGTACGTGAACCTGATCTGGATCTGGGGCCACCCCGAGGTCTACATCCTGATCCTGCCCGCATTCGGCATCTTTTCCGAAGTGGTGTCCACGTACTGCCGCAAGCGCCTGTTCGGTTATGCGTCCATGGTGTACGCCACGGTCGTGATCACCGTGCTGTCGTACCTGGTGTGGCTGCACCACTTCTTCACCATGGGGTCCGGGGCCAGCGTGAACTCGTTCTTCGGGATCACGACAATGATCATTTCGATCCCGACCGGCGCCAAGATCTTCAACTGGCTGTTCACCATGTATCGCGGGCGCATCCGCTTTGAAGTCCCGATGCTCTGGACGCTCGGCTTCATGGTCACCTTCGTGATCGGCGGCATGACGGGCGTGCTGCTGGCCGTGCCGCCCGCGGACTTCGCGCTGCACAACAGCCTGTTCCTGATCGCGCACTTTCACAACGTGATCATCGGCGGCGTGCTGTTCGGGCTGATGGCCGGCATCACGTACTGGTTCCCGAAGGCGTTCGGCTACAAGCTCGATCCGTTCTGGGGCAAGTGCTCGTTCTGGTTCTGGCTGGTGGGCTTTTACGTGGCCTTCATGCCGCTGTACGTGCTGGGCCTGATGGGCGTGACGCGCCGCGTGAATCACTTTGAAGACATGTCGCTGCAGATCTGGTTCCAGATCGCGGCCTTCGGCGCGCTGCTGATCGCGTGCGGCATCGCCAGCTTCATCATCCAGCTCGTGGTCAGCTACCGCCGCCGCGATCAGTTGCGCGACACCACGGGCGATCCGTGGGACGGCCGCACGCTCGAATGGTCCACCTCGTCGCCGCCGCCCGTGTACAACTTTGCGTTCACGCCGCGCGTGCATGATCTGGACGCCTGGTGGCAGATGAAGCAGCACGGCTACCAGCGTCCGCAACAGGGCTTCATTCCGATCCACATGCCGAAGAACACCTGGGCGGGCATCGTCCTGGCCGGGATCAGCGTGGTGCTGGGTTTTGCGCTGATCTGGCACATGTGGCCGCTGGTGGTGCTGTCGTTCGCGGCGCTGATCCTCGTGTCGATCATCCATACCTTCAACTACAAGCGCGACTACTACGTGCCGGCCGCTGAGGTCGTCGCCACGGAAGACGCCCGTACAAGGCTGCTAGCGCAACATGTCTGATACCCTCGCCCATCCCATGCCCGGCGGCGCTGCGCCGTCGTCCCAGGAACCGGTCTTCTACGTTCCTGGCGAACATCATCCCAAGAACGGCACGCTGCTCGGGTTCTGGGTCTACCTGATGAGCGATTGCCTCATCTTTGCGTGCCTGTTCGCGGTCTACGGCGTGCTCGGCCGCAGCTTCGCGGCGGGACCGTCCGGCGCGGACCTGTTCGACCTGCCGCTGGTGGCGGTGAACACATCGCTGCTGCTGCTCTCGTCCATCACCTACGGATTCGCGATGCTGGAGATGCGGCGCAACCGCATCGGCGCCACGCAGTTGTGGCTGGCCGTGACCGGCATCCTGGGCCTGGGCTTTCTGTCGCTGGAAATCTACGAGTTCTGGCACCTGATCCATCAGGGCGCCGGCCCGCAGCGCAGCGCCTTCCTGTCGGCGTTCTTCACGCTGGTCGGCACGCACGGGCTGCACGTCACGTTCGGCATCGTGTGGCTGGTGACGTTGATGCTGCAGGTGCGCATGCACGGCCTGATTCCTGAAAACCGCCGCCGCCTGATGTGCCTGTCGATGTTCTGGCACTTCCTGGACCTGATCTGGGTGGGCGTGTTCACCTTCGTGTATCTGATGGGAGTGCTGCCATGACGTCGCATATGGATAACCTGGCGGACACCGGCCACGGCGGCCATCACGGCCACGATCATCACGATGGCCACCATGACGATGACGACGGCGCCGGCCACGGCACCTTCAAGAGCTACATGACCGGCTTCGTGCTGGCGGCCATCCTGACGGCCATTCCGTTCTGGCTGGTCATGGACCGCGTCATCGACAGCTCGCGGGTCACCGGCCTGGTGATCCTGGCCTTTGCCGTCGTGCAGATCGTGGTCCACATCATCTACTTCCTGCACCTGGACACCAAGTCCGAAAGCGGGTGGAACATGTTGGCGTTAATATTCACGCTTGTGCTGGTCGTCATCACGCTCAGCGGATCCATCTGGATCATGTACCACTTGAACTCCAACATGATGCCCATGTCCCCGCATGACATGCGCAAGATGCCCTGATGGCTGCAGTCAAAGACATTTCTTCACGCGACACCTCCCGTAATCCGCGCAGCAAGGCAACCCTGGTCATCCTGGGGTTGCTGGCTGTTGCCATCTTCGCCGGGCTTTGCGCCCTGGGCACCTGGCAGGTGCACCGGCTGGCCTGGAAGCGTGCGCTGATCGCGCAGGTGGATCAGCGGGCCCACGCGCCCGCCACGCCCGCCCCCGGCAAGAGCGAATGGGCGCAGCTGACGCAGGACAACGCCGAGTACCGCCACGTCACCGCATCCGGCACCTACCTCTTCGACAAGCAGACGCTGGTGCAGGCCGCCACAGAACTGGGCAGCGGCTATTGGGTCATGACGCCGCTGCAACTGGCGGACGGCGGCACCGTGCTGGTGAACCGGGGCTTCGTGCTGCCGGCATGGCGCAAGGACGCGGCCAATACCGCCCAGCCGCCCGCGCCGGGCCAGGTCACGGGATTGCTGCGCATGGGCGAACCGGCCAGCGGCTTTCTGCGCAACAACGACCCGGCCGCCAACCTCTGGTACTCACGCGATCTGCCCGGCATCGCGGCGGCGCGCGGGCTTGGCGACGTGGCGCCCTACTTCATTGACGCCGACGCCGCGTCCAGCCCAGGCAAGGATGCGGCCCGCGAGCCGGTAGGCGGGCTTACGATGATCAACTTCCCGAACAACCATCTGACGTATGCCATCACCTGGTATGCGCTGGCGCTGATGGTGATCGTGGGCGTGGTGATCTTCGTGCGCGAGGAAAAGCGCGCGCGCCGGCCGGGCTGATTCGCCGCCACGGTTAAAAAAAACGGCGCCCGCTTGGGGCGCCGTTGTCGTTTGATCTCCCGGGCAACCGCCTGCGGGATCAGCAGGCCGGCCAGCGGATGCTGCCCGGTTCGGGGCAAACCCACGAACCCTGCAGCCGCGCCCGGATTTCCGCCAGGCTTTGTTCCACCAGCAGCTCGCCGTCACGGAACACCGGCGCCAGCGCGCCGCCCGCCGCCTGCTCGGGCGTCTGCTGGTCGTGCAGCACAAAGCCGTCCGGCGTCTCGTCCACGCGCAGCAAGCCCTTGGCGGACTTCTTCACGCCGGAATCGGTGACCGGGTCCTTGACCAGTTCCTGCGGCTCGCCGTTGACCTCGGCGTACGTGGCCTTCAGCGCCCAGCCGAAGGTGTCGCGGGTCAGGTACTGATAGGTGTACGAACCGATGCCCAGCACCACGTTGCCCGACGCAAAGCCCTTGCGCTCCAGCCGCACCAGGATGTCGCGCCCCCGGGTCAGCGTGATGGAATCGCCGTAGATCAGGCCCACGTGCGGATTCAGCAGCTTGTAGCCGCGATCGGTCTCCACGCCGCCGAACGTGTCCCACAAGCATTGCACGGCGCCCTTCACCTCGGGCTCGCGCAGCGTCTGCTGCGCGCTGGCGTCCTCGCCCAGCAGCCAGTACGTGCCCGTGGCCGCATCGCGCACGGCCTCAAAGCCCGCGGCCTGCGCCGCTTGCAGGGCGGCGCGGTCCTGCACGTCCGGCACATCGGTGCAGAAGTAGCCGGTCAGGATCTTCACGGGGTCGCCGGAATCAGGCCGGAACACGACCTTGGCGTTGCCCAGCGCATCCGGCTGGCGGCTCATGATCTCGGACTTGAGCGCCGCGGCGAAGTCGGTCACCACCTGCCAGAAGTCCCAGGTGTCAGACACCACCGACACGATGCCCGCCGGATACACCTCTTTGACCAGGCGGCGGATGGTCTCGATCTCACCTTCCTTGCTGCCCAGGCACATGACTGAGTGCTCCGTCGCGGGCACCGAGCCGCCGATGAGTTCCCGGTCGGAATCCGCGTTGTAGATGTCTTCCAGGTAGTCGATGGCCGGGATCGTGTCGGTGCCGGTGAAGGACAGCAGGTGACCCGCGCCGCACTTGCGCGCGTCGTACAGGCCGGACATGCCGCGCATCGAGAAGTCGTGGCCCTGCCAGTCCACGAAGGCCATCGGGCTTCCGGTCAGTTGCGCGAAATAGGTCAGCAGCTTGCGGTATTCGAAGGCGATGGTGGCGACGGTGGACGGCTTCCAGGACTCGCAGCTGAACAGGGTTTCGATATAGGTCACCAGCCAGGCAAATTCCGGCCGGGTGTTGATAAAGGTGACCGGCGGCACGCGGATGTCGACGCGCGCGCCTTCGGGCACCGAGCGGATTTCCAGCGGCAGATAGCCCAGGTCGTGCAGCGCCTGCAGGTGATCCACCGTGACCGCGCCCTTGCCCAGCGCGTTGTCCACGCGGCGTTGATACTGGCGCACGGCGGTGCTGGCGGGCTTGCCGAAGAACTCGCGGTTGAACAGGCCGATCAGGATTTCCTTGATGAAGCCCTGCAGGCCGAACCAGACGATCTTCTCGTCGAACAGTTCCGGCAGCACCGGCGCCAGGCGTGCCGAACGCGGCGTGAAGTTGGCGAGGATCTTGTTCGTGCCCTTGGGGTACTGGAACGGGTGGCCGGTCTTGTAGAAATCCGCCTGCAGGAAGGGGTTCAGGCCGTTCTTGAGCTTGGGGGCCAGGGTGTCGGGCGCATTCATGGCGGGTTCCTTCTTAGTTGAACTGCATTGTTCGTTGACCGGCATTCTCAGTTGACCAGCACTGCGCCGGCGCCGGGCGCGGCGGCCGCGTCGGTGCGGGTCCAGTCGTAAGCGGTGAAAATCTCTGCGTAGCGGGCCTTCAGTTCCGTCAGGCCCTTGCTGAAGATGCCGTGCGTGACATACAGGTAGAGCGGCTGGCGGGTCTTGTCGGCCAGCGCGGCGGCCAGTTCCAGGAACGTGCGTCCGCCATCGCAGATGTCGTCGACCACCAGCAGCGGCTGCGCCGGGATATCGTCGGGCACGCGGGTTTCAGTGATGCGGCCGGTTTGCGGGTCGCGGACCTTTTCCGCGTAGCGCACGTCCGCCACGCCCAGCGCCTTGGCCAGCGCCTGCACCCGCTTGCGGGCGCCGGCGTCCGGGGCCATCAGCGTGACGCCCCGGGCAAAGGCCGGCGCGGCCAGCGCTTGCTTCAGAAAGGCGGCGGCGTCGATCACCCGCACCCGCTGCAACAGCGCCGGCGTAACGTCGCTGTGCGGTTCCACGATGGTGACGGTGGCGTACTGCTGGTCGTTGATGAGCTTGCAGAACACGGCGGCGCCCAGCGCCTCGCCCGGGTTGCAGACGCGGTCCTGGCGGGCGTACGGCACGTAGGGCATGTCCAGGTGCACGGGCGCGGCCGGGTTCAGGCGGCGCAGCGCGTCGGTCAGCAGCAGCAACTGCATGACGTCGTCGGCCGACTTCAGCAAGGCGTGGATGCGGAATTCGCGCGCGGCGTCGGCTTGTTCGCGCAGGCCCGCGGGAATGGTGACCTGCATCTCGCCGCCCGGAAACCGGAACGCGGCCGGCGTGTCGGTCGTGCGTTGCCCTTCAATGAGTGCGGTGATGGTGAACATGTTCGTCCCTTAGTGGCATTTCAAAACTAAGTGACGCCAGTATAAGCCCACTTATTGTTGTTATGCAACTATCAATGCAATGGAAAGGTCGCGGCACCGGCATCAGCCGATGCTGCGGCAGCCGATGCTGCGGTCGAAAAACGTGAAATCCTTCAGCCGATAAAGGCGCGCGGGGCGCTGCGCGCCTCCGACCACTTCATCGGTGGTCTCGAGCGCGCCCCACGCCTCCATCTTGCGGCGGAAATTCGACTTCTCCAGCCGGGTCTGCAGGATCGCCTCGTAGGTGTGCTGCAGTTGGGTCAGCGTGAAGCGCTCGGGCAGCAGAAAGAACGGCAGCGTGGAATAGGTGGACTTGCTGCGCAGTCGGTCCACGGCCGCCGTGACAATGTCGGCGTGGTCGAACGCCAGCGGCGGCAATGCGTCCACGCTGACGAAACGAAACGCCGCGCGCGTGGCGGCGGCCAGTTCGGCGGCGGGCACCAGCGCCACATAGGCCACCGACAGCGACCACTGCCGGGGATCCCGGTCCTGGCCGGAAAACACCTGCAATTGCTCCAGATAGCGCGGCTCGAAGCCGGTCTTGTCGCGCAACACCCGCCGGATGCTGTCTTCGGTGGACGTGTCCTCGTTGGCGTGCACCACGCCGCCAGGCAGCGCCATCGCGCCTTGATACGGCTCGCGGTCGCGCTGGTGCAGCGCGACTTCCAGGCCGGATTCGCGCAGGGTGAGAAGGACGGCGTCGACGGTGACGAGCGGCTGGGGGTAGTCCAAGGCGCGGCTTCCAGGAGTTCAGGTTTTGGGCAAGATGCCACTATGAGGCGGCGCGGTCAATCCGGGACCCGCCGCCCGGGCAGGTTCACCCGAAGGGGCCATTAGAAAATGTTCGAATTTTGGCAAAAATTGACGGCGGATAACGACAATTAACGCATTGTTCTACACTATGCGCCGAGGAACACCGTCGGGTTGATTGCCTGACGTCGTGTTCCTTTTGCTTTTCTTCAACTGCTACACAGGAGTTTTCCGGATGAAAAAGACGCTGCTCGCCGCGGCAATGCTGGCTTCTTTCGCAGGCGTTGCCCAGGCAGAACCGTCAGTCACTCTTTACGGTGTCATCGACACCGGCCTCGGCTACAACAAAATCAAGGGCGACGGCTACAGTGGTTCCAAAGTCGGCATGATCAACGGCATCCAGGCCGGCTCCCGCTGGGGCCTGCGCGGATCCGAAGATCTGGGCGACGGCCTGCGCGCCGTCTTCAAGCTGGAAAGCGGCTTTGACTCCGCCAACGGCGACCGCGGCCAATCCGGCCGCCTGTTCGGCCGCCAAGCCACCATCGGTCTGGCCAACGACGCCTGGGGCTCGCTGGAATTCGGCCGCCAAGCCACGGTCGGCTCGAACTACCTGGCCGACATCGATCCCTTCTACACCAGCTACACCCAATCCAACCTGGGCCTGGGTTTCAGCGCGGCCAACACCATGCGCTGGGACAACATGGTCATGTACCGCACCCCGTCGGTGAACGGCTTCGAATTCGCCATCGGCTATTCGTTCAACGCGGACGACACCACGGCTGACCAGACCGGCTTCCGCACCGCGGACAACACCCGCGGCATCACCACCGGCCTGCGCTACGTGCAGGGTCCGCTGAACGTGACGCTGACGTACGACCAGTTGAACGGCGCCAACCGCAGCACCATCGACAACGGCGCCACGCCGCGCCAGTACGCCTTGGGCGCGTCGTACGACCTGGAAGTGGTCAAGCTGGCTGCCGCTTACGGCCGCACCACCGACGGCTGGTTCGTCGGCCAGGACCTGCCGGCCGGCACGCCGTTCAGCGATGAATTTGGCACCAACCGCTTCGTGGACGGCTTCAAGGCCAATTCCTACATGCTGGGCGCTACCTTCCCCGTGGGCGCTTCCGGCAGCCTGTTCACCTCGTGGCAGCACGTGGCCCCGTCCAACGACAAGCTGACGGGCGGCGACGACAACATGAACGTCTACAGCGTGGGCTACACCTACGACCTGTCCAAGCGCACCAACCTGTACGCCTACGGTTCGTACGGCACGGACTACGCGTTCATCGACGGTCTGAAGAGCACCGCCGCCGGCGTGGGCATCCGCCACCAGTTCTAAATGTGTGCCGGGCCGGCCGCCCTGCGGCGCCGGCCCATCTTGCCGCCCGGGTGCTACCGCGCCCGGGCGCGCTCCAGCATCTGCACGATTTCCGTCTGCCCGCGCTGACGCGCGTGCTGCAACGGTGTGCGACCGTCCTTGTCGGCCAGATTCACGTCCGCTCCCCCTTCGATCAGCAACGCCACAATAGCCTGATGGCGCGGTCCGCCGTCGCTCAGGATGATGGCCTCGAGCAGGCCCGTCCAACCCAGGCGGTTGACGTGGTTGGGATCGACCCCGGCCGCCAGCAGCCGTTTCACGACCTCGACATGGCCCCGCTCGCACGCCGGAATCAAGGCCGTGCCGCCATAGCGGTTGGTGCTTTTCAGATCGGCGCCATGCGACAGCGTCAGTTCAAGGATCTCGCGATATCCCTGCGCGCCGGCCAGCAAGTACGCGCTGTCCTGCATGCGGTTCTGGGCGTTCACGTTGGCACCCGCCTCGATCAGCGCTGCCGCGGCCTGCACATGGTTGCTCTGCGTGGCGCGCAGCAGCGGCGTGTTGCCCTCCCCGTCCCGCGTCTCGATCGGCGCGCCCTCGGCCAGCAGGTGGCGCACGCGCGCCGTCTCGCCGCTAGCTGACGCCTCCAGCAATTGCGCGCCACGGCCGTTCGCGGCCCGGCCATTCGCGGCCCGATCGTCCGCCGCGGCGTCAAAGCCGATTGCGCCGAGCGTCAGCACGACGCAGACGCGCCAGAAGTTGATGTAAGCCATTGCCGGCAGCCTCCTTGGTGACATTGAACGAGCCGCCCGGTGATCGGCCGGACGGGGGGATGCCATTATCTCCTTGCCGCCCGCCGCGCGCGCGGCCTATGCTCGGCCGGTCTTATCGTGACGTGCAATGTGCGGGAAACACGCGTCCGGCATGATCGGCCTCCCTCACTGATCGCAGCCTCCAAGAACTGCCATGCCCTCTCGCTCCGCTTCCGAGTTTTCCCCGCTGTTCCGCCCGTCGCGCCTGATGCGCGCCCTGGCCCTGGCTTTGTTGCCGCTGGCCCTGGCTGCCTGCAACGGAGGCAGCGATGACGACGATGACGCCGTCCAGCCGCCCGTCGCCGAAACCCCGGCGCCGCAGCCGCAGCCAACCCCGCAGCCGGAACCCGAAACGCCGCCGCGCAATACCGCCTATCTGCAGAAGAAGGCGGGCGACGTCATCCAGGTCCGCATCGAGGAACTGCATCCCACCCAGGCCGCAATCGGCTACGACCAGATCTACTACAAGCTGGGCCGCTGGCAAGGCGATTTCGACCGCGCCACCTGGGCGGCCGATCCGGCGCTGCATCTGGATTACCTGAACCGCACCGTCGGCAAGAAGTTCGACGATTACTGCGAAGACGTGGGCGGCGCCGAGCGCGCGCAGAAATTCCAGAGCATCGCCGAGGCCCGCGCCGTCCGCCTGGACAAGCCCGACACGTTCGGGTGCAAGGACGCGCCGGGCACGAACACGGCCAACCTGAAGACGGTGGTCGTGGGCTGGGACGGCAATTTGTACCTGACCGACGGCCACCATACGTTCTCGTCGCTGCGCGAAATCTTCGACGGCGGACCGAAGCTGCCTGTGTGGGTGAAGGTGGACGCCAACTACAGCGACCTCCCGACTGCGGCTGCCTTCTGGCAACGCCTGGTGGACGAGCGCCGCGCCTGGTTGCGCGACGGCCAGAACCAGCCCATCACCGTCGACCAGCTGCCCACGCGCGTGGGCCTGCCCCACGATCAGGAGCCGGGCGGCATGCAGGAAGATCGCTACCGCTCGCTGGTGTACTTCACCCGCGATATCGCCTACAACAACGGCGACCTGCCTGAATTTGCCGAGTTCCTGTGGGGCGACTGGCTGCGCCGGCAGGCGACGGCCGGGCAGTTGCCGGGCCTGGACCAGTACAAGATGCAGGCGCCCGCCACGCCCGCGGAGATCCTGGCGGTCAGCACGTTGAACAAGGAAATCCTGCCGACCGGCGCCAACGACAGCTACGCCGCCGCCGTGCGCGACGCGTCGCTGAAGATGAGCGCGCTGAACGACACGGACATCGTGTTCGAGGACCGCACCGCCGCCGGACTAGGGCGCATCAAACTGGAACCCAACGCCGCCAGCGGCTCGCCCACCAAGGACGCGCGCGATGCGCTGGAAGAACTGCCGCGCGACGACGTGAAGACGTCCGACGCCACGCCGCGCGGCGCGGGCAAGCTGTGGTTCGCGGTGAACTACCGCACCTGCGGCAAGCCCGCGGCTGGCACCTGCTGGGGCTGGTAACGCAAAAAGGCCCGCGCAAGCGGGCCTTTTGCAACGTGCGCTCAGCGCCTCAGAGCACTTCCTGCGTGTTCTCGGCCTTGGCCAGTTGCTGCATCGCCAGGGCCACCTTCTTGGCGACTTCCAGGCGTTCGGCGGCCGACATGGCGTCGTACTCTTCCTTGGAAATGCCCAGGCTCGCCAGAGCCGCGTAGAACATCTTGTCCTCAAGCGACATCCCGGCGTAGTCCAGGAATTCCTTCTCGGCCTGCGACGGCGCGGCCTGCGAGGCGCCGGACACGCCGTGGCCCATGGCCGAACGATTGCGCTCGGTGGCGTCGGCGAACGCCGCGCGGAAGCTCTCGCCGGCGTTGGCGTTGCCGCTTTTAGCGGCCGACGCGGGCTGGCCGGCGGCATTGATACCCAGAAAATTCACGCTGCTCATGGAGACTCCAGAGAGATTGGCGGTCAGGATGCCAACATACTCCCCGCCCGCGCCACCAGAAAACCAGGTCAGCCGCCCGAACGGCCCGTTTCTCCTTGAATTGCGGTCCGACCATTTTTAGCGGCCTTCGAGTATCTTGTGCCTCTCGCAAACCTTCCAGAGACCCTTCTCATGAGCATCGACACCTCCCCGAGCCAGCCCGCTGCCGCCACGCCCGCCGCGGACGCTTTCCTGCAGTTCCTGGTCAACCTGGTGAACAACGGCAGCCAGATCGAAAGCATTGGCGTGACCTTGCAAATGGGCGGCATGCTGGTGTCCGGCTCGATCGTCTCGGGCGCCGAGTACTTCGACACCTTTGCGGCCAGCTTTTCGGGTTCGCTGGAATCGCTGGACCCCGACACGCGCCAGACCGTGCACGCCTCGCTGGCCGAGCTGGGCGACGTGTTCCGCCTGCCCCAACCCGTCGATCCGCTGCCCAACTACATTCACCTGGCCGACGCCCTGTTCTTCACCGCCGACGGCACGCCCATCGCCGGACAGCCGACCCTGTGGCGCGGCCGCACCAGCGCGGTGGACGGCTTCATCCTGGGCCGTCTGCAGTCCGACGCCTTGGCCTGATCCGGATGACGCAAACCGTTACTCCGCCGATCGAGGGCCAGGACATCGACCGCAAGGCCATGCAGGCCCTCATCGAGACGGCGGCAGGCAAGGCGCTGTCATTCGTGGATTGCGACTTCCAGGAGGCGGATTTTTCGCGCCTGGAGCTGCGCGGCTTCCAGTTCAGCGGCTGCGCCATCGCGGGCGCCTCGTTTCAGGGCGCGGATCTGACCGACACCCAGTGGCTGCGCTGCCGCGGCGGGTCGGCCAGCTTTGCGTCGGCGGATGCCAGCGAGGCCACCTTCCAGAACTGCGATCTGAACAACGCCAATTGGCGCCGCGCACGGCTGGCGAGCGCCCGGTTCCGGTCGTGCAAGCTGACGGGATCGGATTTCGATGGCATTGCGTGCCTGGGCTGGTCGCTCGAGGAATGCCTGCTGGTCGGCGCGCTGCTGCGCGGCGTGTCGTTCCGCAAATGCAATCTGCTGCAGCTGGATTTCTCGGACGCCGACCTGTCGGGAAGCGACTTCCGCGAGACGGTCTTTCACGGCGGCAGCCTGCGCAATGCCACGTTGAAGAACGTCCATTTCGAAGGCGCGGACCTGCGGGAAGCGGACCTTGGCGGATTGGATCTGACGGCGGCCGCCCGGCTGGCCGGCGCCACGATCTCCAAGACGCAGGCGGCGGCGTTGCTGGCTGAACTGCGGATCAGCGTGGTCTGACGGGGTTTAGCCGGTCAGCCGTTCAGCCCGGCCGCCGGAAGTACTTGCGCGCCGCCTCGATCTGCCCATGGCAGACGCAGCCGCTCATGTGCTCGTTCACCATGCCCACGGCCTGCATGAAGGCGTGCATGGTCGTCGGCCCCACGAACGTCCAGCCGCGCCGCTTCAGCGCCCGCGAGAGCTCATTCGACGCCTTGGACGTGGGATTGTTGTCCCAATAGTGCCGGTCCACCGTCGCCGGACGATCCTGCGGCGGCGGCTCATGCGCCCAGAGCCAGCCGGCCAGCGAGCCGATCTCGTCAGCCAGTTCGCGCGCGCGCTGCGCATTGTTGATGGCCGACACGATCTTGGCGCGGTTGCGCACGATGTCCGCATTGGTCATCAGGCGCTCGACGTCGCGTTCGGTGTAACGCGCCACCCGTTCCATGTCGAAATCGTCGAAGGCCTCGCGAAACGCCTCGCGCTTGCGCAGAATGGTGATCCACGCCATGCCGGCCTGAAAACCTTCCAGACAGATTTTTTCGAACAGGCGCCGGTCGTCAACGACCGGCCGGCCCCATTCATGATCGTGATAGTCCGGCATGGAAGGCTGCCAAAAGCAGCGCGGCTTGCCATGGTCGTCGACGATCAGGCCGGTGTCGGGGATGCTGGTGTCGAGTTTGCTGACTTCCGGGTTGGCCTGGTGTCCGTCAGTCTGCGCGGCAGCCTTCATGGCTTGCGGGGCACCGGGCAGCTCGTGTCGCCTTCCTCGCAGGCGAGATACGCGCGCAATTCCTTGGTCCGAACCTTCGTGAGCTTGTCCAGGCACATGCTCAACACCATCGGGTAGGCGCTGCCGCCCGTCACGCCTGTTGACGAAAACGCGCATTCGGCATCACGAAAGAACAGCCACGCCTTTTGCGCCGCCTGCAATTGCGTCAAGGCATCCTTGTTGTCCTTCAGGCGCGCCGTCGCTTCCTTGTACGCCGCGTTCAACTCGGCGTCGGACTGGCGATACGCCTGATCCGCGCACAGGTTCATGTCGGTCTGGGTGGACGCCTGGTCACACTTGAGCACTTGGGCCTGCGCCCCCGCTGCAAGCAGGAGCGCGGCGGCGGCAAAAACAATACGCATGGGGGTTCCTCCTTATCCGGTGGGTGGGTTTGGGGTGGGTCAACGCTTGGGGGAAAGTGTCGCATGGATGCCGGCGCGGCGCAGCGCGGCTGTCCGTCGCCTAAGATAGCCCCCATGAAGATCCAACTGCTTTCCGACTTGCATCTTGAAACCGATCCCACCTTTGTGGCACAGCCTTTGCCGGGCGCCGACCTGCTCGTGCTGGCGGGCGACATCGGCTCGTACCGTCAGGGTTCGCGGCTGGAACGGGACGACTTCGGCCTGGGCGACTATTCGCCGCGCCACGGCTGGCCGACGCCCGTCCTGTACGTGCCGGGCAATCACGAATACGACAACGTGGATTTCGACGAGACCCATGCGCGCCTCCAAGACCTGTGCAACGCGCTGGACATCCAGTGGCTGGAAAGGGAGACCACCGTCATCGGCGGCGTGCGCTTCGTCGGCACGACCTTGTGGACGGACTTCGACGCGCTTGCGGCGCCAGACGACACGTTGGGTGATGCGCTGAAAAAGCGTGCCAAGGCGTTCAGGGCGGCGGACTTCTATCTGGAGAAAGCCGAGATGCGCCGCCATGGCGCGCCCTTCATGGCAGAACAGATGCGAGAACAGGGCCTGGCCTGTCAACAATGGCTGGACGCCGCCCTGCGCGTGCCCTTCGACGGCACGACGGTGGCGGTCACACACTTTGCGCCCACGCTGGCTAGCGCCGATCCGCGGTACGGCGTCACGCCGGGTACGGCTGGATTTTGCAACGCGCTGGATGGGCTGCTGCCGCTGACCGACGTGTGGATCCACGGGCATCTGCACTGCGCGCAGGACTACGTGAAGGATGGCTGCCGGGTGATTGCGAATCCGCTGGGATATGCGAAGAAGGGGGAGCAGGCGGATTTCGACCCCGGTAAATTGTGGGAGTTGTGAACATCGGCTCCGGTAGCCCGGTCGTGTCGATCAGTGCACCTTCGGCTCGATAAAGCGTGCAAAGAAGCCGTGTCGAATGTCGGTCCGTTCTACCCTCGCATCCGGACCCACATACACATCCACTCGGCTGAACGGTCCGTTTATTTCCACATAGTCCCACTTCTCCCTAACGACGCTGATCGCTGTCCAGTGATCCGGCTTCTGGCGCCAATCTGCGAAGTATCTAGTCGATTCGCCCGGATGGAGACCGTCCCGTGAGAGGTACCAATCGGTGTCGTAGATATATCCGATTGGCTCCTTGGCTGCGGCTGAATAATGAATCACTACGACCGGGCGACAGAAGTACAAGAACAGAACCGCAGCGCAGAGCGCATAACCTAATGTCTTGCAGGCCCGCCTCAAAGTGGATGCGGCTTTCATTCATCGCACCCTATTGCAGTGTGCGGTTCTTTAGCTATGTCGCCGCCTTCACCCCAAGGTTCGGGCACCGCGACGATGCGTTCAAGAAGAATCCCGAGGGTTAGCGAGTGGGGTTTGACCTCGAGATAAAGGTCTGTGCCCAGCCTGATTGATATCTGGTCGGGAACATCGTCGGAACTGGCGGGCCAAGTTCCATTCTGGGGATGATTTTTTAGCGGTCTACCGTTAACAAAATCATCCATCGCCTGGGCCAGTCCTGCGCCATTGATCAGTTCGTCTGCTCCGAATCCTAGGGCAACACCCACGTAGCCGTAGTGAATGTTCGACCATATATCGTAAAAATAATCAAAATCACCGTACTTGTGCCAATGCGGGTGCGGCTGCCCCGGGAATTTCGTTCGAAGGAGGCGTTTGTGATCCCACGGCCTACCGGGCGCGACTCTTTCTGCCCATAAGCCGTATGCCGCCGCCTTTTGACCAGCGGCCGCCGCCTCGAAGTCGGGCGACGCACCCAGACGCAGGTACCACGGCAACTGCAGCCACTCCGCACGGCGGGCTTGAGGATCCGCGCTGTTCGCCGCGAGGATCGCCCTTCCCTCGATGGAAAATGGATTGGTCTTCATTTCCCGCACCATGTATTCCGCCAGCGGCACCGCCGTGTCGGAGTGACTGCAACTCACTGGACGCAGCCTATTTGCGTACGGCTGCACCAGCCTGGTCTCGCTTGCGGAAAAGCGCGTTGACAAACCGCTTCCATTGCTGAGGCTACGAGTTGCTTCACCCGGCCCAGGGTCCACCCGAGCGAACCCTTGGCTCGCAATCAGCGCGGCGCCGCAGGCGGTCTTCATTCCCTCGATGGCGACCAGGCTGTCACCGACGGCGAAGCTGGGCACGCCCTCTACGATGGGAAATACCCCTTTGCATTTAGGGCAGTCCACCTTGTGGCCCAGGCCTGCCGCCGCTCGGCCGTCGATGTTGTAGGACGAAAACCCCTCCAACACCGTTCCGCCATGGGTCGTCTTGTCACCTACACGAATGATCGGGCGCGCTGTCATCATTGCTCCAGGCAATTACTGATGCGCCGGAGTTTGAGCGTCGCAGAAACCGACTTGAATCAGAGAATCGCGAAAATCGTCTGACGCACTTTCACCCTGTGATGCAACGCACGACTTGAAGCAGTCACCCTTGAAACATGCATGCCAGCGGTTTCCTTCCAGAAAAAGCCCCGGAAAAACAAAAAGCCCACCGCTTTCGCAAGTGAGCTTTTCGGATGTCGATCTCCGAAAAGATCAACCGCTTTCCATCAGGGCGCGAACGTCTTTCCCGTCCTGCCCCACACGCATCAAGGCGCCGGATTCGGATGCCGTACGTGAATCTGGTTAATCGCGTCCAGCACCTCAGCCGACAACGTCACATCAACACTGTCGATGTTTTCCTTCAGTTGCTCGAGCGACGTCGCGCCAATCAGGTTGCTGGTGACGAACGGGCGTTGATTCACCCAGGCCAGCGCCAGATGCGTTGGCGAGATGCCATGCTTGCGTGCCAGTTCCACGTATTCGCGCGTGGCGGCTTCGGCCTGGGAGTTGCTGTAGCGGGTGAAGCGCGTGTACACCGTCAGGCGGGCGCCTGCGGGCTTGGCGCCGTCCAGGTACTTGCCGCACAGCATGCCCATCGCCAGCGGCGAATAGGCAAGCAAGCCCACGCCTTCGTGGTGCGTGAATTCCGACAGGCCGATCTCGTACACGCGGTTCAAGAGGCTGTACGCGTTCTGGATCGACGCGATGCGCGGCAGGTCGGCGTTCTGGGCGTGGCGCAGGAACTGGCTGACGCCCCACGGGGTTTCGTTGGAAACGCCCACATGGCGCACCTTGCCGGCGCGCACGAAGTCCTGCAGCACCGACAGGGTCTCTTCGATCGGCACGGTGTGCTCGTCTTCGACCCACGGGTAGTTGAGCTGGCCGAACGTCGCGGTGGTGCGGTCGGGCCAATGCAGCTGATACAGGTCCAGATAATCCGTCTGCAGACGCTTCAAGCTGGCGTCCAGCGCCGCGGTCAGATTCTTGCGGTCCAGGAAGGTCTTGCCATCGCGGATGTGGCCGGGACGCTTGGGATCGCGCACGGGACCGGCTACCTTGCTGGCCAGCACGATGTCCTGGCGGCGGCCGGTCTTGGCCAGCCACGTGCCGATGTAGGTTTCGGTCAGCCCCTGGGTTTCGGGCTTGGGCGGCACGGGATACATCTCGGCCACGTCGACCAGGTTGACCCCGCGCTCCAGCGCGTAGTCCAGCTGCTGATGCGCGTCGGCTTCGGTGTTCTGCTCGCCCCAGGTCATGGTGCCCAGCCCGATCAGGCTGACATCCAGGTCGGTACGGCCGAGTTTGCGGTATTTCAAGTTCTGCTCCGTGCGGGTCTTGGGGTTGGGATGCGACACCTTACTCCAAGATGTTGGCGTTTCGCTGACAGGATCGGCCTGGGGCCGGCCGATCCTGCCGGCGCGCCCGCCCTTAGAACGTTCCCCGCAACGTCAGCATCGCATTGCGCGGCGTGCCGTAGACGTTGTTGCCGTTCAACGTGCCGACCTGCTGGTAGTAGACGCGGTCGGTCAGGTTGTTGACGTTCAGCGTCATGTTCCACTGCGGCGTGAGCTGGTAGCGCACCATGGCGTTCAGGATGGCGTAGCCGCCCTGGTTGAAATCGAACGGCGCGAAGGCGCCGCTCGCATCTCGCGCCGTGCCGGACACGTAGCTTGCGCTTTGGATGAGCATGCTGCCGCCCACCGTCCACTTGGTCCAGTCGCCCGGCAGTCGATACGCGGTCGCCAGCTTGAAGAGGTGCTTGGGCGTCACGCTGCTGTAAACGCTGTCAGTGCTCTTGTCCTTGGTGGTGTTGAACGTATAGCCCGCGGTCATCTGCCAGCCCGTGGCGAGCTCGCCGCTGAATTCCACATCGACACCCCGGCTCACCACCTTGCCCTGCGCGGTGTAGCAGCAGGCGCCGTCATAGGCGCTGCTGCTGCTGTCGTACGCGGGATCCAGGACCGCGGTGCCGGTGCGCTCGACGTTGAACAAACTGAGCGTGGCATTGGCGGCGCCGTCGAACAGCTCGCCCTTGATCCCGGCCTCGAAGCTCTTGCCCTTGATGGGCGGCAGCGAACTGCCCGGCGGCGGGCCTTGCATGACCAGCGGCTGCGGTTTGTAGATGGCCGAATAGCTGCCGTAGACGGACCATTGGTTGTTCAGGTCGTAGATCAAGCCGCCGTATGGAGTGATCTCGGTGGATTCCTTGAACTGGGCATCCTGGAAAAGTTGCCAGTCCGCCGCGCCGCGCTTGGTGCGGATGAGCTGCGAGAACTCGTAGCGGCTGACGCGGGTGCCGGCCACGACGCTCAGGCGGTCGGTGGGATGCAGGCGCAGCAGGGCGTACCCGCCGACCTGTTCCTGGCCCCACGGGCCGTAATGCGCGCTGTAGTTGTAGTCCGCGTCCGTCCTGCTGGGATTCCACGCGCCCGGGTTGAACGGATCGACGGGATCCTTGTAATTGATCGCGAGGTTGGAGTTGACCCAGTCGCTGCGCACGCGCTGCCAGTCCGCGCCCACCACGAATTCATGCGTACGGCCCAGCAGATCGAAGGCGCCGCTGAGATTGGCATCCACCATGTCCTGCTTGTTTTCGGAGTTCGCGCGGCCGGCGCCCCATGTCAGCCCCTTGTACGTGATGGGGTCCACGGAACCGGACGTGTAATTCCAGATGCGATCGGTCTTCTGGTCGGTATGCGTAGCGTTGAGTTTGGCGATCCAACCATTGCGGAACCGATGCTCCAGCTGCCCAAACACTTCCCAGCGATCGGTGTCGTCGTACGCCCAGGGTTGCGAGAGGTTCGCGCTGCGCGACAGGCCCAGATCGGCGCCGTTGCTGTAGCGCGGCAATGTAGGCGGCGCGCCGTCATTGTTGATCTGGCTGTAGTTGCCGCCCACGGTCAGCAGCGTATCGGGACCGAGGTCGGCTTCCAGCACGCCGTACAACGCGGGCCGCTCGGTGCTGCGGTGATCGATGTAGGAGCCGCTCTTCTGATAGCTGAACACCCCGCGGGCGCGCACCTTGCCGTTTTCGGTAAGCCGGCCGCTGGCGTCGATCTCGCTGCGGTAATCGTCCCAACTGCCGGCGCCCAGCGTCACCTTGAGCTGATCCTGCGCCAGCGGCTTTTTGCGCACCAGATTGATGATGCCGCCGGGATCGCCCACGCCGCCCAGCAGGCCCGAGGCGCCGCGCATCACTTCCACGCGGTCGTAGAAGGCCATCTGCTGCTGCGGATCGTAGTTATAAGAACCCAGCGCCAGCGGCGCGCCGCCGTCGAGCTGCATGCTGGTGATGGCGAAACCGCGCGAAAAGAAGTCCACGCCGTTGTACGTGATGCCGGGCACGGCGAGCAAGGCCTGGCGCACATCGGTGATGTTCTGGTCTTCCATCTGCTGCCGGGTCACGACCGAAACGGATTGCGGAATCTCGCGAAAACTCTGCTCGGTCTTGGACGCGATGCTGGTGATGCGCGTTGTATAGGATCCGGTGTTCTCCGTCATGCTGCGGCGTTCGGCCATGCCGATGACGGTGACGGCGTCCAGCACGTCGGCGGCGCCTGCCGTCAGCAGGTAGCGATCGCCCTCACGCCGATACTGCAAGCCGCTGCCCTTGAGCAGCGCCGCCAACGCCTGGTCGGCGGTGAAGCTGCCGCGCAGCGCCGGCGCGGCCTTGCCGGCCACGATGTCCGGTGCGAACAGGATCTGCAGCCGCGTTTGCTCGGCCAACTGGAGCAGCGCTTCGGACAGGGGTTGCGGGGCGATGTCGACCTGCACCGTGGCGGACTGGGCGTGAACGGGCGAGGCGCCCAGGCCGCTGGCCAGCGCAAGCGCCACTGACAACGCCAGGCTGCCCATGGTCAATCTGGCCGGCAATGGACGCGTGCGCGGCGCACGAAGGGTGATACGGGAATGTGGATTCAAGACAGGACTCGTTCGATGATTGCAGCGGGCGCATCGCGCCCGATCCCTTGGCCAAGGATCGTGACGGGCCGGCCGGGTGCAAATCGGCGGCCTGCCATGTACTACGAATCAGCGAGCAAAAGTCCTGAATGATTTTCGCGGCACAATTGTTTCTGTTTGAAACAGCGATGCATCAGGCCGGCTCCGGCTTGAGATCCAGCAGGATCCCGCCTGCCGGCAGGCGATGCAGCACGACCGGCAGCACGCCCGGCAAACCGTCCACGATGCCCTCGGGATCGTCCAGCCTGAACGAAGCGGTAAGGCGGAGCTTGCCGACGCGATCGTTGGCCAGCCGCAGGGGTTGCTGCAGATAGCGGTTGAGCTCTTCGACCACGGCCGCCAAGGGCGCATTGCGAAACACCAGCCGGCCGTTGACCCACGCCAGCTCGGCAGCGAGGTTGACGGTTTGCGGGCCGGGCTGGCGGCCGTCGCCGTCAACGAGCGTGCCCTGCCCCGCGCTCAAGAGGTTGCGGCTGCGATGCCACCACGGTCCGCTGCGGACTTCCACCGCGCCCTGTTGCACCGCCACGTGCACGTCCTGCGCGCCCCGCCGGACATTAAAGCGCGTGCCGGTAACCTGGACGGTTGCGGGACCGGCTTCCACGTAGAAGGGCCGAGCGGCATCGGGCCTGACGTCGAACAGCACCTCGCCACGCGAGAGCGTCACGACCCGTCTGTCCTCGAAGAACGCCACGGCAGCGTGGGTGTCCGTATTGAGTTCAAGCACGCTTCCCTCGGCCAGGGACACGCTGCGCCGTTCGCCCTTGCGCGTGGACCATTGGGCGGCGTATTCCGGCCGGCCGGGCCCGCCGCCGAAAGTGAAAGCGGCGGCGCCCGCTGCGCCCGCGCAAAGCAGCACGGCGCCGGCGCGCATCGCCCTGCGACGCCCGAGATTTGGACGTTCGGGCAGTTCTCCTCCGTACAGCCGGCGAACCGCGTCGTCGGGCATCGCCAGGACTGCGCGGCTCACCATCTGCTGCGCCTGAAACTCGGCCTCGTGTTCAGGCCGGGCGCGCCGCCATGCCAGCAACTCGGCATGCTCGGCCGCGCTCATGTCGCCAGCGTGCAAGCGCGCTGACCAGCGGATCGCCTCGGCGGCGACGGGGCTATCGCCAATCATGGGGATTCAAGGCGGCCCGCACATGCTGGCATGCCTGCATCACGTAACGCTCGATGCTGTTGACGGATAGCGCCAGCGTCACGGCGATCTCGCGGTGCGTCCAGCCTTCGATCCGGTTCAGCACATAGGCGCGCCGGCAATTCAGCGGCAGTTGCACCAGTGCGGCCTCGACGGCGGCCATCAGTTGCCGCGCCCGAACGGTCGCCTCGGGGCTGGGCACGCAGGGCTGGTCCTGCTCGGCCAGGTCCTGCCACGCGATGTGCGGATTGCGCGTATCCCGCCGCCACGCGTCGATGCGCCGATGCGCCGCCGCGCGGAACAGGAAGCGCCGCGCGTGTTCGACCGTCGTCACGTCGCTGCGCGACAACAGTTGCTCGATGGCATCGTGCGCCGCGTCCTCTGCATCGCTGCGATTGCCGAAACGATGCGCGAACGCCTGCATGAACTCGCCATACAACGCGAGCCAGCCGGAAAGCTGGGAGTGAGGCTGGGACATGTCGGATGCGGGGATCGAAGGCAATCGGCAATTATTGCAAATCATTATCATTTCTTCAAACCTGATACGTGCGCGCGCGTTGCAGGCGCATCCCCACCATACGGCTGACTCTTGTCGCCGCGTGGCAATCGGCATACTCTGGACCGCCCCATCCGCGCCAGGAAAAGCCATGCTCAGGGAAGTCGACGAGGTCATCCTCTTTTTCGTCGTGCTCATCATTTTCCTGGGCGTCATCGAGGTCGGCTACCGGCTTGGCCGGCGGCTGCGCAAGCCGGCCGACGAGGCTGCCAAGACGCACATCACCGCGCTGCAGACCGCCCTGCTCGGCTTGCTGGCCCTGCTGCTGGGGTTTACGTTCGCCATGTCGGTCACGCGGTTCGAGACGCGCAAGAACCTGGTGCTGGAAGAGGCCAACGCCATCGGCAATGCGTATTGGCGGTCGCAGCTCATTCCGGCGCAGTACCGGCCCACCGTGGCGAAGATGCTGCATGAATACACCTCGGCGTCACTGGACTATCACCTGGCGGACCGGGATTCGCCTCGCTTTAACGCCGCCAACGCCACCGCGCGTCGCATCGAACGCCAGATCCGGACGGCGGTCGCGGAGCGGGCGGAGAATCCGCCGTCCATTTCGACCATCATGTTCATCCAGGCCATCAACGAGATGGCGCAGGTCAACGAAAAGCGCCGCGTCGCGCTCGAGAACCACGTGCCCGAGCCGGTCTATTACCTGCTCTTCATCGTGGCCGGCGGATCGATGGGCTACATCGCTTTCGGCACCGGCCTGTATGGGCGGCGCCGGCCGATCTCCACCGGCATGTTCGCCGCCATGATCGCCTTGGTGCTGACCTTCATTCTGGATATCGACCAACCAAGCGGGGGCTTGATCGAAGTCGGTCAAGAGAGCATGGAGCGCATGCAGGCCACGCTTGCGCAGGAAATGCAGCAGTAGGGCTGCCGGAGTTCAGGAAACGCGTTTCCCGGCAACCTTGAACTCCTGCTTCCTCAGTCAAAGAAGCGCCGCAGGAACGGGGCAGTGACGCCCACGTTGCCGCGGCTGACGGTCTCCGGCGTGCCGGCCGCGACGATGGCGCCGCCTTCTTCGCCGGCGCCCGGCCCCACGTCCAGCATCCAGTCGCTGCCCGCGACCACGCGCAGGTCGTGTTCGACCACGACCACGGTGTTGCCGGCGTCGACCAAGCCGTGCAACTGCGTCATCAGCTTGTCCACATCCGCCGCGTGCAGGCCCGTGGTGGGTTCGTCCAGCACGTACAGCGTGTTGCCGCGCTGGCTGCGCTGCAGTTCGGTGGCCAGCTTGATGCGCTGGGCCTCGCCGCCGGACAGTTCCGTGGCGGGCTGGCCCAGGCGCAGATAGCCCAGCCCGATCTCGGCAAGCAGCGTCAAGGGGCGCGCAACCGCCACCTCGTTCTTGAAGAACTCGCGCGCCTCGTCGACGGTCATGTCCAGCACCTGGGCGATGTTGCGGCCATTCCATTCGACTTCGAGCGTCTTGGCGTTGTAGCGGCTGCCGTGGCAGGTGGGGCATGGCGCGTACACGCTGGGCATGAACAGCAGTTCGACGTGGACGAAACCTTCGCCTTCGCAGGTCTCGCAGCGGCCTTGCGCGACGTTGAATGAAAACCGGCCCGCGCTGTAGCGCCGGGCGCGCGCGGCCTTGGTGTCGGCAAACAGCTTGCGCACGTGATCGAACAGGCCGGTGTAGGTGGCCAGATTGGAGCGCGGCGTGCGGCCGATGGGCTTCTGGTCCACGTTGACCAGCCGCTTGATGGCTTCTGCGCCCGCGTGCAGCCGGCCCGTGGTGCGCGGCAGGTTGCCGGGCTGCGGCAGGTCGCTGTCGGGTTCCTCGGCCGGCAGTTCCTGGCCCAGGTGTTCGCCCACCAGTTCGACCAGCGCCTGGCTGACCAGGCTGGATTTGCCCGATCCGGAAACGCCCGTCACCGCCGTGAACGCCCCCAGCGGAAAGCGCGCGTCCACGCCATGCAGGTTGTTGCGGTGAATGCCGCGCAGATCAAGCCACCCGGCGGGTTCGCGCGGGGTGCGCCGGCTGGCGGGGCGCGTGTCGAAGAGATATTGCGCGGTGACGGAATCCTTTACCTTGCGCAGCCCCTCGGGCGGACCGCTGTACAGCACCTGGCCGCCGTGCTGGCCCGCGCCGGGTCCCACGTCGACCAGCCAGTCGGCGCGGCGCAGCGTGTCCAGATCGTGCTCAACGACAAACAGCGTGTTGCCGCCGGCCTTCAACTGGTCCAGCGCGCGGTGCAGGGCCTGGCCGTCCGCGGAGTGCAGGCCGGCGGACGGTTCGTCCAGCACATACACCACGCCGAACAGGTTCGAGCGGATCTGCGTAGCCAGCCGCAAGCGCTGCAACTCGCCCGGCGACAGCGTGGGCGTGGACCGGTCCATCGCCAGATAGCCCAGACCCAGCGCCTGCAGCGTGCCGATACGTTCGACCAGATCGTGCGCGATACGCTGCGCGGCAATACGCTTTTCGGGCGACAGATCCGGGGTGCGCCGCACGTCGCTGCTGCCTGCATGCGACAGTCCGCCCGCGGCCACGCGCTTGGCGTTGGCGCGCACGCCCGCGGCCTTGCTGCGCGTCGATCCAGCCTGTGCCGCGTGCTCGTCGAACCTGCCTTCGGCGGCAGGCTTCAGCACCTCGGCGATGCGGGCAAGCGGCAGCTGCGACAGGCTGCCGATATCCAGACCCGCGAACGTCACGGACAGCGCCTCGCGCTTCAGGCGCCGGCCGCCGCATTCCGGGCACGGCGCGCCGGTCATGAAGCGGGCCACGCGCTTTTTCATCATGGCGCTCTGCGTGGTGGCGAACGTGTGCATGACGTACCGGCGCGCACCGGTGTAGGTGCCCATGTAGCTGGGCTCGGTCTTGCGGCGCAGCGCCGCGCGCGTCTCTGCTGGCGTGAAACCGGCGTAGACCGGCACGGTGGGCTGCTCGTCCGTGTAGAGGATCCAGTCGCGATCCTTCTTGGGCAGATCGCGCCACGGCTTGTCCACGTCGTAGCCCAGCGTCACCAGGATGTCGCGCAGATTCTGGCCATGCCAGGCGGGCGGCCAAGATGCAATCGCGCGCTCGCGGATGGACAGCGACGGGTCCGGCACCATGGACGCCTCGGTCACGTCGTACACGTAGCCCAGGCCGTGGCAATGCGGGCAGGCGCCCTGCGGCGTGTTGGGCGAGAAGTCCTCGGCGTACAGCATGGGCTGGCGCGCCGGATAGGTGCCGGCGCGCGAATACAGCATGCGCAGCATGCTCGACAGCGTGGTGACGCTGCCGACCGTGGACCGCACGTTTGGTGTGCCGCGCTGCTGCTGCAACGCCACGGCGGGCGGCAGGCCGTCGATGGCGTCGACGTCGGGCACGCCCACCTGGTCGATCAGGCGGCGGGCATACGGCGACAGCGATTCCAGGTAGCGGCGCTGCGCTTCGGCGTACAGCGTGCCGAACGCCAGCGACGATTTGCCCGATCCGGATACGCCGGCGAACACCACCAGCGCGTCGCGCGGGATGCTGACGTCGACGTTCTTCAGATTGTGTTCCCGCGCGCCTCGCACGCGGATGCAGGCATCGGGGCCCGGCTTCGAAGGATTCTTGCGCTGGCTCATGGCTGAAATAGTAATGGACTGGATGGCGGATGCCTTTGCGGGCGTGGCCAACCGGCGAGACGGCGCCTCATCCCATCGAATGAGACCGCTTGCACCAATGCCTGCATACCGTTCAAGCCCCTTCTAGCCGCGCGCGGACCCCAGGCCGCGCATTGCCGTTGACGGCGCCACGGCGCTGCTTTAATTTCGCATCACGCGAAACGGCTGGGCGGCGCAATGCGCCGCCTTTGTCGTGCGGCCGGCTGCATCGGCGCGACCGCGCTGCTTCCGACTGCCGGGCAGGCTGCATCCCTTGCGGCAGGACTTGATGACCACATTGCTGAGGGCAAGACATGGTGATCTCGATTTCCGTCCTGGTCGTGGGCGCGGGCCCGGCCGGCCTGTTGACCGCCGCCGAGCTGCAACGCCGCGGCGTCGACTGCCTGCTGATCGACGCGCACGAACGCCCGCTGGATTGGGACCGCGCGACCGTCGTGCATCCGCGTTCCCTTGAAATCCTGGATGCGCTGGGCATCATCGACCCCCTGCTGGCTGCGGGCGTGAAACAGCGGCGCGCCCGCATTCACGCGGGCGGCAGCGAACTGGGCATCATCGACCTGGAGCTTGCCGGCAGCCGCTATCCCTTCAACATCGGCATCTCGGAAGAAGTCACCGAGACGGTGCTGGCCGAGCATCTGGCGCGGCTGGGCGGCAAGGTCACACGCGCCACGAAGCTGGTGGGATTGCAGGAACAGGACGACGGGGTGCTGGCCACCGTGGAGCGCGGCGGCAAGCTGTCGCAGGTGCTGGCGCAATGGGTCGTCGGCTGCGACGGGCACCACAGCACCGTGCGGATGCTGACGGGCATCGAGCAGGACGGCCACGACATCAATCAGCCGTGGGCCGTGTTCGATGCGTCCATCCCCGATTGGCCGGAGGCGTTCGAGGCAAATTACGCCTACCTGGACAAGATTCCGGTGATTCTGACCGCGCTGCCTGGCGAGCGCTGGCGCGTCTACCTGCGCCCCAGTTCCGCGGAGTCGGACCTGGTCGAGGACGCGCTGTCCACGCTGCGGCGCTACCTGCCGGACGCCAGCTTTTACAACGTCTCGCACCCGGCGCGATTCGAATGCCACACCAAGGTCGCGCGCACGTTCCGGTCCGGCCGCGTGCTGCTGGCCGGCGACGCCGCGCACACGTGCAGCCCGGCGCAGGGGCATGGCATGAACACCGGCCTGCAGGATGCCTACAACCTGGGATGGAAGCTGGCGCTGGTCTGCCAGGGACATTGTTCGCCCGCGCTGCTGGACAGCTATCACGCCGAACGGCGGCCCGTGGCCGACATGGTGATGGCGTCGGGCGATGCGGCCGAAAGCGCGCAGATGGCGCAGGGCGAGCAAGAGCGGCGCGCGCGCGATCTGGCGATCCGCGCGGCCTTCGGCAACGCCGAGGCGCGGCACCGCGAGGCGGTGTCGGAAGCCGAGCTCGACATCGACTACGCCGGGTCGCCCATCGTGATGGGCGACCGGCACGCCGCCATCTGGCCGGGCCAGCGGCTGCCGGACCATATCGACGTGCGGTTTTCCACCGGCGGCCGGGGCAAGCTGCATGACTACGCCAAGCGGCGCGGCCACACCGTCCTGCTGATCGGCGGCCCGGGCACGCCGCAGCAGCCGCTGTCGGACCTGCGCCGCGAGCTGGCCGCCCTGTCTGACGGGTACATCATCGAGGTCGTCGTGGCGCTGACCGCCAGCGACGGGGTGACCGATGTGGACGCCTATCTGGAGCCCGCCGCGGCGGCCCGGCTGGGCGTGGGCGACATGGTCCTGCTGGTGGTGCGGGCAGACGGCCACGTTGGCCTGCGCGCCGAGCAGCGGCACGCAGAAACGCTGTCGGCTTACATCGAACGGCTGCGCCAGCCAGGGCAAGAGGCCGCGACCTAGGGAAATCCCTAGAAGAATTCATGTCGATCCGGGTGCCGGCGGTTCGTCGTAGTCATGCACCCACCCTCATTCAAGGCGGACTACACCATGACTACCGGAACCGTACGACACCTGCGCGTCCTGCGCGCGCCCCCCGACCGCGTCTATCGCGCCTTTCTGGAACCCGATGCCGTCGCCAAGTGGCTGCCGCCGTATGGCTACACCTGCTCGGTCCAGGAACTGGACGCGCGCGTGGGCGGCAAGCACAGGATGGCGTTCCGCAACTTCGCCACCGGCCACCTGGAGCCGTTCGGCGGGGAATACCTGGAGCTGGTTGAAGGCGAGAAGATCCGCTACACGGACCGCTTCAACGATCCCGCCCTGCCGGGCGAGATGACGACGACCATCAGCTTGCGGCAGGTCTCGTGCGGCACGGAGCTGGTCATCGTGCAGGAGGGCATTCCCGAGGTCATTCCGACCGAGATGTGCTATCTGGGCTGGCAGGAATCGCTGCTGCAACTGGCTCGGCTGGTCGAAACCGATGCACCGGACGGACCGGTGCGCGACTGACGCCGCCGGCCCGGACCGAGTCGTCTCCGATACGTTTTTTCATGTTTTGACACCATCAAGTCGCGCGCAACGGCGCGACTTGCTACAGAATGTGGCGCGCTCATGCAGCGCTGCGCGGGCCGTTACCAAATAGGGCCCGCGCGCATCCCCACAAGAAGGAAGAACCGTGTCAAAAGTGCTTGCCCTGCTGCTCTGCGCCGCCCTGCCCGCCGCGGCATTGGCCGCCCCCAAATTGGCCGCCCCCAATACCGAGCCCCTGAAGCTGAACGCGGACAACAAGCTGTATTGCAACGCCCAGACCGACTGGTGCGTGGGCATCAAGACGGACGGCGCATTCGGTGAAAACGGTCCCTTCGCGACCAGCAGGACGCTGCGCGCCGACTACCGGTTCTGGGACTCGCCCGACGTGCCGGACTTCAAGCATTTCACGGTGTGGCCGGCGCTGATCCGCCTGAGCGAGGAGCGGGCGCTGGTGGGCGTGGTGGGCCCGGCGGAGCCGGATTTCAAGGCGTCGACGCCGTTCTCCGGCGGCGGATTCGAGCGGCGGGATCTGTATCTGTATGACGTCAACCTGGGCGAGCAGACCGGCGCCAGCCTGGTGCTCGTCACGCCGTACACGGCCGACGCAACCATCCGGGCGTGCTTCAACGAGGCGGATCAGGAGAAGCGCGCCGGGCAGTGCAGCGATGTCTATCAATTCACGGCGTCGTTGAAGGCCCTGCCGGGCAAGGAATTGCCGGATCTGCAGGTGCAGACGCAGGCGACCCGTTCGCCGGCGGGCGCCAGCCGCTTCGCGGATTCCAGCGCGCGGCCCGCGCTGACCAAGGCACAGCTCGCGCCGCAGGCGGACAAGCAGTGCAGCTACACCGTCACCTACACATGGAAAGCCAGCGACGCGTCGTACCAGCCGGCCACGCCGCTGCCCGACTGCGCGGAGTTCTTGTCGGCGGATCCGGCGGCGAAGAAATAAGCGTGCTGTTGGACGGTGTCTGACACCATGGGCAATTCCGTGGTGTCTGACACCGGCCCAACACGTTACTCCGCGTAGCCCGGATTGCGGCGATCCAGGCGGCGCAGCAGGCCCGGCCAGGCAAGCTGCGCCTTGTGGGCCCGGTCAGCCGGCGATTCCACCCCCGCGCGGGCCAGGATGTCTGCCGGGATATGGGTCAGTTCGCCGCCCGCCTGTGCGCGCACCTGCACCATGCAGGCGGCTTCCAGGCGGTGCATGGCCTGGAAGGCTTCGGCCATGCTCTGGCCGACGGTCAAGAGGCCGTGGTTGCGCAGGATGAGGTAGTTGTTGGCGCCCAGGTCGCGCACCAGGCGCGGCTGCTCGTCGGGGTTGAGCGCCAGGCCTTCGTAGTCGTGGTAGCTGAGCGAGCGCAGCACGATGAACGCAAACTGCGACAGCGGCAAGAGGCCCGCTTTCTGCGCCGACACCGCCACCCCGTTGATCGAATGCGTGTGCAGCACGCACATCGCATCCTTGCGGGCGGCATGGATACAGCTGTGGATGGTGAAGCCGGCCGGATTGATGTCGTATTCCGAGTCCATCACCTTGTTGCCGTGCAGGTCGATCTTGACCAGGCTGGACGCGGTGATCTCGTCGAACATCATCCCGTAGGGGTTGATGAGGAAATGCTCCGTGCCGGGCACCTTGGCGGTAATGTGCGTGAAGATCAGGTCGTCCCACCCGAACAGCGCCACCAGCCGGTACAACGCCGCCAGGTCCTTGCGGACCTGCCATTCCGTTTCGCCGACCTGTTCGCGCACACTGGCGCCCTGCTTGCCTGCCGTATCCATCCTGTCTCCGTATTGTTGGTGTCGGCCCCGAGCCGTTGCGCCGGGACCCGTCATGCACTGTATTCCTTTTCGCGCCCGGCGCGCACGGCCGTCCTGCGACGGCGTCCGTCTGGTGAAACAGCCCGAGACCCATTAACCTGTGAGCCACGTCCGAGGAGACTCCGAGAATGCTGCCTGCACTTTACGGTCATCCCTTTTCGTCGTACACGCAAAAAGCGTTGATCGCGCTGTACGAAAACGCCACGCCTTTTGAATTCCGCAGCATCGGGCCCGAGACGCCCCAGCATGCCGCAGACTGGATCGAGCGCTGGCCGCTGCGCAAGTTTCCGCTGCTGGTCGACGGCGAACGCAACGTCGCCGAGTCCAGCATCATCATCGAATACCTGCAACTGGCCCACCCCGGCCCGGTCCGGCTGATTCCCGCCGATCCGATGGCCGCGCTGGACGTGCGCTTTCTGGACCGGTATTTCGACCTGCACGTCATGTACTGGATGCAGCATGCGGTGAACGGCGCGCTGACCGGCGACCCGGCCAAGCGCGACGCGGCGCGGGCGCTGGCCGCGCAGAAGCTGGAACTGGCCTACGCCTGGATCGACGCGCAGCTTGCCACCCGCACGTGGGCGGCGGGAAGCGACTTCACCCTGGCCGACTGCGCCGCCGCGCCCGCGTTGTTCTACGCCGATTGGACCCATCCGATCGGCGACGGCCATCCGCATCTGCGGGCCTACCGCGCGCGGCTGCTGGCGCGGCCGTCGTTCGCGCGGGCGGTCGACGAAGCCCGCCCCTACCGGGCGCTCTTTCCGCTGGGCGCGCCCGACCGCGACTGACTGATCGTTCCATATCGCCACCCGACTACACCGAGCCCGCCGACCATCGCGCGGCAACGTGCGAGAATCCCCGCCATTCCCTCCCGGATGAGGACGCCCACCGTGCAGCAGACCTTGCCCCGCCACCTGCCTACCTTCCTGCGCTCGCATCTGGAGTCCCTGTCCGGCGTGGGCCTCATGCTCGGCACGCTGTTCTTTGCCGCGGCGCTGACGCCGACCCTCATCCCCCGCACCCACGTCACGCAGGGCGTGCTTGCCGGCACCTGCCTTGCCGCGGGCTATGGGCTGGGCGTGCTGTGGCATTGGCTGTGGGCCTACATGGAACTGCCCGAGCCCCGGGGCCGCGCCGCGCGCATCATCAATGCCGTCATCGGCCTGATGTGCGTGTCGGTGGCCATCGTGTTCCTGGGCCGCGCGGCCGAATGGCAGAACACCATCCGCGCGCTGATGCAGATGGAGCCCGTCACCAGCGCGCACCCCATCAAGGTCAGCCTGATCGCCCTCGCGACCTTTGTCGTGCTGCTGGCGCTGGCGCGGCTGTTCAAGCTGATCGCGCGCTACCTGGCCCGACAGGTGCGGCGCGTCGTGCCGCGGCGCGTGGCCAACGTCACGGGCGCGGCAATCGCCATATTGATCTTCTGGCTGCTGGCCACCGATGTGTTCTTCCGCGGCGCGCTGCACGTGCTGGATGCGTCGTTTAAAGAATTCGATGCGCTGCTGGAACCCGAACGCCCGCAGCCCACCGCCGATCTGAAGACGGGCGGCCCCGCGTCGCTGATCCGCTGGAACGAACTGGGCCGCGCCGGCCGCGAATACATCGCGTCGGGCCCCACGGCCAGCGAGATCACCACGCAGTCCGGACGCGAGGCGCTGGAACCCATCCGCGTCTACGTCGGCCTGCGCGGGGCGGCCACCCCGCAGGCGCGCGCGCAGCTTGCGCTGGACGAGATGAAGCGCGTGGGCGCCTTCGACCGCTCGGTGCTGGTCGTGATCACGCCAACCGGCACGGGATGGGTCGATCCCGCCGCCGCGGACTCGCTGGAATACCTGCTCAACGGCGACGTGGCCAGCGTGGCGATGCAGTATTCGTACCTGTCCAGCCCGCTGTCGCTGCTGGCGCAGCCCGAATACGGCGCCGAGGCGGCGCGCGCGCTGTTTCAGGCGGTGTACGGCCACTGGACCACGCTGCCCAAGGACAAGCGGCCCCGCCTGTACCTGCACGGCCTGAGCCTGGGCGCCATGAACTCCGCCGGATCGGCCGAACTGTTCGAGATGATCGGCGACCCCATCCAGGGCGCGCTGTGGAGCGGCCCGCCATTTGAGAGCCGGGTCTGGCGCAAGATCACGGACGCCCGCAATCCCGGCTCGCCCGCGTGGCTGCCCGAGCTGCGCGACGGCGCCTTCGTGCGCTTCATGAACCAGCACGGATCGCCCGTGCCGGCCGACGCGCCGTGGGGGCCGATGCGCGTCGTCTACCTGCAGTACGCCAGCGACCCGGTCACGTTCTTCGACTATCGCGACCTGTACCGTCCGCCCGCGTGGATGAACGCGCCGATGGGTCCGGACGTATCGCCCGAGCTGCGCTGGTATCCCGTGGTGACCATGTTGCAGCTGGCGTTGGACATGGCGGTGGGCACCGCGACGCCGATGGGCTATGGACACGTCTACGCGCCGCAGCACTATGTGGACGCGTGGGTCGCGGTGACCGGCGTGTCGGACTGGTCGCCCGAGGGTCTTGAGGGCCTGAAGCGCTATCTGCTGGAACGCGCGCAGGCCTCGATGGAAGACGAAGATGGCGACGAAGGCGCCTACGAAGGACGCGGAGGATAAGCGCGGCACGCGCAGCTCATGAATCACCCAATGCAGTCATGAATCACCCATTGCAGAATCGATTGACGTCGTTCTTTTATTCGCGCGATGACGTCATGCGCAGCCGCAGCGTCAGCAGCCGGCTGCTCGCAGGCCACCTGGACGTGCCAGCGCCGCCGGCGCGTCTGCTTGCCGATTGGGATCGCGAGATCCGCACGCGGCTTGCGCTGGAGCCCGGCGACGTCGAGCAGATGCCGCTGTCCCGCACCCGCGCGCGCTGGCCGGAATTCGGCCTGTGCGTGCAAGCGATGCGCGACTGGACGCGCGCGCTGGGACTTGGCGAGGTGCTGGCCAACAGCGACATGGCGCTCATGGCCTGCCGCGGCGCGCGGTATCACCACGACGGCAGCCAGTACGGCGGCGCCGCGTTCTGCAATCTGTTCCTTAGCGACGACAAGGGCCTGGACGTGCATTTTCCCGGCACGGGGCATCGCATTGCGCTCACGCGCGGCGTGGCCATCGTCTTTGACACCTGCCAGCCGCACGCCGTGATTCCCCGCCACGCAAGCGGCTACGACGACGCGGACTTTGCCGATGATCGGGATCTGTCGCAACTCTTTCTGACCTGGGAGCTGCCGATCGAAGACCCCGCGGTCGCGCAGGCGCTTGGCATAGCGTTCGACATCGACATGGCGGCGGCCTCGCAATTGGACGAGGAACAGGTCTGGGAAGACGGCGCGCGCGTCAGCGTGGACCCCGGCGGTGGACGGTGGCTGCCAGCGGACTGAACGCCTGATGCGTCGGGTATATTGACCGGCCCACGTCTCAGGGTCCACCACGCAGATGCCTTTTCCCTTTGCACGCCCGCTTTCGTTTCCGCTTGGCGCCGTGGCGCTGGCCATGCTGTTGCAGGCGCCAGCCCTGGCCGCCGAGCGCACCGTCTACACCGGCACGCTGCAAGGCGCGGGCGACATCGTGATGGAGCTGGACAGCGCGGCGGCCGATGGCGTGCTGACCGGCCGCTACTTCTACCCCAAAAACGGCGTCGACATTCCACTCAAGGGCACCGCCAAATCGCTGGCCGAGCCGCTGACGTACCAGGCCGCGAAGCAGCCGGGCGCAAAGCCTGCCGCCACTTGGCAAGGCACGCGCGACGCGCAGGGCTATCGCGGCGTCTGGATCGACACGCGCACGGGCAAGCAGCGCAGCTTCACGCTGCAACGGGTTGCGCAGTACGACGCCAGCGCGCTGACGCCCGATGGCGGCATCAAGTTCGGCGTCGCCATCGATTCGGCCCACGTGCCCTACGACACGCTCAAACTGGCCGGCCATGCCGAGCCCGTGGGCGACGACATCGGCGGCGCCACCGTGGCCTATCGCATGTGGCGTGACCCGCGCACGCAGTTCAGCTATCCGCGTCTGTCGCGGCATCCGGACCCGCAGGTCATGGCGCGCGTCAACCAACTGTTCGAACAGCGCCACTGGCGCATGAGCCACGCGGCGCTGGCATGCAAGGCTTCGGCCTACACCAGCGACGGCCCGTCCGCGGGCACGCTGGGCAACTACGAGGAAGAAGTCGTCAACGTGCCGTGGCTATCCAGCGCGATGATGACGGTGACCGAATCCGGCAGCCTGGATTGCGGCGGCGCGCATCCCAACAACCACTTCGATCCCTACACGCTGGACCTGCTGCGCGGCGAAACCCTGGACTGGAACCGCGTGTTCGACGCCTACGGGCCCAACAACCGCGAACCACGCCCCGCGCTGAAGGAACTTGCCGGTCAGGTGCAGAAGACCCTGGCTGCGCGCGACGAGGCGGGTCTGACGGAAGACCGATCCAAGGAAGGCTGCTGGGATCTGTGGCCCACGTATCTCGCGTTGGGCGCGACCGCACCGGGCGCGCTGAGCCTGTCGGTGTCGGGCGTGGGCCACGCATCGGGCGTGTGTCTTGGAACGCTGGCGCAGGTGCCGTTCGAAGACCTGACCGGCTACTTGAAGCCCGGAGGTCAGGCGTATCTGGTCATGCCCTGACCTAGCTGGTATCGGGCCTGCAACCTCGCAGGCCTTTTTCATTCCCCTCTCCCTCTTTTCTCCCACGCAGCCCCCCCGGCCAGACGCCTCGCGTTAACGCGAGCCGCGTCCTTTCGGCGCGCCCGCCGCCCGGTAAAACAGCGCGTCCGACGCGCGACCCTAGGGCTAACCAGTATTAATTTATAAAATAATTCACTTAAACTGCCTTCCATATTTCGAACAACACCGGAGGCATTTCATGAATAGTCCATTGACGAAAGCGGGCTTCAGCAAGCAGGAGACGGTGGCGCACGTCATCGCGAACGCGCTGAAAAAACACGGCATCACGCACTTCTTCGGCCAAAGCCTGCCCAGCATGTTTGTGCTGGCTGCCGAGCAGATCGGCATCAAGCAGGTGTCCTATCGCACCGAAAACGCGGGTGGCTACATGGCGGACGCCTATGCGCGCATGAGCAACACGCCTGCGGTCGTGACCGCACAGAACGGCCCGGCCGCCGCACTGCTCGTTGCCCCGTTGGCGGAAGCGCAGAAGGTTTCCATACCCGTGATTGCGCTTGTGCAGGATGTCAATCGAGACCAGCACGACAAGAACGCGTTCCAGGACCTGAACCACATCGCCATGTTCGAGTCGGTGTGCAAGTGGGTGCGCCGTGTCGACCTGGCGACGCGAGTCGAGGACTACATCGATCAGGCCTTTGTCGCGGCCACCTCCGGGCGGCCTGGCCCCGTCGCGCTGTTGCTCCCGGCCGATCTGCTGCAGGAGCCGGCCGTACCGGCTCCGTTCAAGCGCTCGGTTTCGCTCGGGCGCTTTCCGCTGGACCGCCCGGTGGCCAACCCGGACGCCATGGCGCAAGCCGTCGCGCTGCTTGCGGCTGCGCAGCGTCCCGTCATCGTGAGCGGCGGCGGCGTGCATGTGTCGCAGGCGTCGCAGGCGCTGACCGACTTTGCCGACGCCATGAGCGTTCCGCTCGCCACAACGAACATGGGCAAGGGCGCGATGCCCGATACCCATGAGCTGGCGCTCGGCGTGATCGCCAACTGCCTGGGACCCAACGGTTCTGGCCGGTACCTCAAGCCGTTCATCAGCGAGGCGGACGTCGTTCTCCTGGTGGGCAATCGCACGAACCAGAACGGAACCGACAGCTGGGCGCTGTACCCAAAAAACGCGACATACATCCACCTGGACATCGATCCGCAGGAAATCGGCCGCAACTACGAGGCGCAGGTGCGGCTCGTCGGCGATGCCAAGGCCTCCCTGGAGGCCATGCTGCACCTGGCACGCGCCGCCGATACCAGCGCGCGCAAGGCGGCCCGCAAGGACGTGATTGCGGCCATCTCGCGGGGCCGCGACCGCCACCAGAGCGAGGTGGCGCCGTTGCTTCAAAGCATCGATACGCCCATCCGACCTGAACGGATCATGGCCGAACTGGATGCCTTGCTGACCGAAGACGACACGGTCGTGGCGGACGCCAGCTACTCCACCCTGTGGGTCACCAACTACCTCAAGGTGCGCAAGTGCGGCCAGCGGTTTCTCACGCCCCGCGGCCTGGCCGGACTGGGCTGGGGCATGCCCATGGCCATGGGCGCCCGCGTCGCCAATGAACGCGGCACCACCTACTGCCTGGTCGGCGATGGCGGGTTTGGTCACGTCTGGTCCGAGATGGAGACTGCGGCGCGCATGGGCATCAAGGTGGTCACCATTCTCATCAACAACGGCATCCTCGGTTATCAAAAGCACGCCGAGTGCCTGAAGTACGGCTCGCACACGTCGGCAGTCCACTTTTCCGCCGTCGACCATGCCGCCGTGGCACGCGCCGCAGGGCTGAATGGCGTACGAATCACCGACCCAGCCAGGATCCGCGAAGCCATCGAGCAGGCGGCGCAAAGCAGCACCGGCACGCTGATCGAAGTGATGTGCTCGGATCAGGCGTATCCGCCGATCACGTTCTACACGCCCGACGCCCAGGTCTGAGACTTCAACCGCGATGAATGAGGTGATGCATGAGTAAAGTCGCATTGGTCACGGGCGCCGCCAGTGGCATCGGATTCGCCACCGGCGTCGAATTGCTGAAGGCGGGCCACACCGTGTACTTCACGGATCGCAACCCCACGGATCTCCAACGGGTAGACGCAGCGCTCCGGGAGCGGGCCAAGGCCGTGATCCTTGACCTGAACAGTCTGGCGGACATGCAGAAGGCGACCGGAGACATCCTGGCCCGTCACGGCAGCATCGACATCCTGGTCAACAACGCCGGCATCTCCATCAGGGGCGCGGATGGCAAGCCACAAAGCCTGCTGGACGCCACCGAAGCGCAGTTCTTCGACATCATGCGCGTCAACTCCCTGGCGCTGATGCAGATGACGCAACTGGTGCTGCCCGGAATGATGGAGAAGCGGTGGGGCCGCATCGTGAACGTGGCCTCGCTGGCCGGCCGAAGCAAGTCCATCGTTTCGGGCCCGCTGTACATGATGAGCAAATCGTCTGTACTCGGACTCACGCGCGCCACCGCCGCGGAAATGGGTCCGTACGGGGTCACCTGCAATGCCGTGGCGCCGGGCCGGGTGCTATCAGCCATGACCGAGAACGCCGCGCCAGGCGTCAACGACGGCTATGCCTCCCAGATTCCCGTGCGCCGCATCGGCGAGCCCATCGACATTGCCAGCGGCATCGCCTACCTGTGTAGCGAGCACGCCGGATTCACCAATGGTGCGGTCATCGACATCAACGGCGGCTTTTTCATGAGTTGACCCATCGGGGCCGGTCGGCAGGTTCGACGGCCCCGCCATTTCAAACCATGCTCCCTGCGCCAAACGGCTGCATGGGGGATGAATCCAGGAGCCATGATGGGCCATGACAGGCTGAATGTTGCGCTGATCACGGGTGCCGCTGGCGGCATAGGCGCTGCGACCGCGCGGGAGCTTCACGCAGCCGGTTTCAAGCTGGCGCTTTGGGACGTGGCCGAGCGCTTTCCGGTCGAGCTTTCCGATGACGCCGTACACGTGCTGACCCAAAGGGTGGACGTCACGGACGCCAGCCAGGTTGACGCGGCGCTCGCCACCATCCGCAGCCGCTGGGGCGGCGTTTCCGTTCTGATCAACAACGCCGGCATCTCGCCGAAGACACCCGATGGCAAGGGACGCGGCATCCTGACCGTCTCACCCGAGGAATGGCGAGGGGTGCTGGACATCAATCTCACCTCCTTGCTGACGCTGATCCAAAAGACAGCCCCGGACATGATGGTCCAGGAGTGGGGCCGGATCGTCAATCTGTCGTCGCAGGCCGCGCGCACGCGTTCCACCGTTCCCGGCGTCGCGTACGTCTGCACCAAGACCGCAGTGTTGGGGCTGACCCGCTATGCGGCTGAAGAGCTGGGGCCGCATGGCATCACATGCAATGCCGTGACGCCCGGACGCATCGCATCGGCCATGACGGCGTCGGCGGGGCCGGAGGTCACCGAGCGTCTCAACAGCAACACGCCATTGCGTCGCATGGGCACGCCCGAAGAAGTGGCCAAAGCCATCGCCTTCTTCTGCGCGCCGTCCGGCGACTTTGTGTCTGGCGCGGTGCTGGACGTGAACGGGGGCCTATTCATGCAGTAGCGCAGCGGCGGCAACCCGCCTCAATACAAAAAAGGAGACAAGCATGAAACTGAAAGCCATCGGCGCAGTCATGACAACCGCCGTGCTTTGCGCCGCCACCTCGGCGCATGCGCAGGACAAGTACCCCAACCGTCCCATCGAGCTCAGCGTGCCCTACGGGGCCGGCGGAGCGACAGACGTGATGGCGCGCAAGTTCGCGACCTTCCTGGAAAAGGAACTGGGTCAGACGATCGTCGTGCACAACCGGCCGGGGGCCCAGGGCACACTGCAAATGAGCCAGCTGGCCAAGACCAGGCCAGACGGGTACTCGCTCGGCGTCGCCGGCTACAACGCGCTTACCTATACAGCGCAGCGCATGTCCCGCCCGCCCTTCACGGTCGACGACTTCACCTACTTCGGCGAGATCGGCACCTTTTCGTACGGCCTGGTGGTGCCAAGCAAATCCGGCATCAGGAACATGGACGACTACATCGCCGCGAGCAAGCAGCCGCAGGGCATCACTTACGGCGTCACCGGCGCGCCGAACAACATTCCCTACGCGACGCTCAAGAAAACCACGGGCGGCGTCTTCGAGGAAGTGAACTACAAGTCTGGCCTGGAAGCCGCCACCGCCGCCGCTGGGAACCATGTCGAGTCCGCACTTCAGAACCCGCAGGACATTCTGCCGCTCGTGCAGTCTGGCCAGATCCGGTTGATCGCATCGATGACCGACCAGCGCATCGCGGGATATGAAAATGTGCCGACAGCGCGCGAGCAAGGCTACGACGTGCAGGTGTACAGCAGCCTCGGCCTCGCCGCCCCACAAGGCATTCCGGAGGACGTGCGCCGCGTGCTGCAGGAGGCAACGCTCAAGGTACTGCGCAACCCGGACTATGTGGCGTTCATGAAGACCCAGCATATGTATGTGAACCAGGTCGACGGCCCCGCATTTCATCAGAAGCTGCGGGACGGCTACGTCAGCATGGGTACGTTTATCAAGGAAATGAACATCCCAATGCTGAACTGACGCTGCGCGTGCCGGATGAGCGGCTTGCGCCTTGCCGCCGCCATCCCCGTGGGCCGGATAGGACAACCCGAAGAGGTCGCCTATGCGGTCGCGATGCTCTGCGCCGACGCGGCGGCGTTCACAACCGGAGCATGCCTGGACATCAACGGCGGCGTCTACATGAATTGACGCCCCTCACAAAAGGAGACAAACCATGATGACCAACAAGATCCTGCTTGCGCTGGCGGCATCGGCCTGCGCCTCGCTCACGCCGATCACCGCCGCCGCGCAAGCGGCTGCCTATCCGGAGCGTGAGCTGAACATGTACGTGAACTACGGCGCGGGCGGCAATACCGACGTCGCCGCGCGGGGACTGGCCCGCGGCATGGAAGCCATTCTGAACAAGACGGTGGTGGTGCAGAACCGAGCCGGGGCGCAGGGAACGCTTGGCGTATCGCAGCTTGCCAAGCAGAAGGCGGACGGCTACACCTTCGGCATCGTGACGTACTCGACCATTTCCATCACACCGCATCTGATGAAGGTGGACTATACGGCAGACAGCTTCGATTTCATCGCCGGCGTGGGCCGCTTCAAGTATGGCGTGGCGGTGCGCGCGGATTCTCCGTACAAGACGCTGGACGACCTCGTGAAGGCGAGCAAGGCGGGCAAGGGAATCTTCTTCGGCGCGCCATCCGCGCCCAACAACATTGCCATGTACGAACTGGGCCGGAAGACGGGCGGCAAATTCGAGCAGGTGAGCTATAAATCGGGCGCCGAGACCGTCTCCGCGCTGCTTGGCGGGCAGGTGGACGTCATCGTGCAGAATCCCTCCGACATCGTCCCTCACGTGAACGCCGGAAAGATGCGCATGCTGGCCAGTGCCAGCCCCATGCGTTGGACAGAGTTGCCCGACATCCCGACCATGAAGGAGCAGGGCTACGACGTGGAGGTCGACTCGTGGCTCGGGCTGGCGTTTCCCAAGGGCGTGGACAAGGGTATGCGGGACAAGCTCGAGCAGGTTGCCGCCCAGGCGCTCAAGTCGCCGGAAACGTCAAAGGTCTTCGTCCTGGGTGGCATGGAACCGGTGGCGGTCAGCGGTGCGCAGTATCGCACCATGCTGATCGAGGGACGGGAATTCATGGGCCAGGCCATCAAGGCCGCCAACATTCCCACCAATCAGTAAGCACAGCAGACGCGCGCCGCTATTCGACCTGCTGCAATTGACGGCCTGCGCGCTGGCGCGCGCGTACCAACTCCATCTTCTTGAAGGGCTGCACCGTCAGGGCCTCCGGGCTGAGCTTGCGGCGCAGCACTTCCATGATCTTCGTGCCAGAGTTGGACAGGTCTCGGATCAGCGCACTTTCCAGCAACAGCGCGTTGCCCGTCCTGAGCGCTTCAAGAATGTCCTCGTGGGGATGCGTGCCGCTGAAGATTGAGGGCGCCCCCTTCTCGTAGAGAAAGCCAACGCTGGGGCCCGTAATGGCCCACAGCGTCTGGATCATCGTTTTCAAATAGGACTTTTCTTCCATGCGGCACAGCGCCATATGGAACAGCGCATTCTGCTTGAGCTGAGCGCGCACATCGCCACGTTCCTTGGCCTTTACCAGCGCCTGATGGAGTTTTTCAAGCTGGGCGATCTGCCTGGGAGTCCAATCATCCAGTGTCTGCAGCGCAGCCATGACTTCCAGCTTGGTGCGGATGGCGCGCACTTCCGTAAGGTGCTCGACAGACGGAATGGGCACCCGCACGCTGAAGCCGCGTTGTCCGATCAGGATGTCCTTGGCAACGAGTTGCAGCAGCGCCTCGCGAATTGGCGTCTGACTCATGCCTTGGAAGGCCTCATCCTCCATCAGCTCGCGGAGCTTGAACGTGTGACCTGGCATGTATTCGCCGTAGGTCAGCTTGGCGATCAGCACTTCTCGGACGGTATCCGTATGGTTGACTTTGGACATGAGTTTTCCAGCAGCGAGCGCCGATTGCGGCCCGGACATTATTTTATAACTGGACGCATTCGGCGCGGCGCCGCTCGTCAGCGCCGGAAGCCGCCGCCGCCCCTGAACCCGCCAAACCCGCCAAAGCTGCGCCCCTCCATCCCGCGCCCCTGCCAGCCGCCCTCCCCGCGTCCCTGCCAACCGCCGTCGCCGCGGCCTTGCCAACCGCCGTCGCTGCGGCCTTGCCAACCGCCGGCAGAAGCGTTCGTGCGGTTCTGCCAGCCGCCGCCATAGGAATCGTCCGTGTGCGGTGTCGAATAGTCGCGCGCCTGGCGTTGCGAGTTCAGGTAGTTGGACTGCGTGTTCGGCTGAACCGGCTGCCAGCCCGACGACGTGTGCTGCTGCCAGCCGTTGTCGTTGTGTTCGTAGACATTGCCGTTGTGGTCTGCATACACGTTGCCGTTGTTCCACGCCGCGCCGCTGCCGGTATTGCGGTCGTACGTGGCGCCCCGCCGGTCGACGCTGTCGGCGCCCTGCCCCGCCGTGCCCGTCGCGCCCGCGGCGGAATACGTGGTGCGGCCGGTGTTGGGATTGGTGCGCACGTTCTGCCGGCCCGCGGCCCATTGGCCGTCGTCGTTCTCGACCGCGCCTGCGCGACCCGCGCCCGATGCGCCCGTGACGGGATCGGTGTACGCGCCCCGGCGGCCGGCGGCGGCGTTGCCCGTGTACTCGTTGTAGGCCGCGCCGCGTGTGCCTTCGAACGCGGCGCCGGTCTGCGGGTTGTAGCCTTCGGCGTGCGCGCCCTGCCATTCGGTGCCCGTCCAGCCGTTCCAGCCGGCCGCGTGCGTGACCGTGCCGGAGCCGCCCCAGGCGCCGTACACGTCGACCTTGTTGACGTCCACGCCGCCCCAGTAGGGCGCGCCGTAGTACGGCCCCCAGTACGGCGCCGCGCCGCCCCAGGCCTCAGCCGCGGCAAACCCGAAGGCAAAGCCGGCGGCCGAATCGAAGGCGGCGTTGTAGCCGTAGCTGGGCGGATACCCGACCCAGGTGTTCTGCACGATCGTGGGCGGATAGGAATAGCCCGTGCCGTAGACGACGGTGCCATCCGGTGCGACCACGACGCCCATGTAGCCGGGTGAATAGCCGAACACCACGCTTTGCGGCGTGGCGCCATAGACCTGCACATAGGTCACGTAATGCAGCGGCGAGCTGGCCGGGATGGCGTAGATGACCGCCGGCACATGGTCGGCCACGCGCCACGGTCCGGTGGGCGAATCCGATACGAACCACACTGCGTTCGACAGGGCGTAATAGCGGCCTTCCGCCTGGATGACCGGCACCGGCGAGTTGGCCGCGTAGTGCAGGGCCGTGCCGTCGATGGGGCGCAGGACGGGCGCCCCGCCGGCGTACTCGACCTGCAGCTTGGCGGCGCTGCGCGACACGGTGGCGGTCTGCGGAATGGTCGATGCAATGACGGCTTCGCGGGCCTGCGGCGTGCCGGGCACCGACACCAGCACTCCGCCCTGCGGATCGTGCGGCGGAATGCGCGCGAAGTCGCGCGGCAGGTCCTTGCCCGGCACATACGACCACGGTCCTTCCAGCCGCGCGCCGCGGAACCAGCGGCCGGACACCAGCAGGTAGTAGCGGTTGTCGCCGGGGTTCATGAACACGGCATGGTCGGCGTTGGTGACCGACAGCAGCGACGTGCCGGACACCGGCCGCAGCTCGGCCTGGCCGATCGTGATCAGCAGTTCGGCGGGCACCGTCGACACCTCGATGTCGGGCGCGCGGTGCGGCGCCTTGCCGTCATGCGGCATCAAGGGGTCCGCCGCCGGGCCGCGGCGCGCGGCGTCGGCGGCGGCGAGCAGCGCGGGCGACGGTTGCGCCACCGTGCGCCACGGCCCGTTGATGTCGCCCGCTTCATACCAGTGGCCCGCGGCCTGCAGGTACAGCCGCCCGGCGTTGTCGCCCAGGATCAGTGCGCGGGTGTTGACGACGCGGCGCCAGCCCTGCGTGTCGGGCAGTTGCGTCCACGCGGGCGCGCCATCCACCAGCACCAGGATCGCCGGCACCGTGCGGTAGATGATGCGCGGCGGCGTGTTGTTCACGGGCACGGTCTTGGCGGCCGGGTTGTTCTGCGACAGCGCATAGCTCAGTTGCAGCGCGTCCAGCGGCGTGACCACGCCATTTGCGGGGATGCGGGCTTCGAGCGCGCTGCGCAGGCGCGCAGCCTCTTGCGGGGCGGTGGGCACCTGCACGCGTTTCACGCGGATGTCGGACAGACGCACCAGCCCGGCGGATTTGTTTACGTCGGCGCGCGCGGAGAATTCGGCCACGCCGTAGGTCGGGTTGCCCTTGGCCGGTCCCACCGCCACCGCCATGCGGCCGGTCAGACGGTCGGCGGTCCAGGTGTCGATCTGCGGCTGGTAAAGCTCCACGCGCTGGCCGTCGGGCGCGGAGAAGCTGCGCGGCCACTGCAGCGCGCGCGCGGCGGACGTGTCGGGCTGGCCGGCGCCTGGCTGCGCGCTCGCGGACTGCGGCGCGGCGGCGGACTGGTTTGGCATCTGCGGCTGCGCCGCGGCGCCGAACGCCAGCGACGTTCCTGCCGCCACGCCCAGGACAACGCGCGAGAGGCGCGGCCGGCGGCCGGCGTTGCCGGGGGTGGCAGGCAAGCGGGAAAACCAGTCATGCAAATGCAGCAATCGGGACACGCAATTCATCTCACGCTCCTTGAGGTTCGGGCCGCCTGCCTGGCCGGCTTGGGCGCACCGCCGTCCAATGGATAGCGGACGGCGCCGCTTCGGGTTATACGCCAGCGCGCCTCGGGGTTCAATTGCCGGAAGACCCAAGCTGACCCCACCCTGAATAAGCAACAGATCGTTAACGCCGTTAAAAAGCTATTGATCGCATCAGGCAGAACTTCTATAACTCGTTCCTACCAGGGCTTGCTGCTTTTGCCCGATTGCCTTTCCGCTGCAATCCAACTAGAGCGGCGCAACGCCCGCCACCCCGCGCAAGCCTCGCGCGAATCGCCAGTCTTTCCTGCCCGTCTCCCGTGGCGCGCTGGCGGCTCTCTAAGCCTCTCCTGCGACTAGGACATTGATCCCGACAGCCGCGTGAAGGAGCAGCTCATGGCCCTTACCCTGTCCCATCCCGGGGTTTATATCCAGGAAATTCCCAGCGGCGTTCGCACGATTGCCGGGGTTGCGACTTCAGTCGCCGCCTTCCTGGGCGCGGCCCCGCGCGGTCCCGTCAACAAGGCTGTCCGGATATTCAGCTTCTCCGACTATGAACGCGCCTTTGGCGGACTGGCCGACGATTCCGAGCTGGGCTATGCCGTGCGCCAGTTCTTTGTGAACGGCGGCACGGATGCCTGGGTCGTGCGCGTGGTCAAGGAAGCGTCGCCCGCGCAGCGCACCTTGCGCAGCGCAACAGCGGTGGACGTGCTGACAGTGCGCGCGCTGGATCCGGGCATGTCCGGCAACAGCATCCAGGTCCGCGTGGACCACGCCACCGCCGTGCCCTCCAGCACCTTCAACATCCAGTTCATCCGCGGCAGCGACGGACGGGCGGAAAGCTACGCCAACGTCTCGTTGAATGCCAAGGATCCGCGCTATCTGCTGGATCTGGTGCAGGGCGTGTCGCAGCTCGTTCGCCTGGAGCGGATGCTGTCGCAGGGCGCGCTGGATGCGCTGCCGGCGGGCACCAGCGTCAGCGGCACGCTGGGCGACGTGCAGACGCTGCTGGATGCGACGCACACCGATTTCCGCGTGGCCGTGAACGGGCTGGAACCCGTGGGCGTCAGCATCGCGCTGCCCGGCGACATTGCCGGCGGCACCGCGACGCAGCGCCTGACCGCGCTGGCCGCGGCGATCCAGGCCAAGGTGCGGGCGCAGGCGCAGGGCCGGCCAGCGCTGGCCAACTTTACTGCCGCGCGCAACGGCAACACGCTGGTGATGACATCCGGCGCGGGCGGTGAAAACGCCAGCGTCCGCGTGCTGCCCGGCGCGCGCAACAACGCCGCGGGCGTGCTGATGCTGGGGTCGCTGGCCGGCGGCATCGAAACCGACGGCGCGGCCATCATCCGCCCCGCGCCCACGCCTGATGCCGCCACGCTGACCAGCGACGCCTTTGGCGCGACCGACCTGGACGCGCTGCCCGACGCCACGCACACGAGCCTGCGCATCACGCTGGATGGCCTGGGCCCGGAACTCGTGAGCCTGGGCGATGCCGGGGCTGCAGGCGGCTCGCTGGCCGCCAAGCTTGAAGACGTGGCGGCGCGCCTGCAGGCCGCCGTGCGCGCGCTGCGGCCGGGCACGCCCGCCTTCCGAGACTTCACGGCGCGTGTGCAGGGCAGCACGCTGGTGCTGGCAAGCGGCTCGCGCGGCCTGGGCTCCACTATTGCGGTGGCCGCTGCGCCGGCCAACGATCTGGCCGCTTCGCTGCACCTGTTGACGGGCGCCGTCGCCTCGCCGCCGCCCGTCGATGCGCTGCTGGAAGGCGGCACCGAAACGCCTTACGGTCCCGACGACGTCTATGCCGCGTTCATCGGCAGCCGCGCGCTGCGGCAAGGGCTGTATGCGCTGGAAGACGCCGACATCTTCAATCTGCTCTGCCTGCCGGCCATCACGCACAGCGGCGTGCTGGCCGACGCTGCGTCGTACTGCGAAGAGCGGCGCGCCTTCATGATCGTGGACGCCCCGCCCACCGCAACCGATCCGGCGGCGATGGTGGCGGCGGCCAACGGCACGGCGCTGCCCAAGTCGGATCACGCCGCCGTCTACTACCCGTGGACTTACGTGTCCGACCCGCTCAAGAACGGCAAGCCGCGTCTGGCGCCGCCGTGTGGCACCGTCGCCGGCGTGTATGCGCGCACCGACGGCAATCGCGGCGTGTGGAAGGCGCCTGCGGGCACCGATGCCAACCTGACCGGCGTCATCTCGCTGGCCGCCACGCTGACCGATGGCGAGAACGGCAGCCTGAATCCGCTGGGGGTCAATTGCCTGCGCACGTTCCCGGTGTATGGCGCGGTGTCGTGGGGCGCGCGCACGCTGCGCGGCGCGGATCAGCTCACCTCCGAATACAAGTACGTGCCCGTGCGGCGCCTGGCCCTCTACCTGGAAGAATCGCTGTATCGCGGCACGCAGTGGGTGGTGTTCGAGCCCAACGACGAGCCGCTGTGGGCGCAGATCCGCCTGAACATCGGCGCGTTCATGAACACGCTGTTCCGTCAGGGCGCGTTCCAGGGCAGTTCGCCGCGCGAGGCCTATCTGGTCAAGTGCGACCGGGAAACCACCACGCAGGACGACATCAATCGCGGCGTGGTCAACATCCTGGTGGGGTTTGCGCCGCTCAAGCCCGCCGAGTTCGTCGTCATCAGCATCCAGCAACTGGCCGGCCAGTTACAGGCCTGAGCCCGGCACGCGCCGGCGCCGCATGCGGCCCGGCGCGTTTGCCGACCACGGTTACCAGGAGATTGCCATGGCGCAGTTCACCGTCAATCCGCAGCGCTTCGACCCGTACAAGAACTTCAAATTCCGGGTGAAGTGGGACGGCCGCTACGTGGCCGGCGTCAGCAAGGTGTCGGCGCTCAAGCGCAGCACCGAAGTGGTCGAGCACCGCGAAGGCGGCGATCCGTCCAGCGGGCGCAAATCGCCGGGCCGCAGCAAGTTCGAGGCGGTGACGCTGGAGCGCGGCGTCACGCACGACCGCGAGTTCGAGCAGTGGGCCAACAAGGTGTGGAACTTTGGATCGGGCCTGGGCAGCGAGGTGTCGCTGAAGAACTTTCGCAAGGACCTCATCATCGAGGTCTACAACGAGGCCGGGCAGCTCGTCCTGGCCTACAAGGTGTTCCGCTGCTGGGTGTCGGAATACCAGGCGATCCCCGATCTGGACGCAAACGCCAATGCGGTTGCGATTCAGACCATCAAGCTGGAAAACGAAGGATGGGAACGCGACTACGAAGTCGCCGAGCCATCCGAACCGAGTTTCGTCGAGCCGGCCTGATGGAGCCTCGCGATGACCGCCCTGATCGAATCGCAGATTCTGGCGCTGTGGGAGGCAGGTCGTGACTGCCACCCGATAGACCGCGGCCTGCGGGCGCTTGCCGTGGCGATGCCTGACGTGGATGCCGCGTCACGGCCGGTCGGATGGCGGACGCTGGCGCTGCTGCGCCTGCGGCAAGCCACGTTCGGGCCGCGGCTGGCGGCGTGCGCCGATTGCCCGGCGTGCGGTGCGGCGATGGCGTTCGACCTGGACGTGGCCGCGCTGCTGGAGACGGTGTCCGCGCCGCCGGAGCGCGCGTCGGCTGAGCCCATGTTCGACGCGCACGGCGCCGCCTGGCGTCTGCCCAGCAGCCGCGACCAGGCGCAGGCCGCGATGGCCGCCGACAGCGACGCGGCGCTTGCGCTGCTGCTGCGTGCGTGCCGGATCGGCGCACCGCCCAACGCTGCGCTGCCGCAGGGCGCGGCGCTGGACGATATCGAAGCGCGCATGGAAGCCCTGGACCCCGCCGCCAACATCGAACTGTCGTTGCGCTGCGCGGACTGCGCGCATGCGTGGACGGTGGCGCTGGACGCCGACGCCTGCGTGTGGGACGACATCAGCCTGTGCGCCCGCGGCCTGCTGCGGGATGTGCATCGTCTGGCGCGCGCCTATGGCTGGACCGAGCCGCAGGTGCTGGCGCTGGGGCCCGCGCGGCGCGCCGCGTATCTGGAATTGGCCGACAGCGAGGCGCTGCCATGAGCGGTTTCCTGCGCCAGCTCGCAAGCCGCAGTGTGGGCACGGCGCCGCGCCTGCGCAGCGCGCCGTCACCGCGCGCGGTGGAGGTTGCCGGGGCCGTGCCGCGTGATGCTTGGCGGGGGGATGCGCAGGACGCAGCGGCCGCTTCGGAAGCATTCCCCCGAACCGCCCGCGACGAGGCGGGATCAAGTGATGCGCGCTTGGTGCAGACGCCGTCGCATGCGCCGTGGCCTGCCGGTCTTGGACACGCTGAACGGAAGGCGGAAAGGGCCAGCGCAAATGGACGCGACGCTGCGGACGTCGCCGGCGTGCGTGTGGTGCGTGCCAGCGTGACACCGCCGCTATCCGAAGCAGACCGGCCAACGCGCAGCGCCGAGCCGGCCGAGCAAGACGCGCTTTCGCCGGAGCGTCACCTGCGTGCGCTTCGCCCCATCGACCCCGACGACGACGCATCCGAAGGCCGGCACACCCGGCCGGCAGCCGTGTCGCCAGTCACACGGCCCTTGCCGGCGGCGGCACGCGGCGCGCAGGACGTCACTGCCGTTGCCCACCCTGCTGCCCCGCCCGTCTCTACCATCGCCGCCGACGCGGGCGCCCGTCCCGCACGCAATGCGCGAAGCGCCCCGGCCGATACCGCCTCCGCCGCCCGTCTCGCTGCACAGCCGCCCTCCCCGCCCGACGTCCACATCACCATCGACCGCCTGGAAGTCGCTCCCCCGCCCCAGCGCGCGGCCCCGGCCGCCCCGCGCGCCTCCGCGCTGTCGCTACGCGCCTACCTGACCGCCAGACGCACGGGCCTGCCATGAGCAACGCGCTGGCGATCGCGGCGGTGACCGCCGTCATCAAGGACCTGCTCGACTCGGGCATGATCGACCACGCCGTCACGGACGCGCTGGGCGCGGGCGTCAAGGTGTCCGCGCTGGCGCCCGACGCCGTGTCGCTGGACAACCAGGAAGACCCGCAGTTGAACCTGTTCCTGCATCAGGTCACGCCCAACGCCGCGTGGCGCAATGCCGCGCTGCCGTCGCGCGATCCGGCAGGCGAGCGCATCGCCAATCCGCCGCTGGCGCTGGATCTGCACTATCTGCTGACCGCGTATGGCCGCGCCGAGCTGCAAGCGGAAGTGCTGCTGGGCTATGCGCTGCAACTGCTGCACGAATCGGCCGTGCTGCCGCGCGAGGCCGTGCGCCGCGCGCTGGATCCGGACGTGGTCGATGGCGCCATCCTGCCCACCGTGTACCAGAGCCTGCGCAGCGCGGACCTGGCCAGCCAGATCGAGCTGTTGAAGATCACCCCGGCAGCGCTGGGCGCCGAAGAGATGTCGCGCCTGTGGTCCGCGCTGCAGGCGCACTACCGGCCGACCGCCGCGTTCCAGGTGTCGGTGGTGCTGATCGAGTCCCGGCGGCCCGCACGCGGCGCGCTGCCCGTCCTGACACGCGGGGAAGCCATCCCCGGCACGCCGCGCGACCGGGGCGTGATGGTGTTCCCGGGCCTCACGCCGCCGCTGCCCACGCTGCTATCGGTGCAACCGGCGGGCAAGCAGCCGGTTGCCGTGCCCGGCGGCGCCGTGACGTTGCAGGGCCATCATCTGGACGGTTTGGCCCGCGTGGTGACGCTGCGCCACACGACGCTGGACGCCGAACGCACCATTGCCGTCGAGGCGGGCACGGACGCCTGGCTGCGGCTGACGATGCCCGCGGACCTGCCGGTCGGCGTGTACCGCATGCATGCCACGATGCAGGCCACCGATACCGGCCTGCGGCGCGACAGCAATCAGTTGGCGCTGGTGCTGGCGCCCGAGCCCGTGCTGCCGCCAGCCGCCGCCACGCGCAACGCCGGCACGGTGCGCATCACGCTGGGCATCGCGCCGCCGCTCCTGCCCGGCCAGGCGGCCAGCCTGCTGCTGGGCGACCGCGAGCTGCCCGCCGAACCCGCCGCCGCGCCCGCCAGCGCGCTCATCTTCGAATGGCGCGACGCGCCGCCCGCCGGTACGCGCTTTCTGGCGCGGCTGCGGGTGGATGGCATCGAAAGCCCGCTGGTTGACCGCGAAGCGGTCCCCGTCCGCTATCTTGACCGCCAGATCGAGCTGCCATGAACGCGCGCGCGCCCACCGACTGGATCGAAGCCAACCAGCAATTGCTGGCCGCCGAGTTCACGCGGCTGCGCACACGGCTGCGCAAGCCCGGCAGCCGGCCACCGCGCCACGGCGCGCAGCAGCTTGCGCAGGCGCGCGCCGCACTGGACGGCGACTCGGCCATCGACCAGTTGACGGCCACCTTCGGCCTGTCGGCGTTCGAACGCGACCTGCTGCTGCTGTGCGCCGGCATCGAGATGGACGCGGTGCTGGCCGACCTCTGCACCCACGCGAACGGACGAAATGGGAGTCAGCGCCATGCCACGTTTGCGCTGGCGCTGGCCGAACTGGAAGGCGCGCATTGGAGCGCCCTGTCGCCGCAGCGTCCGCTGCGCCGCTGGCGCCTGCTGGACGTGGACGACACGGCGGATCTGAGCACCGCGCGGCTGCGCATCGACGAACGCGTGCTGCACTACCTGGCCGGTCTGAACGAACCCGACGCGCGCCTGCGCCCGCTGTTGCGGCCGGCGCTGCCCCTGCCGCACGCGGCGTCCGCGCATGAGGCGGCGGCGCAGCAGATCGCCGCGCAAGTTGCCGATGCGCAAGGCACGCCGCTGCCGGTGTTCGTGCTGGAAGGCGACGACCCCGGCGCGCAGGAAGACGTGGCGGCGCGCGCCGCGCATGCCGCGGGCCTCGCGTGCCTGACGCTGCAGGCCGAGGACGTGCCGGCCGACGCCGCCGAACGCAATGCGATCCTGACGCTCTGGCAGCGCGACGCCGTGCTGCTGGGCGCCGCCTTGTACATCGACGCCTCGGAAGGCCTGACACCGGCGGCGCGGCATCTGGTGGAACAGGCCGGCGGACTGTGCCTCGTGGGCGTGCGCGAGCCGGTCACGCTGCGCGCGGCCTCGCGTCCGTGCACGGTGGCCCGGCCGCAAGAGGCCGACCGCAGAACCCTGTGGCGGCAGGCGCTGGGGCCAGAGGCCGCCGCGCGCGTGGGCGATGCCGTGGACCAGGCGGCCAGCCAGTTCGGCCTGGACTCGCGAACCTTGCAGCGCACCGCCGCCGCGCTGGCGCCGGCACTGCAGGAGACCGGCGCCGATCCGGCCGCTGTGCTCTGGCAGGGCTGCGCGCAGGCCAGCCGCCGCAAGCTGGACGGCTTGGCGCAGCGCCTGACGCCGGCCGCAGGCTGGGACGATCTGGTGCTGCCCGAGCCGCAGCGCGCGGTGCTGCGTCAGATCGCGGCGCATCTGCGCCAGCGCTATCGCGTCCATCAGGATTGGGGCTTTGCCGCCGCGCAGTCGCGGGGCCTGGGCCTTGCCACCCTGTTCACCGGCGAAAGCGGCACGGGCAAGACCATGGCCGCCGAAGCCCTGGCCCGCGAGACTGGGCTGGACCTGTACCGCATCGATCTATCCGCCGTGGTCAGCAAGTACATCGGCGAGACCGAAAAGAATCTGCGGCGCCTGTTCGAGGCCGCGGAAGACGGCGGCGCGATCCTGCTGTTCGACGAGGCGGACGCGCTCTTTGGCAAGCGTTCGGAGGTCAAGGACAGCCACGACCGCTACGCCAACATCGAAATCAGCTACCTGCTGCAACGCATGGAGTCGTACCGGGGCCTCGCGGTGCTGACCACCAATCTGAAATCCAACCTGGACAGCGCCTTTCTGCGGCGGCTGCGCTTTGTCGTGCAGTTTCCGTTTCCTGACCTGGACCAGCGCGCGCGGATCTGGCGCGGCGTGTTCCCGGCCGCCACACCGACCCGCGATCTCGATCCGCGCCAACTGGCGCGCCTGAACCTGACGGGCGGCAGCATCCGCAACGTCGCGCTGAACGCGGCCTTCCTGGCCGCCGATGCCGGCACCGAAGTCACCATGGCTCACGTGCTGCAAGCCGCGCACGCCGAAGCCGCAAAACGGGAACGGCCGCTGGCCGATGCCGAAACGAGAGGTTGGCCATGAAATCCGCAATTCACCTGCATATCCGCGCGCTCAGCCTGCCGAGCCACGACGCGGCCCAACGTAATGCGTTCGTTGCCGCGCTGGTGCACGAGCTGGTCCGGCGCGCGGCGCTGAACGGCGGCGCCGCCACCGATGCCAATGCAGAGCAGGTACGCACCGTGGCAGACGGCGCGCAACCGGCGCAGACCGGCACGCAAGCGGGCCGCGCCATCGCCGACACGTTTCATCTGAAGCATTGAGCCGTGCCATGAGAACGTCCTTGTTCACGCCCCGTCCCGACACCTCGCCGCCACGCTCGCGCCTGGTGATGCGGCGCTGCGCCTGCGGTTGCGGCGGCAAGTCGAAGTGCGCTGCGGCTGCATCATCCGGCCGTGCAAGAGCAGCGGTGCCCGAGCAGGTCGAGGACGTGCTGCGCAGCGCGGGCCAGCCGCTGGCCACCGCCGACCGGATGGAATTCGAGCGGCGCTACGGCCACGATTTCGGACGCGTGCGCATCCACGCCGATGCGCGAGCCGCGGATTCGGCACGCGCGCTGGACGCGCAGGCCTATACCGTTGGCCCGCATGTGGCGTTTGGCGCCGGCCGCTACGCACCCGGCACACGCCAGGGCCGCGACCTGCTTGCGCACGAACTGGCGCACGTGGTGCAGCAGCAGGGACGCTACCGCCCCGGGCTGCCACTGGAACTGGGCCCGTCGCACTCGCCACTGGAGGCGGAAGCCGACCGCGCCGCGCACAGCCTGTCACGGCCCACGGCGGCGCCGGGCATGGCGCAGACCGTGCAGCGCGCCGGCATGGGCGACCTGCGCGTGGCCGAAGCCGAAGCGCGCAAATGCCCCACCACGCACACCATGCCGGACGACGTGTATGACGCGGTCAACGAGGCCTGGTCCAAGTCCGGCCACGGCGGCGACACCGTGCAGGAACATGGCGGACGCATCGTGTCCGACAAGGACGGTAAGCGCGTCATTCGCACGGGCTCGGGCGGCGGCGGCAGCATCAGTCTGCCGGCTGAGAAGAAGGGCGACTACACGCTCGGCACTTATCACACGCATCCGTACAGCAGCTCGGAAGGGTCCAAGCTGGGCGTCGCGTTTTCCGGCGCCGACGTGGCCAACTTCATGGCCGGCAGCCAGGGCTGGGTGAAGTACATCGGAGCCGGCAGCTGCAACTACGCGCTGAACATGCAGGACTACGAGGCCGTGTACGACTGCCGCAAGCGCAACGTCGATTTCAAGACCCGCTGGAACGACGCGTTTGCCGCCGCCACCGGCACGTTCCAGGCCAAGGTCGAGACCGCCGTGCGGGCCTCGGTCGACGGCTGCGGCATCTGCTTTTATCGCGCCTGCCGGCCGGATGAGGCCAGCGCCGTGCCCAAGAACATGAACCTGATCTAGGAGCCGCCATGGAAGACTGGATTGGCAAGACCGTGGGCGAAGTGCTGGATCTGTGCCAGACGCGCTACGCCGATGTCACGATGGTTGACGAACCGCCGGGCAAGCTGCGCGCCATCGAACTAGACTGCGTGGCGCGGGTGCCGGTGTCGCGCTTCGTGCTGGAATTCGACTACCGCCCCGACCTCTTCAGCGCCGCGCGCCACTGGCCGGAAGCGCTGGTGGGCGCGCAGCGCATCACCGCCGTGCGCAACGCCGCCGAACCGCAGGCCTACCCATGAGCGGACCGCTTTCGCCCCGCCTGCTGCGCGGCGGCATCATCCTGATCGATCCGGCCAGCGGAGCGGTGCAGCGCGTGATTTCGCTGCAGTACAACCCCGAGACGCTGACGCGATCGCTGCAGCCACAGAGCGTGGACGACGGCGGCGCGGCGGGCGAGCCGCTGCGCCTGAAAGGGCCGCCCGCGGAAACGATCCGGCTGGACGCCGAGCTGGACGCGACCGATCAGCTGGAATTTCCCGACGATCATCCCCAGGCGCGCGACACCGGCATCCACGCGCAGCTGGCCGCGCTGGAGACAATTGTCTATCCGGACAGCGCCGCGCTTATCCGCAACAACCAGATCGCCAACCTGGGCACGCTGGAGATCGCCCCCACGGTCGCGCCGCTGAGCCTGTTCGTGTGGAGCCGCGAGCGCGTGGTGCCGGTGCGCGTGACTGACTTTTCGATTACCGAAGAAGCCTTTGACGCGCGGCTCAATCCCATCCGCGCCAAGGTGTCGCTGGGTTTGCGCGTGCTGCACGTGGGCGATTTGGGCTTTGGCGACAAGGGTGGCCATCTGTACCTCGTGTATCAACAGCGCAAGGAACGGCTGGCCGCGCTGGCCGGTCTTGGCGACCTGGGCTCCGTCGGACTGGAGTCCCTGCCATGAGCGTGCAACGCTTTCCCGCCAACAGCCGGTACCACGACGTGCCCACGGCGGAAATGCCCGGGCCGGACGGCCGGCCGCTCGTCTACCTGCGCCGGCGCTTTCTGCCGGATCCGGCGGCGCTGACGTCGGTGGGCGAGGTCGCGGTCGCCCCGGGCGACCGGCTTGACCGGCTGGCCGCGGCGGCGCTGGGCGATCCGCTGCAGTTCTGGCGCCTGGCGGACGGCAACGACGCGCCGCGTCCGGCCGCGCTGGAAGTGCCTGGGCGGAGCCTGCGCGTGACGCTGCCCGCGGCGTTGGGTGCTTCATTTAACGCGCCATTCGGAGGCAGCGATGCTTAGCGGCGTGCACCTGACGCTGCTGGTCGGCCCCGGCCTGCCGGTGCCCGCGCCCCGTCCCATCATGGACGGCCTGGAGCGCGTCGAGGTGTCGTCGTCCGCGGACGGCCCGGGCGGTTTTCAGCTCACGTTCTCCGTCAGCAACCGCTCGCCGCTGCACACGCTGCTGGTGATCACCGGCGGCCAGGTGCCGTGGCTGCGCATCATTCTGATCGCCACGCTGAACGGCCTGCCCACCGTGCTGATGGACGGGCTGGTCACGCGCCAGGAGATCACGGACGGCAACGCGCCCGGCCAATCACGCCTGACTGTCACCGGCGAAGACCTGACGGTGGCGATGGACAAGCAGGACATGAGCGGCCTGCCCTACCCGGCCATGCCCCCGCCCGCGCGCGTCGCCGCCATCATCGGCCGCTACGCGCTGTACGGCATGCTGCCGCTGATCGTGCCGTCGCCCTTTACCGACGTGCCGATTCCGGTGGAACGCATTCCGCTGCACGAAGGCACGGACCTGGCCTACGTGCGCCAGCTTGCGCGGGAAGTAGGCCACGTGTTCTACATCGAGCCTGGTCCGCTGCCCGGCGCCAACGTGGCGTACTGGGGACCGGAGATCCGGCTGGGACCGGTGCAGCCCGCGCTCAACCTGGGCATGGACGTGCACAGCAATGTCGAGTCGCTGTCGTTCGCGGTGAACCAGTCGGACGCCGCGCTGCCGGTCATCTTTATCCAGAATCCGCTGACCAAGTTTCCGATTCCGCTGCCCGTTCCCGACGTCAGCCTGACCAGTCCGCCGCTGGGTCTGCTGCCGCCGCTGGCCAAGGGGCTGACGCTGCTCAAGGACACCGCCAAGCTGTCGCCGGCCGCCGCGTTGGGAAAAGGTCTGGCCATGGCCGCCGGCACCACCGCCGACGCCGTGACCGCCGACGGATCGCTCAACGTGCTGCGCTACGGCCACGTGCTCAAGTCGCGCCAGCTGGTGGGCGTGCGCGGTGCGGGACTGGCGTTCGATGGCCTGTACTACGTCAAGCGCGTCGACAGCTCGCTCAAGGCGGGCGAATTCCGGCAGCAATTCTCGCTGGCCCGCAACGGCCTGATCTCGACCCTGCCCCTGGTGCCCCCATGACAGAACCCCAACGCCACTACGGCAAATTCCGCGGCGTGGTGATCAACAACGTCGATCCCATGCAGATGGGCCGCATCCAGGTGCAGGTGCCCGACGTGCTGGGCCTGGGCGTCTCAAGCTGGGCCATGCCCTGCGTGCCGTTCGCCGGCCAGCAGAGCGGCGTGTTCGTCGTGCCGCAGGTCAGTTCGGGCGTGTGGGTGGAGTTTGAACAGGGCAAGCCCGATTACCCGATCTGGGTCGGCGGATTCTGGGGATCGGCCGCCGAAGTCCCCGCGCTGGCGCTGGCCGGCCTGCCCGTGTCGCCCAGCATCGTGCTGCAGACCGGCGGGCAGAACACCTTGATGATTTCCGATCTGCCGGGCCCCACCGGCGGCATCCTGCTCAAGACCAAGACGGGCGCGATGATCTCGATCAGCGATGTGGGCATCACGCTGTCCAACGGCCAGGGGGCGACGGTGATGCTTGCCGGTCCGGCCGTCAACATCAACCAGGGCGCCCTGACGGTGACCTGAGGAGGCCAAGAGCATGCCCGGACCCCTGCTGCATTTCGGCGCCACCGTGCAGTGTTCGCACGGTGGCCAGGCCATTCCCACGGCGCCCAATCCGCGCGTGCTGCTGTCGGGCCAGCCGGCCGTGACCATCCTGTCGACGTATTCCATCGCGGGCTGCGCGTTTCCGCCGCCGCCGTCGGGCAACGGCCCCTGCGTCACCGGCATGTGGCTGACCGGCGCGACGCGGGTGCTGATCGGCGGGCTGCCGGCCGCGCTGCAGGCGGGCTCGTCGATCTGCATGCCCACCGGCACGCCGATGCTGGCGCTGCAAGCGCAGGCGCGCGTCGTGGGCATGTAAGGACGCATCGCCATGGCCATCCTGCGCTTTCCGTTCGAACCCGACGCGCGCGGCCGCAGCCGCAACGCCGACGACGCCACGCACGTGCGCGACATGATCGAGCAGGTGCTGTTCACCGTGCCGGGCGAGCGCGTCAACCGGCCGGACTTCGGCTGCGGGCTGCTGCAACTGGTGTTCGCGCCCAACAGCGACACGCTGGCCGCCGCCGTGCAGATGAGCGTGCAGGGCGCGTTGCAGCAGTGGCTGGGCGAACGCATCGCGGTGGAATCGGTCAACGTCGCGCACCGCGATGCGACGCTGCAGGTCGACGTTCAGTACGTGCTGCGCCAGGGCCAGCAACGGCGGCTGGCGCGCTTTACGCGGGATCTGCCATGAACCGCCAGTTCCGCAGCGCCAACCCGCGCCGGCTGCAACTGCTGCGCGCCCAGCAGCCGCCCGGCGACAACGGCATTGCTTTTGTGGAAATTGACGCGGCCGATCAGCGCACGGTGCGCGTGGTGTGCGCGCATCCGGTGTCCGGCATCGGCCGCGCCCACGTGCGCATCGAAGGCGGCGCGCGCATCCGCGGCATCGCGCTGGCCGCGGACCCGGTGCTGTCCGGCAACGAGATCCGGCTGACCGTGGACAAGGCCGGCGACTTCTCGTGGTACACGCTCGCGCTCGTCAACCCGGCTGATCCCGACGCGCCGGCGCCGGGCTTTGACCTGTGCCTGTCCACCATCGAGATCAACTTCAAGGCGGGCTGCCCATCGGAGTTCGACTGCGCCGATTCGCACGTCTGCGATGCGCCCGCGCCGCCCGAGCCGCTGCTCGATTACCTGGCAAAGGATTACGAGAGCTTCCGGCGACTGATGCTGGACCGCCTGTCGCAAAGCATGCCCGACTTCACCGAGCGCAATCCCGCGGATTTCACCGTCGCCCTCGTGGAAACGCTGGCCTACGTGGCCGACCATCTTTCCTATGCGCAGGACGCCGCCGCCACCGAGGCCTATCTGGACACCGCGCGCCGCCGGACCTCGCTGCGCCGCCACGCGCGCCTTCTGGACTATCCCTTGCACGACGGCTGCAACGCGCGCGTCTTCGTCGCCGTTGAAGCGAACGCGCAGGGCGATGGCAAGGTCATCCCGGCCGGCACGCCGCTGTTGACCAGCGCGCCGGAGGCCGCGCTTGCCGCGCCCGTGCGCCGCCGCGACGCGCTGGACGGGCTGCCCGCGGCCGGCATCGAAGTGTTCGAGACGCTGCACGACCTGACGCTGCACGCCGCGCACAGCCGCATCTTTCTGCACGACTTCGCCGATCCCGCCTACTGCCTGCCGCGCGGCCAGACGCAGGCGGCGCTGGTGAACGATCCGCCGCTGACGCTTGCCCCCGGCGACGTGCTGGTGTTCGAGGAAACGATCGACCCGTTGACCGGCCGCAAGGCCGACGCCGACCGCACGCATCGCGTGGCCGTGCGCCTGCTTGACACCCGCGCCGGCCGCGACGACCTGACCGGCACCGACTTGCTGCTGATTGCCTGGCATCCGGACGACGCGCTGCCGTTTCCGCTGTGCGTCAGCCGCGAGTTCGACGACGGCGGCGCGCTGGTCAAGCGGGCCGTGTCCGTGGCGCGGGGCAACGTCGTCCTGGCCGACCATGGCATGCAGCGGGACTGGACGCCGTTGCTGCCGGACACCGCAACCGCGCGCGACGCGCCGGCCTCGCGGCCCTACCGCCCCCGCCTGCCGGACGCGGGTCTGGCCTGCGCCGAACCCTACCGGCATGACCTCGCCGTGTCCGCCTTGCTGCCCGCCGGCGCGGCGCTGGCGCAGGACCCGCGCCGCGCGCTGCCCAGCGGCATGTCGCTGCAGGCGGACGACGCCAATCAGCCCGGCGACGTGCCCGCCCCCGCCAGCCCGGCGTGGTCGCCTCAGCGCAGCCTGCTGGCCAGCGCGCGCGACGCACGCGAGTTCGTCGTCGAAACGGAAACCGACGGCGCGGCCTGGCTGCGCTTTGGCGACAACCGCTACGGCGCCGCCCCCGTTGCCGGCGAACGCCTGCTGGCGCGCTACCGGCTGGGCGGCGGATCAGAGGGCAACGTGGGCGCCGAGGCCATCGGCGCGCTCGTCACCGACGATCCGGACCTGATGCTGGGCGTGGCGCGCGTGCGCAATCCCCTGCCCGCGCAGGGCGGCGCGGCGCCGGAACCGGCCGACGCCATCAAGCTCAACGCGCCCGAGGCCTTTCGGGTGCAGGAACGTGCGGTCACGGCCGACGACTATGCGCGCCTGGCCGAACGCCATCCGCAGGTGCAGCGCGCGGCGGCCCGGCTGCGCTGGACGGGCAGCTGGCACACCGTCTTTCTGACCGTCGACCGGCGCGGCGGGCTGGCGGTGGACGCGCCCTTTCGCGCCACGCTGCGCACCTTCATGGAGCGCTTCCGGCTGGCCGGGCAGGACCTGGAATTCTCCGATCCCGTGCACGTGCCGCTCGACATCCTGGTGCGCGTCTGCGCGGCGCCCGGCCACTTTGCCGCGGACGTGAAGGCGGCGCTGCGCGATGCCTTCACCGCGGGCCTGGACCGCGCGGGCCGGCCGGGCTTCTTTCATCCCGACCGCTACACCTTCGGCACGCCGCTGGCGCTGTCGGCGCTGATGCGCGCGGTCATGGCCGTGCCGGGCGTGGCGTCGGCGCGGGCCGAACGCTTCCAGCGCTGGGGCCGCGACCCCGCGGGCGAGCTGGACACGGGCCGTCTGCTGGCCGCGCCGCTGGAAGTGCTGCGCGCCGACGGCGACCCGAACTTTCCCGAGAACGGCCGCATCGACTTCATCGTGGAGGGCGGATCATGACAACCCCCGCCGATTGCGGCTGCTGCGCCGGCCAGCCTGCGCTCACACCGTCCGACCTGGACAATCCGCCGGGCCAGCCCGCCTTGCGCCTACGCATCGGCACGCATGGCCGCTTTCTTGCCAGCCTGACGGCGGACCTGGCGCGATCGCCGGCGCTGGCCGCGCTGACCACACGCGACCGTGACGACCCCGTCATCGCCCTGTTCGACGCGTGGGCCGCGGTGCTGGACGTGCTGGCGTTCTATCAGGAGCGCATCGGCAACGAGGGCTATCTGCGGACCGCGACCGAGCGCCGGTCGGTGCAGTCGCTGGCGCGGGCCATCGGCTACGAACTGCGGCCCGGTGTGGCGGCAACGACGTGGCTGGCGTTCTCGCTGGAAACCGCGCCCGGCGCGCCGTTGCAGGCGCGCGTCGAACCCTGGACCCGCGCGCAAAGCGTGCCCGCGCAGGACGAACGCGCGCAGACATTCGAGACCCTGCAGGCCGTCGAGGCGCGCGCCGCCTGGAACGCGCTGGAACTGGCGTGGCTGGAACCGGCGCCGCCGCGCTTTGGCGCACGCACGCTGTGCCTGGCCGGGGCCGCCACACGCCTGAAGCCCGGCGATGCCGTGCTGGTCGTGGGCGACGAACGCGTGCGCGATCCGGGCAACGAAAACTGGGACTTCCGCCGCCTGACGCAGGTTCGCGAATACGTGCCGGGTCCCGGCGAAGACGGCGCCCCCGCCTACACGCTGATCTCGCTGGAGCGCGGCCTGGGCAGCGCGGCTCCGCACGTGCAACCCGCCCGCCGCAATCCGCGCTGCTACGCGCTGCGCGCGCAATCGCGGCTGTTCGGCTACAACGCGCCCGACTGGCGCGCCATGCCCGCCACGCTGCGCGCGGCCTATCTGGGCATGGCCGACGACGCCAAGCCGTCCTTCAGCCAGTTTCCGCAGTGGCCCGGCTACACGCTGGCCGACATCTCCGACCCGCCCGGCACGAGCGGCGCGGGGTCCGGCCTGTACGGCGAGTATTACCGCGGCCGCAGCTTCAGCGAACGCGTAATGACGCGCACCGATCCGCTGCTGGATTTCCGTTGGGCCGCAGGCGGTCCCGGCGACGGCGTACCCGCGGACAACTTCTGCGTGCGCTGGACTGGCTGGGTGCGCGCGCCGGGCAGCGGCAGCTACACCTTCCATGTCACGGCCGACGACGGCGTGCGGCTGTGGGTGGACGGCAACCTGCTCATCGACCAGTGGCGCGAGCAATCGCCCACCGAATACAGCGCCAGCGCCCGGCTCATGGCGGGACGCAAGCACGACATCCGCATCGACTACTACGAGGCCAGCGGCGACGCCACCCTTGCGCTCGCGTGGTCCGGACCCGGCCTGGCGCGCCAGACGATACCCGCCGCCAGCCTGTTCCCCGCCGACGTGCACGGCGTGCACCTGGATGCCGTCTATCCGAAATGGGTGACCGGCGGCTGGGCCGTGCTGTCCATGCCAGGGTATGAAGAGCTCTACCGCATTGCCGACGCCGGGCCCGATGCGCGGACCGGCTTTGCGCTGGCCGGACCGACCACCCGCCTGACCTTGCGCGGGGAACGCCTGCGCGAACAGTTCAACGACGCCGTGCGCGAGACCACCGCCTATGGCGAATCCGACGCGCTGGATTGGGGCGTGCGTCCCGCTTCCGGCCTGACGCAGGGCCACGCGCTGGTGCTGGCGTCGTACGAGCCCGACCTGCCGCAAGAGCGCGTGCTGGCGGTGTCGGGGCTGATCCTGGACGAGAGCGACGCCGCCAACACCGCGCCGCGCGAGCGGCTGTTGCGTGGCGATGCATTGGCAAACGTGCGCGTGGCGCGCGACCGCGCCAGCGCCGATCTGGAATTCGAGGACGGGGCGCGCGTCACCGTCACGCTTTCTGACGCCAGCGACATCGTGCGCATCCAGCGCAACGACAGCGCCGGCGGCCGCACGTCGCTGCTCCTGGACGCCGATCTGGCGCACGCCTATCTGCCCGCCACGGTGCGCATCAACGCCAACGTCGCGCCGGCCAGCCACGGCGACAGCCGGCAGATGCGCATCCAGCCCGAGGTGCTGGGCAGCGGCGCGGGCAACCGGGCCTTCCAGCGCTTCACGCTGCAGCAAAAGCCGCTGACGTTCGTGCCCGCGCCCACGGCGAGCGGCGCGGCGAGCAGTCTGGAGGTTCGCGTGGATGGCCTGCTGTGGACCGAGGCGCCGCGCATCACGGAACTGGCGCCGGACGATCGCGCCTATCTGCTGCGGCTGGACGACAGCGGCGGCGCCACCGTGCAGTTCGGCGACGGCCTGCACGGCGCGCGCCTGCCATCCGGCTCCGGCAACGTGGAGGCGCGCTATCGCGTCGGTCTGGGCCGCGAAGGCAATGTCGCGCCCGGCCAGTTGAGCGTGCTGCTTACGCGGGCGCCCGGCGTCAAGGCGGTCGTCAATCCGGCGCCCGCGACCGGCGGCGTGGATCCCGAAGCCGGCGACGCCGCCCGCCGCAATGCGCCGCTGCGCGTGCGCACGCTGGACCGCATCGTCTCGCTGCGCGACTTCGAGGATTTTGCCGCCGCGTTCACCGGCATCGGCAAGTCGCAGGCGGTGTGGCTGTGGGATGGGGAACAACGGCTCGTGCATCTGACCGTCGCCGGCGAGGATGGCGCCGCGCTGGATCCGGCAGGCGAGCTATACCGCAACCTGCTTGCGGCCATCGACGGGGCGCGGCCGCCCTATCAGCCGCTGCGCGTGGCGCCGTGCCGCTACCTGGATTTCGGCCTGCGGGCCAGTCTGGGCATCGATCCCCGCTACGAGCCGCCCAAGGTGTTGCAGGCGGCCCGCGCCCGCGTGCTGGAGGCCTTTGGCTTTGCCGCGCGCGCATTCGGCCAGCCGGTGCACGGCGCGGAAGTGCTGTCGGTGCTGCAAGGCGTGCCGGGCGTGCAGTGGGTGGACCTGGATTCGCTGGTGCTCGAAGGGGGACAGGATGCGGGACTGAGCGCGGGCTCAGGTGTGGGTTTGTCCCGTTTCACTGCTCGGCGCAGCAATGGACCTGACGCCACGCTGCCCGCCCGCACCGCGCGGTGGCAACAAGACAGCCTGCAACCGGCCGAACTGCTGCGCCCGGACCCGGCGGGCATCCTGTTATCGGAACGCACATGAACGCCCGCCTGGATGCCGATGCGCTGATGGCCCTGCTGCCGGCCTTCTACCGCGAGCGCGACGCGGCGGCCGGCGGCCCGCTGCGCGCGCTGCTGGACGTGCTGGCGCGCCAGGGCGCGCTGCTGGACGCCGACGTGGACCGGCTCTACGACAACTGGTTCATCGAGACCTGCGACGACTGGGTGGTGCCGTACCTGGGCGATCTGCTCGGCGTGCGCGCGCTGTACCCCGTAGGCACCGCTTTCTCGCCTCGCGCGCTGGTGGCCAACACACTGCGGCTGCGCCGCCGCAAGGGCACCGCGCTGGTGCTGGAAGAGCTGGCCGCCGACGCCACGGGCTGGCGCAGCCGCGTGTCCGAGTGCTTCGAGCGTGTCGCCACCACGCAGCACGTCAACCACCCGCGCCCGCACGCGCTGCGCACGCCGGACCTGCGCGATTCCCGGGCGATGGAACGGGTCGATGGCCCCTTCGGCGCCGAGCTGCACACGGCCGACGTGCGCGCGCTGCCTGCGGGGCGCTACAACCTGCCCAACGTCGCGCTCTTCCTGTGGCGGCTGCAGTCCTACACCGTGCAGCGCGGCGACGCCGCCCCCGCCACCACGCTCGATGGCTTCTACACCATCGACCCGCTGGGCCGCGACCAGCCGCTCTTCAACCGGCCGCGCACAGAGACCGACATCGACCATCTGGCCGAGCCGCTCAACGTGCCCGAACCACTGTCCTGGCGCGATCTGCATGCCGAACTGGAAGCGCGCCGCCAGGCGCTGACCGACGGCGACGCGCCGCCGCAAGGGTGGTTTGCCGCGGGCGGCGGCGGCCCGGTCGTGCAGGTATGGCTGGACGGACAGGCCGTGCCGCCCGAGCATCTGGTCATCTGCAACCTGGCGCCCATTCCCGGCGTCTCCCCCGAAGACTGGCGACGGCCCGACGCGTCCCTGCTGGTCAAGGCTCGCAAGCCCGGGCGCCCGGACCGCAGCTTTCCCGCTGCGGGCGGCGTGCTGGTGGGCCTGGACCCGCGCCGCGGACACCTTGCGCTACCGCCCGGCGTCACGGCGCAATCGGTACAGGTGCGCTACGCGTATGGCTTTCCCGGCGACATCGGCGCGGGCCCCTACGACCGCAGCGTCCAGGCTGGCGATGAAGCAGATGCGGCATCCGAAGACGCCTTCGACATCGAACTGCGCGTGCCCTCCGCGGCGACGCCCACGCTGGCGGCGGCGCTGGCCACGGTGCAGGCGGGCCAGCGGGCGCGCATCGTGCTGGACCACGACGGCACGGAAGTCATCGCCCCCGATCTGGTGCTGCCCGACACGCACCTGTCGATCGAGGCAGCCCCCCTGCGCCGGCCCGTGCTGCGGGGCGATTGGCGGCTGCGCGGCAATGCCAGCACGCGCGTGCGGCTTGACGGGCTGCTGGTTGACGGCCGCCTGCGGCTGGAAGGCGCGTTGCGTGCCGTGGCGCTGCGCCACTGCACGCTGGCGCCCGCGCGCGGCGGCGTGCGACACAGCGGCGCGGCACCTGAGCTGGAACTGAGCCTTACCCGCTGCATTTGCGGGCCGGTGCGCTGCGCCACGCCGCTTGCCTCGGTCGAACTCGACGCCTGCCTGATCGACGCGCAAGGCAGCGCCGCGGCTGCCGTCGACGTGGACGACAGCGCCCTGCGCGTGCTGGCCAGCACGCTGTTCGGGCGCGTGGCGGCCGGACGGCTCGACGCCTCCAACACGCTGTTCGGCGGCCCGCTAGTCATCAACCGCCGCCAGGAAGGGTGCGTGCGCTATTGCCACGTCCCCATGCCGTCGGTCACGCCGCGCCGCTACCGCTGCCAGCCCGACCTGGCCATGCAGGATCTGAGCGCCGCGGCCGCAAAACGCGCGGCGGCGCGCGTGGCCCCGTCGTTTACATCGACGCAGTTCGGGTCGCCGGCGTACGGCCAACTGGCGCGCGGCTGCGCGCAAGAGATCCGCGAAGGCGCGGACAACGGCGCCGAAATGGGCGCCTGGAATTTCCTGCTGCAAGCCCAGCGCGAAGCCAATCTGCGGCAGGCGCTGGAAGAGTATCTGCGCTTCGGACTCGAAGCGGGATTGATCCCCGTGAACTGAGCCCCCTGTCTTCGGGAACAACATCATGAAAGCCGATCTCAGCCGCCTCACATTCGACCCCGTCCGGCGCTACCGGGCCGTCCGCATGCAGCAGGGCCGCGTGCAGATGGATTCGGACTGGAACGAGCAGCAGGACATCCTGAACCGCCGCATCGAAACCGAGACGGCGGACATCGTCGGCCCGGTGGGCGTGCCGCTGGAGGCGCCGGGCTTTGCGCTGGCGCCCGCGGGCAAGGACCTGTCGCTGTCGGCCGGCCGCCTGTATCTGGACGGCCTCCTGTGCGAAAACCCGCAGCCCGCCACCGTGGCCAAGCAGCCCGACATGCCGCCGACGGCATCGCCCGTGCTGCCGGCTGGCGCGTCTGTCCTGCCGCTGCCGCCGCCCGCCCTCACGCCGGCCGACATCGACGGCGTCGTCGTCTTCGGATCGGGTGGACAAGCCGCGCCGCCGCCGGAGGGCATGTACCTGGCCTATCTGGAAGCGTGGCAGCGCCACCTGTGCACGCTGGACCTGCCGGCCGGCGACACCAGCATGCGCGAGGTCGCACTGGGCGGCCCCGACACCGCCACCCGCGAAAAGACGGTGTGGCAGGTCAAGCTGATGCAGGTGGGCGCGCCCGACGCCGCCCTCACCTGCCTGTCGGCGTTGCCGGCGTGGGATGCGCTGACCGCTCCGCCCGATGCGCGCATGGCCGCGCGCGCCGAAGCCAGCGTGCCGCCCAAGACGCCGTGCCAATTGCCGCCCGACGCGGGCTACCGGCTGCTGGAAAATCATCTTTACCGCATCGAGATCCACCACGACGGCGCCGGCGCGGGCAAGGCGCGCTACAAGTGGTCGCGCGAAAACGGCAGCATCCTGTCGCGCGTCGTGCGCTGGCTGGACGACCCCGTGGCCAACGAATTCGAGGTCGCCAGCATCGGCCGCGACGACGTGCTGGCCATCACCGCGGGCTGCTGGGTCGAGTTCCTGGACGACACGCACGAACTGCTGGGACAGCCGGGGCCGCTGGCGCAGGTGGTGCGCACCGACGGCAACACGGTCACCATCGACCCGGCCAGCCTGATCGGTCATCCGTTGGACGCGGCGCGCTTTCCGTCCAATCCGCGCGTGCGCCGTTGGGACGGCGTCGCGGAAATCACGCCCGCGCCCATCAACAGCGCCAACGCCGGCTGGGTGGAGCTGGAGCAGGACGGCGTCGAGATCAAGTTTTCCCCAGGCCGCCTGCGCGTGGGCGACTACTGGCTGATTCCCGCACGCACCGCCACCGCGTCGATCGAATGGCCGCAGATGCCCGACGGCAAGCCCGCCTTCAATGCGCCCGCCGGCGTCCTGCGGGCGTTTGCGCGGCTGGCCCTGCTGCGCTGGCAGGGCGGCGCGTGGACCGCCGTCAGCGACTGCCGCCCGCTCTTTCCCGCGTTGACGGAACTGACGCAGCTTTACTACGCGGGCGGCGACGGACAGAGCGTCAAGCCCAATCCCGCCATGACGCCCGACGTGGTGCCGCTGCCCGCCGAATTGCGCGCGGGCGTGGCCAACGGCAGCCTGCCGGTGGCGGGCGCCGTCGTGCGCTTCACCGTGGACGCCGGCCGCCTGCCCAATGGCACGGCCACGCAGGACGTGGTCACCGGCGCGGACGGCGTGGCATCCATTGCCTGGTCGCTCGCGTGCGATGCCGCCCGCCCCGTGCAACGCGCCACCGCGCAACTGCTGCGCGCGGGCCTGCCCGCGTCCGACCGCTACCTGCCGCTGCGCTATACGGCGAGCCTGGCGCTGGCATCCGAGGTGGCCTACGACCCCCGCAACTGCGCGGACCTGCTCGCGGAACAAGCCTATTCGGTGCAAGAAGCCCTGGATGCGCTGTGCCGGCGCACGCACGGCGGCGGCTGCTGCCTTACCGTTGGCCCCGCGGGCGACTTCCCGACGCTGGACACCGCGCTGCGCACGCTCATCGGACAGGACCGCATGGACATCTGCCTGTGCCTGACGCCGGGCGAACACAAGCTGGAGGACGACCTCATCATCAAGGGCCCGCGCGTGCGCCTGATGCTGCACGGCTGCGGAGCCGCCAGCCGGCTGATGCTGGAAGAACGCATGTTCAGCCTGGATGGCTTTGCCAGCGTTTCCATCGCCGACCTGGTGATCACGCGGCGCGGACAACCCGGCGCGATCGCCTTCAATCAATGCGCCGACCTGCGGCTGTCGCGCGTCGATTGCGCGGGGCCGGCCGGCCCCGGCAACAGCCTGGTGCGTGTCGACGGCAGCCGGCGCGTGCACATCGAAACCTGCCGTCTTTATGCCGCCGGCCGCGGCAACGCCGAACGCCTCGACCAGCTCTTCGCCCGCGCCCCGACGCTGGCCGCGCTGAAGCGCGCGCTTTCCCCCGATGCTGTGCTGGACGATGACGACGATCGCGCCGCCTCGGCGCTGTCGCGCCAGCCCATGGACGCGCGCAAGGCCATGACCACGGAGATCGCCGCGCTGCTGCGCGCCGGCACTGCGGGCAATGTGTTGACGATGACGCCACGCATCCAGTCGGCGCTGACGTCGCTGGCCACGCAGCTTGGCCGCGAGACGCCCGCAACCAAACGTCTGCGCCCCGCCATCGCCGCGCTGGCCGCCGCGTTGCTGGCCGATCCGCTGTCCTGCGCGCTGGCGCTGCTGGACAACGACGCCGACACCACCGTGCGCGACAACCGCCTGCGCGGCGGCATTGCGCTCTTTGCGGAGTCAGGGGATTTTCCGGAACTGACGACCGATCAATTGAAGCTGCTGGGCGGCGGCATCCGCACGGGAAAGATGGTGCCGGAAGGCGACGGCACGTTCATGCTGCAAAGCAACCATCTGTCCAGCCTGCGGCTCGGGGCCGAGGCGGCGCGCGCCATGCTGACCATCATTCAGACGGGCGGCGAATTTGCCGCGTGGCGCTGCCTGCGCGCGGCCGACAACGCGCTGGAGGCCTACAGCCATTTCCCCGCGTTCGACGCTGCCGTCACCGGCAACAACCTGCTGACCAACGGCGATGCCGGCGCCCTTATCGCCACGCAGGCCAAGGTGATCGGCAACTTCGCGCACAACGATTTCCGGTTGTTCGTGTCGGGCGCGAATCCGGAAGTCCTGGCCAATGGCGGGCTGAATGTGGTGACGGTGTGACCATGCCGAGACAACCCGACATGCAAATGACAGGTTAGGCCCTCTACAATGCCCCTGCTGCATCGCAGCATTTCGCAATCCTCTCTTTGTAGTCTCCATGTCCCATTCCGTTTCCGCGCAGCACCGGCCCGCCCTGGTGCTGCTGGCGCTTGCCGTTGGCAGCTTCGCGATCGGCACCACCGAATTCGCGACGATGAGCCTGCTTCCCTATTTCGCCCAGTCGCTGGGCATCGACGCCCCCACCGCCGGCCACGTGATCAGCGCCTACGCACTGGGCGTCGTGGTGGGCGCGCCCATCCTGGCCGTGCTGGGCGCCCGCATGCCGCGCCGCCGGCTGCTGATCGCGCTGATGGGTCTGTTTGCCATCGGCAACGGCCTGAGCGCCATCGCCCCCAATTACCACTGGATGCTGTTTTTCCGCTTTCTTAGCGGTCTGCCGCATGGCGCCTACTTCGGCATTGCCTCGCTGGTGGCCAGTTCCATGGTGCCGGCCAACCGGCGCACCGTGGCCGTGGGCCGCGTGTTCCTGGGCCTGACGGTGGCCACCATCGTCGGCGTGCCGCTGGCCAACTGGCTGGGCCAGGTCATCGGCTGGCGCTGGAGCTTCGGCCTGGTGTCGCTGCTGGCGGTGCTGACCATGCTGAGCGTGCGCGCCTACGCGCCGGACACCGCCGCCGATCCCAAGGCCAGCCCGCTGCGCGAACTGAGCGCGCTGGGCCGCGGCCAGGTCTGGATCACGCTGGCGATTGGCGCCGTCGGCTTCGGCGGGCTGTTCTCCATCTATACGTATCTCGCAGACACGCTGACCGCCGTCACGCAGGTGACGCCAGGGATGGTGCCGTTGGTGCTGAGCGCTTTTGGCGTTGGCCTGACGGTGGGCAACATGGTCGTGCCGGTGTTTGCCGATCGCGCCGTCATGCGCACCGCGGGCCTTCTGCTGCTGTGGTCGGCCGTGGTGCTGGCCCTCTTCCCGTTCATGGCGCACAACGTCTGGCTGATCACGCTGAACGTGTTCCTGGTGGGCGTGGGCGGCGCGCTGGGCACCGTCTTGCAGACGCGTTTGATGGACGTCTCGGGCGACGCCCAAGGGCTGGCCGCGGCGCTCAACCATTCGGCCTTCAACACGGCCAACGCGCTCGGCCCCTTCCTGGGCGGTCTTGCGATTGCCGCCGGGTTCGGCTGGACGTCGACCGGCTGGGTCGGCAGCCTGCTTGCGATTGCCAGCATGCCGCTGTGGTTGTGGGCGGTGATGCTGGAACGCCGGACGCGCACGGCGCGCGCGGACAAGCTGGTGGTCAGCACCGAATCGGCGCGTTGAACGAATAGGGGACGTCATGATTGGCGTCCCCTTTTTCATGCTCCCTCAGATTATTTACGCGTCCCCTTTTCACTTCGCCTCTGCCTCACAGACGTCCCCGTTTATCGCATTGCAAAACGTCGGCCCCGCACCACACCGGGCAAGCGCCTATTGCAGCCCGCGTCCGCGTCGCAGCTATACTTTCCGCACTCTTTACCACCTCAAGACGCGCTGCACCTCCAACCTGCAGCGCTTTTTTTATGCCCGCTTTGACTGCCTTGCTGCGCCCGCTGTGCCAGGCGCTTTGCTGCCTGGCCGCAGCCCTGTTCTCCACCCAATCCTTGGCCGCGCCGCCGTCGCTGGCCGAGTGCCACGGCATCAAGGACCTGGCCTTCGTCGCCCACCTGGATGACGACCTGCTCTTCATGAATCCGGACGTCGCCTCGAACATCGAGGCCGGCGGCTGCGTGCGCCTGGTCTACCTGACCGCCAGCGACGCCGGGGAAGGCGAAGGCTACATGCTGGGCCGCGAGCGGGGCGTACGCGCCGCCTACGCCTACATGGCGCATCAGCCCGACGCGTGGAAGGAAGACACCGGCATCGTCGCGGGCCGCCAGATTGCGCGCTTTACGCTGACCGGCAACCCCCGGGTGCAGCTGTGGCACATGCGGCTGAAGGATCCGTGGCTGGGCAAGGGCTGGGGCAGCCTGACGCCGCTGAGCCGCACCGAATCCGAACCCAACCAGAATGTGGATACCCTGGGCCCGCATCCCGAGGTCTACACGCGCGAGCAGCTTGTGGACACGCTGGCCGAAATGATCCGCCAATATGGCCCCACCACCGTGCGGCACCTGGACGACACGATCAGCGTGCCCTACACCCAGCTCTGCTGGCGCTGCGCGGGCCACGGGCACCCCGACCACATCGCCAGCGCACGGCTGGCGCGCGAAGCCATGCTGCGCGCGCCCGGCAACTATGCAGAAACGGGTTACATCGACTATCCCAGCCAGGAACGCGCCACCAACCTCGCGGAAGCGGAAATCGCGAGCAAGTCGGTGATCTTCCAGCACTACGCGTGGAACGACTACCACTACTGCGCCGGTCCCAAGGGCTGCCAGGAACCCGCCGGCCCCGCTGCCGCATGGGTCCAGCGCGCCTATTACGTGTCACGCCACGACGTCGCGCCGCAGGTTTACCCCGACGGCCGCGGCGGTCTAGTCGTGTTTGCGGCGGGCGAGACCAACGCCGCCGTGAACAGCTGGGATTCCGGCGAAAAGCGCTGGCACAGCCTGGGCGGCCGCACCACCGGGCCCGTGGTGTCGTTTGCCCACGCCGACGGCACGGCCGGCCTGATGGCGCGCGACCCGCTCGGCGGCGTCTGGGCCAACAAGCAGCGCCATGACGGCACCTGGCAGGGCTGGCAGGCGCTGGGTGGCCTGCGCGTCACGCAGATCCCGGCCGTCGCGCCACGCGGCGAGGCCGCCGCCGTCGCGCTGGGCTATGACGGCGTGCTGCACTGGATCGCGCCGTCCGGCATCGACGGCAGCTGGAGCACCTGGCAGGCGCTGCCGCCGCTGGAGGGCGCCTCGGGTTCCCCCGCCGCCGCGCGCGGTTCGGATGGGCGCTACGTCGTGTTTGCGATCGCCGCCAAGGGCGAACTCTTCTATACCCGCCAGCTCCCGGCCGCCAAGGGCCAGCGGTCGGAATGGCAAGCCTGGCGCCGCGTCGCCGCGCCGGAAGCCGCCGGCGGACTGGCCGCCATCCGCAACCACGAAGACCGCGTCGAGCTTTACTTCCGGCAGCGCGCCAACAACCACCTGACCAAGCTGGTCGAAGCGGGCGACACCACCGATCTGGACATGGACTGGAGCGCCCCGACGGACATGGGCGTGCCGTTCATTGGCCGCCCCGCCATCCACGCCGGTAATGACGGCCAGGTCGTGCTCGCCATCCTGGAGCGCGCGGGCGGACAGCTCTGGCTGCTGGAACACGGCAAGCTCGGCAAGCTGGACGCCGACGCCGCGTCGCCCCCCGCCATCAGCCTGGTCGACGGCACGCTGTACGTCGTTGCCCGTGCCGCGGGCGCGCCGCAGCGCTATCAAGTGCTGTCGCGCCGCAGCGGCACCTGGGCCGCCAACCTGACGCTGGACGGCGTCCCGGCCAGCGGCGGCGGTCCGTTCACGGCCGTCGCGGCGCGTCCGACTGACCTGCCCAATCTGGGCGCGGCCAGCGCGAACAAGACCGTGGTGGTCCGGCCGTCCACGGCTGAACCGGATGCGCTGACAGTCGAACGCATGCCCGCCCAGACCTCGCGTGTGGCGACCCCGACCCGGGTGCAATGACCGGGGCGCCCGCCGGCAACGGGCATGCGGCTTGCTGACCTCCGGGACGTCTCAACCCGGAGGATGGAAACATGTCAGACGACCTGAGCAAGCGCGGTCCCCAGGACCGTTCCCGGATCAACGTCAACGAACCGCACGAGCTGCGCTACTGGACTGAGGCGCTCGGCGTCAGCGAATCCCAACTGCGCGACGCTGTGAAAGCCGTGGGGCCGTCGGCCACCGCCGTGCGCGAGCATCTTCGGAAGTGATCCGAACGAGGCCCCGCTTGCGGGGCCTGCCATTGCTTGCCCTCTTCAGAATCGCTAAGACGCCATCTTGACGCAGCTCTCGGCGCATTCGCGGCACACGCGCGCGCAGTCGGCCATGCCTTCAATGCCCTCGCAACTGGCCGCGCAGTCGTCGCAGATCGCGGCACAGGCGCCGCAGATGACCTTGTGGTTTTCCACGCCCACCAACATCGAGTGCGCTGCGGTGCGGCAGATTTCGCTGCAGCCCATCATCAGCCGGAAATGATGCGGCTCGACGTGCTCGCCCCCGGCTTCCAGGCAATGGTGCATTGCAGTCTTTACGCACGTGCGATAACAGGTCAGACAGCTATCGATGCAGCGTTCCATTTCATTCGCTTCGGCAATCATGTCGGCTCCTTGCGCGATGACAAGCCTTGCTGTCAGCACATGGCGTTCCTGTCCGGATGCGCGAAGCAGACCCGCGCAAACACTGCAGCCGACGGCCAGCGGCGGGCCGCGCCCCGCCTTCTTGCCTAGCGATGCCGCTTGCGCGCCAGGAACGGCGCCATGCACTCGCGCGGCTCGTCAGTGGTAAAGGCCTCACCGAAAGCTTCGACGCTACGGTCCAAACCCGCCTGGATCGACGATTCTGTCCAGTAGCGCAACAAGGCCTTCTGTGACCGCACGGCGCGCGGACCGCTGGCGGCAATCGGCGCCACGGTGCGTTCGACCAGCGCGTCCAGCCCGCCCGCCTCGCATAGGAATTCAAGAAACCCCCAATCCCGCGCCTGCGCCGCATCCACCGTTTCGCCGGTGAGCAGCAGCCAGTTGGTCCGGCCCTGGCCGATCAGCGCTGGCAACAACAGCGCATGAATTACGGAGGGAATGCCGACGCGCACCTCGGGCATGCCGAAGACCCCGTCCGCCGAGCCCAACCGGATATCGCAGGCGGCCGCCAGCTCCATGCCGGCGCCCAGGCAGAAACCTGGCAACCGCGCGATGGTCGGCACGGGAATGTCCGCCACCGCCTCGCAAAGTTCGCGCAGCCGCGTGATGAACGAACGCGCGCCGGGCGGATCCAGCTCGGCCATCTCGTAAATATTGGCCCCGCCCACAAACGCCCTCTCGCCCGTCCCGCGAACCACCACCGCGCGCGCGTCGTCCTGCGCCGCAATCCAGCGCGCCGCCTCGGTCAGACTCAGCGTGACGGCCGACGCCAGGATGTTCAGGCTCTTGGCGTCGTGGATCTGCAGGGTGTAGACGCCGCGTGCGTCGCGCGTCACCAGGGCATGGGTGAATTCAGGAATGGGCGCAGTCATGAAGTCTCCGGTTTTTGTGTGGGGGTAGCCGCCGATGCTAACGGCCGCGTCCGGACACCACAACCCACGGCCGGCTTTCCTCTCGTACACTTGCCGCATGCTACGCATCGAAAATCTCAGCAAGCGCTACGGCGACTACATCGTGTTCCAGGGACTGACGCATACCTTTGCGCCAGGATGCGTGGCGCTGTGCGAAGAGGACAGCACCGGCAAATCCAGCCTGCTGAACATCATCGCGGGCGCCCTGGCGCCGGACGGCGGCGACGTGCACATCGACGGCCACTCGCTGCGCGATGCACCGCAAGCGGCGCAATCCCGGCTGGCCTACGTGCCGGACAACTGCATGGCGTTTCCCGAGCAGACGGGGCGCGGCCTGCTGGAACAGGCGGCCCAGGCCAAAGGCGTGATGCTGGACGATTCGATCCGGGAACTGGCACGTCAGCTTGGCCTTGAGCCGCATCTGGACAAGCGATTCGAGCAGATGTCCACGGGCACGCGGCGCAAGGTCTATCTGACCGCCGCCGCGCTGGGCAATCCGGCGGTCGTCGTGGCCGACGGGCCCAGCAATGGGCTGGACGCGCAGGCGCGCGGCGTGCTGGCGGACGTCTTCAAGCGCTGGGCGCAAGATCGCGTCGTGCTGTTTGCCAGCCATGACCCTGAACTGGTGCAGGCCTGCGGCGCCGCGACCGTCAACGTGGCCGACCTGCGCTGAGCGCAGCGCCGGGCAGCGCCATCAGAACCGGATCGTCACCCCCGCGATCGGCCCCTGCAGCACCACGTCGTACTTGAAACCGTTGCGTTCGTAGTCCACGCCCATCGCGCGGTAACCGACGACGGCCGACACCGACCTGTTGAAGCTGTAACCCACGCCCAGTCCCAGGTCCCAGTCCGCCTGCGCGCCGCCCGCGCCGATCATGCCCCAGCCCGTCAAGTAAGCCTTGGAATGAAAGTTGTAGGTGCCGCGAACGCCCACCATGGCGTCCACCCACGTCGCGCTGTCGCTATATTTTGTGCCGCGTGTCAGCGGGCCATTGAACCTGATGCTGTTGTCCACCGACCAGACCCGCAGGCCGCCCACCACGTCCAGGCTGTGCTCTGACCGGTCCAGCACCGAATAGCCGGCGCCGATCATGCCCGTGAACGACTCGTTCTTCACGTCCGCGCTGTCGGCCAGGATGCCCCGCGGCGTGTCGCCTTGCGCGCCGACCTTCACGTACAGCAGGTCGCCAAAGATGCTGTACCTTCCCTTGCGCGCATCGCCCATCAGCATGGCCGCGAAATCCAGGTTGTCGAAGATCTTGTCGAAGCTCGCATCGACGTCGACGGGGGGCAGCCGCCGGTGCGTGATCTTTCCCGACAGCGCCGGCGCCCATAAATACGGCGACACCGAGAACTGCCATTCATCGGAAGCGGCCGCGCTGACGGCGGGCGCGGCCTGCGGCTCGGCCGAGATCACGGCCCCGGCATGAAGCGCCGCGCATGCCGCACAGGCAATGACGTGCATTTTCATCGCGTATCCTCCGGCCCGAAGGCGTATCCAGACAGGCGGGCCACGCCCCGGAAACGCCCGGGGCGCGCCCTGCCGCCATGACCGCGTCAGCTCACCCGCCGCACTGGCGGCACGGTCCACGAGCCATTGATGATGGAAGGATCGCTTTCGTTCGGCCAATAGAGCCGCATCATCAGAATGAACCGGCCTTTGGGCGCCGGCAGCCAGTTCGACTCCATCTCCGGACCTGGCGATTCGTTCTGGATCAGCAGATCAATCGACCCGTCCGGCTTGCGCTTGAGCGGCTGGCGTTCGCTGATGGAATAGCGGTTCAGCGGGTTATCGACGAAGAAGTAATTCTGGTCATACATGGTCAGCGACCAGAACCCCGACACGGGCGGCGCCATCCCCTTGCGGAAGGACAGCACGTACTTTTCCGAGCCGTGGTATTCGCGCTGGATCGCGCCATTGGCCGAGCGCAACGAGGTCGGATAAACCGCGTCCTGCGGCCGGTTCGCGCCCAGCCCGATCGCGGTGATCAAGGCGCGCTGCAGGTAGTTCGTGCCGTAGATCCCCGTCTTGGTCGTGAAGCCCCAGCCGTCGATGTGCTGGATGTCGCCATCGTTGGACCGGAAGTGCGCCATGATGCGTGCGAAGCCGGTTTCCGGCACTCGCTTGGCGAAGTCGGCGGGCAGTTTGGACTTGTCGAAATCCTGCCCCGGCACGATGCCGATCGTCGCCAGTTTCTCGACCATGGGCGCGTCTGCCGCGGTCGGCGGATTGCGCTTGAGCAGCTGCGCGAACAGCGAGAAATACTCGGTCGCATCCATGTTGTTGACCTGGTCGCGCACCGGCGTTTTCATGTCGATGGCCGAATCGACCTTGCCCTGCGGCGCCTTCCAGTCCTTGCCCCAACCACTCAGCGGCGCGAGCTTCACCTGGTCCTGCAGCTTGTGCACTTCGGCGTAGTCTTCGGGCGTGCCCGTGCAATAGATGCGGCCCAGCAGCCAGACGATGCTCGTCGGCGACTTGTACTGCTTCATGCCTTGCGGCACGGTCCCTTCCCAGCCCGGCCCCGTCACGATGAAGGTCTGCGCGCCGGTGCCGGTCGTGCGTTTGCCGGGGACGTCGAACACGGTGGTCCAGCCGTCCAAGAGCGGAAACAGCGCGTAGCGGCCGTTCAGATCGGGCAGGCTGACGACCCAGGGCTCGTCGCCCACGTCGAAGAATGACGTGGTGTACAGCGTGTCGGCGTTCGGCGCCGTCACGTCTCGGAACTTGGCGTCCGGATACTGGCGCAGCTTGATGAGCTGGCCCATCGGCGCGCGCGTGCCCTTGGGTTCGGCGACGTTGGTGATCACCCGGCGGGTCATCTCCATCGTCACCAGCGGATAAGCATAGATGTAGGCGTCGGTGGCCGTGACGAAACGGTCGTCGGCTTCCGGCAGATTTGCCACCAGCCCTTCAGAGGCGGCGGCTGAGGCCCGGAACGCCGGCCCCAGCGATCCTGCAGCCAGCAGGGCCAATCCCCCTGCGTTCAGTTTGCGGCGAGTTAGCTTCATTGTTATCGCTCCTAATGGATGTACTTGGCGAAGTTCACTAAGGGGACTTCCAACATGCACGACGATATTTTTTCTAGCTAATACGCATTCGGTGTCGATGTGGCGGGCACGCTCCGTGGATCAAGGTCAGAGGGAAAGACGGGAAACGGGCGGCAGCACGCGGCCGCAGGACGAGGCGGCGATCTTGCACGCGGGCGGGGGAAGACGGCTTGTGCCTGAAGCGCACAAGCCTGCAAGGAGGGGGTGGACGTCCAAGAATGGGCTCCCTGAAGAACACAGAGAAAACGCACCACTGAAGACTTTCGGCTGCGGACCATCCATACGGTCGATTCGCGCGAAGGCAAATCGGCCTTGGTCAATCTATGCGCAGTTATTCGGCCACTCAAGTAGCCGGAATGACTACGACCATCAACCGTTAGTAGCAATCCGGCAAGGCGTCGGGCGCGAAGTTCAGGCCCGCCCCGCGCGACGCGCCGACACGTCCCGCGAACGGCGCTTCTTCCACCAGATCACCACGCCCGTCACACTCAGCATCGCGACCACCAGCCCCAGCGCACAGACCACGATGCGGCCGGCAAGGCCGCCAATCTGGCCGCTGTGCAGCGGAAACTGCATCTGTGTAAAGACGTCGGCCGCCGTGCCGCGGCCGGGCTGCGTCACCCCCACCAGCGCACCGGTGTGCGCGTCGTAGTACAGCATGGGCGATCCCAGGCCACGCCCCCGGTCGTAATGCGACGGCCACAACAGCGCCAGGTACAGACCCAGTTCACTGAAGTGACTGACGCCGCTCACGCGCTGCCGCCACCCCTGCGCCTGGGCGTGCGCGTCAGCGCGGGCGCGGATGGCGTCAAAGCCCACCACCGGTAGCGCATCGCGGCCCGCAGGCGGCGTGCTGGCCGTGGGAATCGGCGTCAACGTCGACACGGCCGACAAGGCCGGTCGGAACAATTCTTCGCGCAGGTTCAGGTATGCGCTGCTCAACGCCAGCAGCACCAGCGCCAGCCATAGCCACAACCCAAAGGCGCGGTGCAGATCCAGGTTCAGCCGGTACGATCCCGCGCCGCGCTTGATAAGCCACGCGGGCTTCCATTTCGCCACGCGCAGCCCGCCACGGGGCAGGGTCAGGTAGAAGCCGACAAAGCTGTCCACCAGCCAGATCAGCGCGATGCCTCCCATGAACCACCACCCCCACAAGCCCGGCACATACAGGCTGTGATGGATCTGCAGCATGAAGGGCACGAAGCTTTCGGCCTGCAGGCAACAGGCCCGGCGCGAGCGCTTGCCCTGGATCTCGCCGGTGCCGGGATCGACGTACACCTCGTCGAAGCCCAGCGGCGGATTCCCCGCGCGCGCCGACACGAACGCCAGCGCCGTGCGGCCGGGCGTGCCATCGTGCGTCACGTAGTCGACCCGCAGCGCGGGATCCGACGCCTCGATGCGCGCGGCCAGCGCATCAAAGCCCAGCGGCGGCGCGGCCGATCGCGCCTGGTGAAAGCGGGGATTGAGCCAGGCATCGATGTCGTGGCCAAACGCCAGGATGCTGCCGGTCAGCCCCGCCACCGTCAGAAACAGCGCGGTCAGCAGACCGGCGTAGCGGTGCAGCCAGACCCATGTCTGGCGCTCTCCCAGCCGATGCCGGCCTGCAGCCATCAGAAGTCGACGCTGGCCGACAGCATGTACGTGCGCGGCGCGGCGGACGTGACCATCTGGTACGCGGGCGACGAATCCCAATACCGGCGGTTGAACACGTTCTCCACGGCCGCGCGGAACACCACGTTACGGTCGGCGATGCGCGTTGCGTAGCGTGCGCCCACGTCAAAACGCGTCCAGGCCGGGACGGTCGCGTTGTTGTCCGCGTCCCACGGGATGGAAGACGTGTAGATCATGCGCGCCGTGGCGGTCAGGCCGGGCACCTGCGCGATGTCGTACTCCGCGCCCAGCTTGACGGACCACGTCGGCACGCCCGACGCCTTGGCGCCGTTGAATTCGCCACCCGGGGTTTCGGTCAGGATCGCGCGGGTCCACGCCACGCCGCCCAACAGCCGCAGACCGCGCGCGGCCTCGCCTGCGACGGACAACTCCAGTCCGCGATTGCGCTGCTCGCCGGCCAGACGATACACGTTGTCCGCGCCCAGGAACCCGCTGGGCCGCTTGATCTGAAAGGCGCTCAGGGACGTGAAGAACGTGCCCCAGTCCATCTTGGCGCCCACTTCAAACTGCTTGGACACGAACGGCTCGAACACCTCGCCCGCGTTCACTGCCGTGGCCGGCGCCACCGCGCCTTGCGCCAGCGCCTCGACGTAGTTGGTGTAGAGCGACAGCTTGTCGGTCGGCTTGACGACGAGGCCCACCGCCGGCGTGTTGGCGCTGCGGGTGTAGTTGGACTGCCACGCGCCGGTGTTCCAGACGTAGGAATTCACGTCGATCTTCTGATGCCGCATGCCCAGCGTCAGCAGCACGCGCTCGTCCAGCATCGACAAGGTGTCGGTGATGGCATAGCTGCGCAACGTCATATCGTTCTGCGGCACCATCGTGCCGTCCAGGCTGAAGTTGTCGGGCTCCGACAGGCTGCTAGGGTGATAGATGTTGCTGAATTCGTTCCACGACGACTGCGGCTGATAGGCGCTGACCTTCGAGTCGTAGTCGGTCACCGCCAGCACGGCGCTGTGCTTGATGGGACCGGTGTCGAACTGGATGCGCGTGTTCAGCTCGCCGCTGCGCGTCTTGTTGCGTTCCTTCAGCCCGAACGCCGTGAAATCCAGGTCGCCGGCGTCGTTGATGATGACGCCCCACGGCGAATTGGCCTTGCGCGTCGTCTCAGCCAGCCCGAATGCGCCGCCGATGCTCCAGTTGCGGGTCAGGTCGTATTCGGCGCGCACCATCGCAAACGCATAGTCCTTGTCCTGATACGACCACGACGGATAGGGATTGATGTCGCCGCGCGGCGCCGACGGCGGAAATGCGGTCGTGACGAAATAGTTGTTCCGCGCGCCGCTGACCTTCTGGTTGCTGGCGCCCAGATCCGCGCTGGCCCGCAGCCGCTCGCCGCGGTAGTCCAGCCCCAGCGTCACGTTCGAGGCGCGTGGCTTTTCGTTATCCACCGAGCCTTCGCCGTCGCGATAGGCGGCATTGAGCCGCACGCCAAACTTGTTGTCCTGGCCAAAGCGCCGGCCGATATCCACGTTGGCGCCCAGGTTGGCGTCACCCACATAGCTGGTCGTGAAACGCGTCAGCGGCGTGTCGTCTGCCCGCTTGGGCACCAGGTTGATCGCGCCGCCCGCCGTGCCGCGCGGCGCGCTGCCGTTGAGCAGCGTGCTCGGCCCCTTGAGGACTTCGATGCGCTCCAGCCCTTCAAGCTGCACGCCCTCGGAATTGGCGATGCCGTACAGACCGTTGAAACCGATCTCCGCACGGTTGACGGCAAAGCCGCGGATATTGAAGTTGTCGAAGAACCACGGCCCGGCACTGACCACGCCCGGATCGTTTGCCATCACGTCCGCCAGGCTGCGCGCCTGCTGGTTCAACACCAGTTCCGACGTGTACGACGTCACGTTGAACGGCGTGCTCATCATGTCGACATTGCCCAGCATGCCCAGCCTCGCGCCGCGCGCGATCTGGCCGCCCGCGTAAACCGGCGGCATTTCATCCGGCTTGTTCTCGCTGGCGCCCGTCACGGTGACGGCGGGCAATTGGGGAACCGGCTGATTGGCGCCGGACGTCTGCGCGAAGGCGGTGGGGCCGAAAGCGGTGGGCGCGCCCAGGGCGGCGGACAAGGCGATCGCGAGCTTGCGGCGACGGGTGGGGACAGGCATGCAGTGCTCCAGGTTCTGTACGAAGGACGGCGGGCGCGGCGGACGTTCGACGGGTCGATCTGCCGATGCGTCGGCGCTCGGGGAATGCGCTTGGGTGATGCTGTCAATCGCGCTCGCCCGCGAGAAAAACCTTCGATTGCCGTATGCGCTGCCGCCGGGCAAGCGCAATGCGCCCGCCCACTCGCGACGGCGAGGCGATGTCGGAAATTCCCTCTCGAAAAGCGAGCGGCCTTGCTGGTTTTTATTGTCTTTATGCGCCGGCCCGCCGGCGTACCGAAACGTTCCGCCGAAGCCGAAACGCCCGCTGCATTGGTACGTAGACCGGAGATCCGCACGGACGGCATAACCGCCCGCACAGATGTGTCCGAGTATAACTAAGAATCAAACTCATTCAATATGAAATTTTCGCGATTCCGTATTACTTGCCCTTGCCCAGCGACAGCGGCACGCCCCACACCGGGTCCTGCATGCCCTGCTTGCCCAACGGCGTGATCTGCATCGGCTTGAGCTTGGCCAGCAGCTCGCGCTGCGCGTCGGTCAGGTTGGTGCGCTGCGCGAAATACTTCTGCGCGAAGTCTAACGGCGCCGGCCACGTGTACACCGTGAAGTCCTCCAGCGGGCACTCGATCATCTTGGGATCGACCGCGCGGCAGGCGGACTGCTTGAACTGGTAGCTGGGCGTCTTCATGTGCATGCGCTGGCTCAGCACCAGGTCGCCGCCCTTGAGCGTGAAGCTGGCCAGCGCCAGCTTGGGCACCACACGGGATTGCACCTTGATGGCGGGGATGTCGCGCGACGTGGTGTCTTCGTAGTAGCCGGCACGCGATCCCGGCGTGGTCTCGGTGACCTGCTGCTCGCCCCAGGCCACGCAGGCGCCGGATGCGCGGTGCACGGCCGTGCAGACCTTCTGCGTGCGGGTCTGCGTGTTCGTCGTGCCTTCGTGCCAATTGGTCTCTTTGTAGAACTCGCGATACAGCTCCGGCGACAGATACGTGGTGCCGTTGGCGCCGCGGCCCGAGCCAACCGGTCCGGCTTTCGCGCCGACCTGATTGAGCGTGGCATTGAGCTTGTAATCGTCCCCGCCCGTCAGCAGGTACTTGCCGGGCGGCAGAATGTGGACCTCGAAGGCCTTGAACAGGTAGGTCGTGTCCTTGTCGCGTTGCAGCGAGTTGTTCTGGAACTTGCGCCCGAACGTGATGCGCGGATCGGGCTCGAACATCCAGACGGTGTTGCCGGTCCACGTCGTCATCTGCATGGCGTCCTTCAGCGTGGCGTGCGGCATCAGGTCCGCCACCAGCACCACCGACATGCCATCCTTCAGCGCCTCGCCGATCAGATCGACCAGCTGCCCATAACGCTTGTCGTCCGCGGTGCCCTCGCCGTTCGAATCCGGGATCGTGACGCAGCCCGACAGGGTCAAGGCAAGGGTCAGGGCAGAAAGAGCAAGTCGCGGGCGCGGCAGGGACATGGAATCGATCCTTAGGGGAATGGACTGGAGCAATGTGCGCGCATCCTACCGGCTCTGGTACGGATCGCAATATTCGGTTTGTCCGCTGAAACACATGGTGATGCCGCCAAAGGCTTGGGAAGCGCTTGCGCCCGTCTATCCCGGATCAAACAGGCGTCATTTATTGTTGCGATTGTTTCTGACGCCCGGTTGCATGCCGGCCTTGCGCCTGAACCATCGATCAGCGTGATCTCCGCCGCGCAACGCGCGGAGTATCGCGCCGTGCCGGACAAGGGCTATCACGCGCGGATCGAACTCGTTGGCGGCGAGCCGGCAACCGTGCTGCAAAGCCTCGAACACGGAGCCGATGCATGGTGGACAGTCGATGCCGCCGCCCTGCCCGCGCCGAATATCGTGACCGAAAGGCAAGCGAACCTGCGCGAGACCTGCTACGCGACCATCGCGCGCTGCGCGGCATCGTCCCGCAGGACACACCGCACGGCCCCGATGCCTACGCCGTCGTAGGCGTCTACGAGTACG